>JAFVER010000087.1 GCA_017475925.1 Anaerovibrio sp. | reverse complement strand
CATAGCCACCGCTATGCCTCATTCCTCCGCCTCGCATTTGACAGCATCTCTAGTGACGTTTAATATTCAAAAATCATTGTATCAATACACTCGTGAAATAAAGCGGGTAATTCTTGCCTTCCCCTTTGGGGAAGGGGGACCGCTTGCGGTGGATGAGGTGTTCCACTAGGCAAAATTTATGAGCGCAAGTGTTCTGCGATAGGCATTCACCTGGCATAAATGTATCAATTATACATGTGCGAAGTTTTTATTTATCTTCATAGGTACGAACACGAAGCCGCAGCCCCCGTGCCTCACATATTTTCTTACAACGGTCAATTTCCTCCTGATTTTCCACCTTTTCTACCACAGTCAATACCACATTGGCAATATATTTTTTACATTCCTCAGCAAATGTCAGCATGGCCTCATAGGATTTAAGCCCGTATTTGGCTCTGGTAAGCGCCAAATACCGCTCTGCATTGGAGGCGTTCAGGCTTATGGAAACTGTGTCCAGGATACCGCCAGCAAAATCAACAGCAGTATTACGACCATACTCCAAATCAGATAACCCATTTGTATTAAGCCTGGTCTTTACCTCCGGGTGAATGTCTTTCACATATTTTAACAGCTCAACCAAATCGCCCAGTCGCATTGTAGGTTCACCAAAGCCACAAAAAACTATTTCTGAAACATAGTACCATGGCAGGCTTTCCAGCTGGTCCTTTACCAGCTCCACAGAGGGCTCCTCCCGAAGCCACAGGGAGCTTTCCTCAGCCATATCCTTCATATGTCTCAGGCAAAAGGTACATGAGCAATTGCATCTATTGGTCAGATTCACATAAACTCCCCGTTTGCCCTCAGGCTGCTCCTTCAGACTGTCCTTTAGCTGTAAATACCGCCCACCGGCGTGTGTTGCATATACTATCATCTGTTTGCTCCATTTATTTCAGTTCAGTTAAATATTCCTCAAAGGCCAGACCGTAATTCCACGGCAAATCCAGCTCAACAGTATACTCCAACACCCTGTTGATAAAATTCGCTGCCTTTTCCACTGCCTCGTTAAGGGATAGACCATTTATCAGACTGCCCGCCACAATAGCGGCAAAGGCATCCCCGGTGCCGGAGCGGTCAGCCCCTACCTTGTCCTTTACCACAAAGTTTGGACTGCCATTTTTCTCATACACGTAATTCTTTATGTGTTTTTCATCACTGAGGCCGGTAATAACCACCTGCTCAGGTCCCTTATCGGCCAAAGCCCTGGCCATGGTATAAAGCTCAGTCTCAGTAACCTTTCCATCCTTTGGATACGGAACATCTAACAGTTGACAGGCTTCGGTCAAATTTGGCGTAACCAAATCCGCCCATTTTAACAGTCGCCGCATCTCCCGACACATTTCGGCTGTATAGGAGGAATACAGTCTGCCATAATCCCCCATAACGGGATCCACCATGACTTTAGTGTGCTTTCGCTTAAACCGGTGTATGAAATATTCAACAATATTGATTTGGTCCAATGACCCCAAAAAACCGGTACAGATTCCATCAAATACTATTCCGTGCTGCTCCCAATTTTTCATATATGGAACCATGCGTCCAGTATAATCATCAAGAAAATGCGGCGTAAACCCCGTATGTACAGACAAAATAGCTGTAGGTAGAGGGCAGGCCTGAATCTTCATTGCCGAAATCAATGGCAGCTCCACTGTAATAGAGCACCTGCCAAAGCCAGTAATATCATTTACCAATGCAATGCGTTTTTGTCTCTTTTTCATTTTATATTAACCCATTAACCTATTTATCTCATTTGCCCCTACGCTAACGGGCGCCAAGACTCCTTAATTTTTTGGTAGGAGTTAAGCACCCGTACGGCTCAGGCTTAATTCGACTAAAATCAAGCGGTCGTTCAAAGCCTCCCACTCAATAAGTCTCATTTTACCCTACGCAAAATGGGCCTATGTCCATCATTATTTTCTCGAAGAGCCCTGACTATAAGCTCCCGCTCCTTTGCCTTTTGGCTTTGACGGCTTATATTTATCAATATTCCAACAGCAAACAGGGAGGTTATCAGGGAGGTGCCTCCATAGCTGATAAAGGGCAAAGGTACACCAACCACGGGGAACATTCCACTGACCATAAAGAGATTGGCTACAGCCTGTCCCCCAACCAAAAGCAATATTCCCACTGCCAGCAGCTGTCCATACATGTCGTTTGCCTGTTTGGCAATCTGTACGGAATAAAAGCAAAAACCCACATACACCAGCAGCATAGCTAAAACAGCAATATAGCCCATTTCCTGGCTAAATACTGCAAAGGCAAAGTCCGTATGTGCCTCCGGCAGATAATCGTATTTACTCAGCCCCTGACCTATACCCATGCCAAAAATCCCGCCAGAGCCAATTGACAGCAAGGAACGCACCGTTTGGTAGCCTTTATCCTGGGCATAGGACCAAGGGTCATAGGTTACCATGATCCGCTCAATACGATATGGCTGCATATAGCACATTCCAACCACTAAAACTGCGCCAATAATAACCAGCCATTTCAGCTTTTTCCACTTTAGTCCGCCAACAACCAGCATAATCGCCGGTATACCAATTATAATACAGGCAGTTCCCATATCAGGTTCCAAATGTACCAAAATGGCCATTGCAGCAACAATCCCATACTGACGATTAAATATATTTATTTCCCTGCCAAAATTGTTACGGAAGGAAATATAATAGCCCGCCAGCATAATACTGCACATTTTGGCAAATTCCGCCGGCTGAACAGAAAAGCCCGACATGGTTATCCACCGTTTGGAGCCATTTATGGCCACCCCAAACAGCAGCACAAACAGCAGGGAAGCAATAACCAGCGCCGTCACTGGGGTTATCCAGGCCCGCCATTTATGATAATCCACCCGGGAGCTGATAAAACAGGCAAACACCCCTAAGCCCAGGCTTATCATGTGTCGAAAAATAAAGTAATATGGATCTCCATAATCCCGTTCTGCCATTACAAAGGTTGAGCTAAAAACATTAAACGCCCCAGCTACCAGCATTATGAAAACCATTGCCACCACAGCCTCATGATTGTTTTTCCATATTTTATGCCGTTTTCGCTCTTCCAAGCGTTCCATATTAGTCACGGGAATATTACCTCACATCGATTAATTTTTTCGCCATAGCCACTGAATTTCCGTTCATATTCAGTCATTATGTTATCTGGTCGGTTTTCGCCATGGAGGTCATAGGAAATATCTGTAGCCCTTAGCCCAGCCGCCTCAAACTGCTCCAGCGAAAAATCAAACAGTGGCCGATTATCAGTTTTAAAAATCAGCTTTCCGGGATGCTTCAAAAGAGCCGCATATCGCCGCAAAAAGCCAATGTGAGTCAGCCGTCTTTTGGCATGTCTGGCCTTTGGCCAGGGGTCACAGAAATTTATGTACAATTGGTCAATCTCACCTTCGGCAAAGATGTTTTCAATATTATTTATGTCAAACACCAGCAATTTTACATTAGACAATCCCAGCTCCCGGATTTTTTTCGCCGCCATATACAATACATCCTGTTGAGCCTCAATGCCAATAAAATTTATTTCAGGATGCCGCATAGCCATCTGACTTATAAAATCTCCTTTACCGGTTCCCAGCTCCACATGCAGCGCCCCGGTACGGCCAAACACTTCAGCCCATTTCCCCCGCTGAGCCTCACTTGCAGGATTGTCCTTGGAAAAAACAAAATCATCAAAATCATGAATAGCCTGGTCCACCCATGGCTTTCTTCTCAAACGCACACTATCTCTCCCATTCTACTGATATCATTTTTTTTCAAAGCCAAATTTTTTCAGATACCTATACAGGGTTACCCGGCTTACATGAAGGAGGTTTGCCATACGGCTGACATTACCTCCGGCGGCCTTCCACGCCTTTACGAAAATGTCCTTGTCTTCCTTCCACTTGTTATCCGGTTTAACATCCCCCATGAGGTTAATATCCTCCGGGCGAATAACCCCGTCAGCCGTTTTAAAAAACGCTACCTCGATTACTCCCTGCAGCTGTTTAATATTTCCCGGCCAATCGTAATTTTTTAGCAGCTCCACTGTCTCATCGGCAATTTGTTTTCTGGCCATCTGATGCTGACTTGCCAGCTCATCCACAATATGGTTTGCCAAATCCTTTATGTCCTCCCGACGATTACGCAGGGACGGGATTCGTATAACACTGCGGGAAATAATATCATATAATTCCCTTGAAAACAGTCCCCGTTCGGTCAACCGCTTCAAATCACTATCGCAGGCTGCCACAATCCGTGCATCAATAGCCCTATCCACAGTCTCACCAACTCGACGGGATTGTCCGGTATTAAGGGCAGCTGCCAGGGCAGCAGCAATATTTTTAGGCATTTTTTCTATTTCGTCAATAAAAAGAGTACCGCCAGAGGCCAGCTCCAGCTTGCCGGGATGACTTACCTCCGAATTAAGGGCTACACCAAACAGCTCCTGCTCCAAAATCTCAGGAGTGGTATCCCCACAGTGAATAGTTATCAGCGGCCCGGCCGCCCGGGGACTGGCTTGATGAATACCATGTGCCATTCGCTGCTTTCCTGTACCGGCCTCCCCCTGAATAAGCATATGGTGCTTATTACGGGCAATCCGCAGGGCCTTATCCTTAATAAAATTAAAATTCGTTCCTCCGCTTACCAGAGAATTAAGACTGTATTTTGCCGTAAAGCCCGCAGCGTGCGCCACCAGAGTACGCAGATCCTCTATGGGCATAGAAACCGCTACTACGCTGTGAACTGTACCATCAGTATTATAATCCAGAGGAACTACCGTAGTGATGTCCTCATAGGTTTTTGCCTGAGTAATCCAGGTCACCTCCTTATTGTAGGAAGGTACACCGTTAAAGCCCCGATAAATAGGTGTATGACGATAGTTCATAATAACATCGTTTAGATTGGTCTTTAACTCATCATTGTCGGCCTGCTGCGCACCAATTCCCCTTAGACGGCTTAGGCCCAGCTTATTGGCATACGCCACCTCATCCCCTGCCATAACATGATATACCGCAAATGGGGTTGCATCCAAAATCGCTTCCTGGGCTTTGATACGGGTATATTGATAAAGATGACCCTCCAGGGCCTGTTTTATAGTCAACAGCATGGCTATGATGGCATCCTGGGGCATATCCCCCTGTTCCACTGCCACTAAGGTTATGATATAGGCTATTTCATCATCTACCATAATAGGGGCAGAGCAGGCATCACTTTCCTGGCAATCCCTGGCCCACATTTCCGGGCCAAAAAGCCAAAAGGGGGTCTTATGCTCATAGGCAATACTTATACTGGAGGTACCAATATCCTCAATACCTACCCGTACCCCCTCTATCTCTCCCGGTGTCATTTGATAAAATGGCATAGAATAGCTTTTCAATACGGTGCAGCTGGCATCCAACAGCAACAGACTTATATTGTATTTTTGAAAAAACTCCCGCACATTTACACTGATATTTTCCAAATAATCCAGTGCCGGCTGGTGTTGCTTCTGTAACTCCCTAAGCTCCTCTGGAGACACACGGTGTGCTGTAGACATTTTATCATAGGCTACCCCAAGACTGGCACTTTTTTCCCAGGACCTGGCTACCCAGGGGTGCACATTGGGATTAATTTCACCCTTGTCAATGAATCTGTTATAATACGCTTCCAGCTTTTGTCTGCTCCGCCGTTCCCTTATCATCAGTGCAGCCCTCTCTTTCTATGTTAAATATGTATTTCAATGTAAAATTTTTACTCCCACATGCATAATGTACTTATTTATGCTAGGTAAATGTCTAACGCGGAGCGCTTTCGCTCAAGACATTTTGCCTAGTGGAACACCTCATCCGCCTCGCCCCTAAAGGGACTAGCTTCGCGTCGCAAGCTCGGCACCTTCCCCAGAGGGGAAGGCAAGAACTACCAGCTTGATTTCACCAAGTACCAAGGAAAAATAATGTCCGCTTATAGACAATACACCTAGCCTCTCACAAGTTTCCAATATAGGAAATGATATTTATTCTTAATAATACAGTGACGCCGGTTAAAGTTACATACCCTATTATTCTACAATGAAATCTTAGTGAATACAAGCGTATGCGCGGTATGAGCTTAGAGTTCATGTTAAGTAAGGTTACTGTCATTATACTGCAAATTTTATCACTTTATTCAACGCAGTAATTATGGTATAATGCCCTTGTGTTTTCACAAATACTTTAAGATAGGTGATTTATCAAATGTCTACTCAATATAAGAAAATCCAAAAAAAGAATTCATCCAAAAATTCCCCTTCATCAAAAACCAACCTGAAGCCAAAGGCCAGCCGTGATTTGCTGCTGATTATCCTCATTGTGTTTACAGCCCTTATTATGGTTTTGGCTTGGACCAATCTCGATAATCTGGGAAAAAGCATGTATGCCTGCCTGTTTTTAGGCATGGTAGTGGTATATGTGAACCGCCATGCCAACTTCAGCGACCAGACCCACAAGATTCTCATTGGGGTCAGCTTGTTTACCCTATGCGCCTCCGTGGTACTTCTGGGAGTAAGCGTTTATTATCAATTTTTTGCATAATCTTAAAAATATTTATGCCCTGGGCTGATGCCCAGGGCATTTTTGTGTCTGTCATAGTCTTTTATGGAATCCGGCGGTCCTCTCCGTCAGTTATGACCCTTTTCCACCCATAGTATTGGGCATACATGATATTATGACTGCCCTCAGGCCTTGGCTCCAAATCTGAGCCCCAGGCCAGAATCTCCGTATTCCAGGTCAAGGCGCTTTCAAATTGTTCGTTTAATTCGTCAGCTATTGGCGGCACTTCAATTTGATGAACCACTACCAGTTCTTCAGCTTTATGGTCATTAATGTAATCTATCCGATTCATCCATTGATTGTACACATTCCAATCTACATAAAGCAATGCGCCAACTATAAACACCCAAAAAGCAGTCCCCAGGGCGAAAGCACTCCGACAAAGCCTGGCATGGAGCATTGCATATTTTTCCATCTCCGGCATCAGCTCCCGCAAAGCAGTCAAGGAAAGAATTATTATACACACCGTTGGAAAGAAGCCAGCTCGGGCTGATGCCATGGGAACAAACATCATTATCACCATAACCACCAGGGCCGCCAAGAAAAATGTTCCCTGAAAACCGGTAACTTTGTTTATTTTCTTCCCCTTAGGAAGTCTACCGATATAAATAAAGACTGGCAGTAATAGAGGAAGCCACCATTGGGTGACGGGCAAAAAGCATTCATCAAAGTTTATGGCAAACATCAAGGACGTCCAATACAATTCCGGCGGTAAAGCAGGATTGTATTCAAACTCCCTTTGCAGGGCCAGGCGATGCATTTCCCCCGGAGCCTGAGTCAGGAAAAGTGTCCCTATACAAAGAAAAACAAATCCCACCAGCATCCATGGCTTCAGCTGCCCCTGTCGCCAAAAATATACCACGGCAAACAAAGTGATAATACCCAGGGCAGCGGCCCCTGTCTCCACGGACCAACCGGCAACCAGCCCACTTAATGCCATTACCGGCACGCTCCACTTAGGAGGATTGTCCCAAAAATCCTCGTGCCAATACTTGAGACAATAGGGCAGTAAAAACAGGCATTCAAACAACGCCATCCATAAATAGACACAGCTTCCGCACATCCATAGCATAGTCAAAAAAGGATCCGGCAGAAAAAACCAGGCGGCCACTGTCAGCCATATCATATAAGTTTTATTCATTCGTTGCAGCTTTTCACCGGTCCCCAGACGAAACATCAATAAAATTACTGCCACAAAGACAGCTGTATTAAGAATATTAAAGGGAAGCTTTCCCTGCCAGGCAAAGAATTGGGTAAGACCGATGCCGAATATTCTGCCACCCCAGGTGAAATAATGTGACCATTGACTAACCACAATATCATAAAAGGAGGTAATCCGCTCCCTGGGTCCAACCCCATCCAAAAGATTGCCACGGTCAGCTCCATCCCATATAAAGGCATAGGGAATATCATCTGATATCATAGGCATAATCAGGTTTCTTACAAAAAACAGCAACGTCCCTATGAATAGAATTTTCTGCCAGGATAGCCAATAGGGCAACACAGCCGGTTTATGCTCTGCCCTAATTGGATGGCGATTTATCATATCATCTTCCTCCTACCTTTTCCCAATCCTCTTCCTTGTCGATACGGATACTTTTTAAGCCATAATACTGGGCAAATATATTCGAGCGGTTGTCTGTAGGCTTATATTCCAAATCCGCCCCATAAATCAAATGATACCTAGTCAAAGACCGTGGTCCCAGCCATTCATCCAGATTGTATGGTATATAGAGGGCCGTAACTTCAATTTCTTCATCGGTGCGATGCTTCTCCACGTATTCCATACGACTCTGCCACTGCTTTGCATAGGAGGACTCTATATACAAAGCTCCCACAATAGATATCATGCCATAAACCAATGCCAGCAATCCAAGTCCCACATACAAATTACGCCATAAAGATGACCCATGAAATTTTTCCTTTAAATATGGAATAATCTCTCGTAAAGCCGCCCCTGAAGCCACCGTTAAAAACATGGTGGAATGAAACCCGGTATGGACCTTAAATTCCGGGGCAAACATCATAAGGCACAATATTCCCACCCCAGCTGCTGTAAACAGCATTATGTAGGTCTTCAATTCATGGCTTTTGTTACCCTTCACAAAATATATTATCAGCGGTAAAAGCAAAAAGGATTCCCACAGAATAATCGGCAAAAAGCCCCCAGTGAAGTTTCGGTAAAACATGTCGAAGGTGAAAAGCTGATTCGCCGTCAATACATACTCAGGCTGATACTGTAGCATGAATTCCACCCGCATAATGGAGCCCGGTGCCAGCATAAGCAGCAAGCACCCTATAACCGCGCCCAATGCTCCAGCCAGCATCCATGGCCGTATCCTCCCTTCCTGACGGTAGCACACCACCAATACAACCCCCATTATGGTCAGGGTAACCAAGCTGCCACCCTCCTGGGACCAGCCGGCAATAATTCCCCCTAAAAACATAATTGGTACAGACCAGCCGGGAGCCTGCCGCCAGTAATCACGGCATCGGTATGTCAAGGCATAGGGCAGCAAAAAAGCACACTCCCACAGCCCCGTCCATAAATAAACACAGGCCCCAGTCAGCCATACCATGCCGGTAATATAGTCAAGTACACCAAAATTAATTCCCAGAAGGCCCCACAGGAAGCACTCCTTGGCCTTGGCCGGGGATATGATTTTACCCATAGCCAGCCAATATATTAACAGCATCAATAACACATAAACAATAGTGTTGGCAATAGCAAAGCCGGTTTTTTCCTGCCAGGCAAAAAATTGAATAATGAGCATGGAAAAGGTCCGCCCACCCCAGGTGAAATAGTGGGTCCATTGGGATAAAAAAATATCCTCTATGCTTTCCAGCCTCTGCCTTGGTCCTATGTCATCCATAAGATTGCCGCCATGCTCCGGGTCCCATATAAAAGCATAGGCGTAATCATCCCCCGTCATAGGCATGAGGCTGCTTCGACACAAAAAAACTATGGCAAATACGGCCAATATAACCTGCCAAGGCAATTTATTCCAGAAAAACGACATTTTTTGTACCATTACTAAATTTTCTCCATTGTTTGGAAACAGTATAACTTCACATTGATACTTAAGCCCGTTAGGACGCAAATGAACGGTAAGTTCTATGTATGCAGGGTGTACTTAACGAAATCAAGCAATAATGGTGCAGAGTGAGCTTAGTGCACTACTGTCACTAAGCTTTCATTGTATAAGCTGACATTAACCCCTTCTGTCACTTCGTGACATCTCCCCCAAGGGAGACAAGCCCATCTTTTCTTAGTAACATCTTTCTCCTTGTCTCCCCACGGGGAGGTGGTTGCCATGGCAACCGGAGGGGGTAAAGCGCAAGCATTATACATTAGGCATCCACCTGACGTAATTACGCACACTATACATGTAGAGATGTTTGAGTCATGATTTTATCCAGAATTTACTCATCCCTAAGAAAAGGAGTGGGATTAAAAAGACTCCAAAAACAACGGCAACTGTCATGCCAACAACTACGGCTACCCCCATGCTGACCCGGGCTGCGCTGCCTGCTCCAGTAGCCAGTGCCAAAGGCAGGCACCCCACAATAAAGGCAAAGGAAGTCATAATGATAGGCCGAAACCGTAATTTAGCCGCCCGCATTACGGCCAATAACGGTGATGCCCCGTTTTCGATATGGTCCTTGGCAAATTCCACTATAAGGATGGCATTCTTTGCTGTTAAACCAATAATCAAAAGAATACCAATCTGAACAAATATACTCATTGGAATACCAACAAGCAACACTCCCAAAAGTGCTCCACCAATACCCAATGGAGCTGAAAGAAGTACCGCAAAAGGCAGACTCCAGGACTCATAAAGCGCCACCAGACAGAGAAAAACAAAAATAAAGGACAGCGCCAATATGTATAACGCATCACTCTGAGCCCGCTTTTCCTGCAAACTGTCCTTGGACCAGGCCAATCTGAACCCGTCACCAATTACTGTATTTACAGTTTCTTCAATGGCTTCCATGGCCTCACCGGATGAATATCCCATTGCCGGGTAAACATCCAGCTGAATACTGCGCACACCATTGTAGCGATTAATAAAAGCTGGTCCTACACTACGTTTATGCTGTACTAAACTGCTTATTGGCACCATTTGGTTGTCAGCTCCCCGTACATACAAAAACCGTAAATCCTCTTCATTTTCCCTATATCCGGTATCAGCCTGAAGCACAGTTTTATACACCTGGCCGTAGCTTGTAAAGTCATTTATTTCCTCGCCACCAAAGACAACGCGTAACGTCGTGTATATATCATCCAATGTAACACCGGCCTCTGCGGCTAATTCTTCATTTACTGTATAATCCAGGTAAGGGTAAAGTGTAGAATAGCCTATCTCTACCTCCTCAAGCTCCTCCCTATCCTGAACAGCCTGTCTCAAAGCACTAACCAAATCATTCAGCTCCTGGTCCTTATGGCCAGTTACATCCATTATCTGCAAGGAAATATTTTTGGCAATAAACGGAGCTACAAAAAAGCCATGACCTTCGGGAACTGCCTCCTCTATGGATTTATCCACAGACTCTGCGATATCATCCACACTTACACCCATGGCCCGGCGTTGTTCCCAATCCTTCATAGATACAAACATAATTCCTGCATTAGATTGGGTAGTATCACTAAGCAGCTCCGCCCCAGCTATACCAATTACGCTATCTAATGCCTCGTTTTCCTTCAATGAACTGGTTAGTCGTAGCAAGGCTTCTGCTGTCCGGTTCATGGAGGTTCCTTCCATCAAATTAATACCCAGCATAAAATATCCCTGATCCTCCCCAGGAATAAATTCCGTAGGCAACATGCGATAAACTGCTGCACTCCCTACAGTAAAAAGTGCCATAGCAACAAAAATTCTTATGCTATGTCTAAAGCACCACCCCAGCCCTTTCATATACTGCCGCTGGAAAGCAGCAAATATTTGCTGAAATCTGCCTAACACATTCCATGAGGACTGTTTTTCTTTAAATAATGGCAAAATCAACACACATAAGGCTGGCGTCAGGGAAAGGGCTACCAATGCTGAAATTCCCATGGATACAGCTATAGTCAAGGCGAATTGGCGATATAAAATTCCTGTCATACCATCAAAAAAGGCCACTGGAACAAACACTGCCGCCAAAACAAACCCTATGGCAACAATCGGCTTTTGAACACTTCCCATAGCCGCCTTAGTGGCTTCCTTCACGTCACTTATTCCATCACTTTTGACCCGCATAACACTTTCTACCACTACGATAGCATCATCCACCACAAGACCGATGGCTAAAATCAGGGCGAATAATGTAAGGAGATTTATGGAAAAACCCATCACCTGAAAAGCCATAAAGGTTGCCACCAAAGATACCGGCACCGCCAGGAGAGAAATAATCGTTGCCCCTGGATTTTGCAGAAACAAATACATTATGAACATAACCAGTATCAGGGCCTCCCAGAAGGTGTATGACACCTCCTGCATCGCTTCACTGATATAGCGGGTTCTGTCCACCACAATCTTACACTTCATATCCGGCGGAAATTCCTTTTCAGCCTCTGCCAATATTTGACGTACCTGGCTGATGGTTTCTAAAGCATTGGCATTATCAGCCAGTGTTATGCTATAGCCGGCAGCTTCCAGTCCATCGGCATAGGACAAATAACGGGTATCCCGCGGACCAACGTCAATACGGGCCACATCATTCAGTCGGATAAACGCCTTGTTATCTGCCTGTAAAATCATTTTGCCAAAATCTGCCGGTGTTTCCTTACGATTGGTCACACGACCAATCAGCTGCTTTTCCTGAACACTTTCTGTCGGCAATTTTCCTAACGAGCCTACAGCAGGACGGGTATTTTGGTCCTTAATGGCTTCCGTTACATCATTAACAGTCAGCTTCATAGTTGCTAACCTATCCGGGTGCAACCAAATACGCATGGAGTAATCTTCCGTATATTCCTCAACGCCGCCCACGCCAGATACGCGTTTTATGCGATCCAGGAAATACACCTTGGCGTAATTCTGCAAATATACACTATCATAGGTCCCGTTTGGTGAATACAATGCCATGGCGAAGGCCATATCATCAGTATTACGGCTGACCTGTATACCATAATTTTGCACCTCCTGGGGTAATTGGGATGTGATTTCTGCCAGACGATTTTGCACATTAACCGCAGCAATATCCCCATTTATGCCATAATCAAAGGTTACAATAAGTTTGTAGCTTCCGCTGGCATCAGCAACTGAGCTAAGGGAATCAATTCCATCTATTCCCCTTATTTCATTTTCGATAATCTTAGCCACGGTATCCTGTAGTACCTGGGCATCAGCACCGAGATACTCGGTAGTAACCGTAACCGTCGGCTGTTTCATATTAGGATATTCTTCTATTGGCAGTCTTACTGCCGCCATTATCCCCAATAATGTCAGTAAAATGGCTCCAACTACGGCCTGTAGCGGATGTCTGATAAAATATTGTGCCAAAACTTTCTCCCCCATTACCTACACTAACGGTTCATTAAGCTTCTTACTATAAGTTGCTATATTTCAAATACCAGCTTATTTTCATCCCCCGCAGACAGATATTTACGGGAGTAAAAATCTTTAGTTACCGAATCAATAACAAATTCACGCAAGGAATATTTCCCGTCATTAACAATGGCCAGCAAATCATAGGGCTTACCGTTATCCCGGACAATCATCTTAACCGTTGGGTTGTCGGTATTTGTTAGCAGAAAGGAAAATTCCATCTGAAAGGGCTTCCCCTGGCACCGCTCCACTGCATGCATTCCTATCTCCTCCACCAGGAGGCTTAGCCGCATTAGCTTCGATGAGGACAAGCCCCATGACCGAAGCTCATCCTCAATACGATAGGATAATGACATGACCTCGTCCATGACGGTATTTATATCATAAGAGCACTGCCTCGCTATTTCTTCCCTGCTTTGCAGCAAAATATTGCCCCGACCCGGCCAAAGCCTTACAACAGCCAAATTAAACAGAAACGCTGCAAGATATCCTGAGCCTACTCCCAACCACAAATACTCCATACTGCTTGAAGCACCAAAAAGCGCCATCCCCAATAGGGGGAAAGCAATCAACAGCATTGTTTTAAGCACAAGGCCATAATTGCGTTCTTCAATATAAATATAATAATTGCTATATATCAATGTGGCTCCCAAAAATACCAAAAAAATCAGAAAATAGCGTAATGACACAACTATTTCCAAAATCAGCTCTTCTTCATCCACACCGAACAAAAAAGGTAACAAGGCGGCAAACGAGCCTATAAGAATTGTCACCAGTAGGCTGATAGCTATAGTATACACCATACCAATGGTCATGGTTTTACTGACACTCAGATAATTCCCCTCAGAATGATATTGACAAACCATTGGCTGTAAGCAATCCACCACCCCAGTATACAGGGCCACAGACAACGTCAGTACATTTGAAACAATGGTCACTACAATAATATGACTCTCGCCCCAGTTTGCTATAACATACGCAGAAAGCACTATTGGCAACAGGGATAGATACAGGGTATCCACCGAATGATAAAAGCTAAACGCACCACCCTTTGCAATTTGCTTAAAGCTACCATACCATACAAAAGAAAGTCCACTTTTATCTGATAACAAGAAGGCGCCCTGCACCACACAGGAAACAATTGTCCCCGCTACAGTTGCCAAACCAATCCCCATTGTGCCAAGCTGAGGACACAATAAAATGTCCAAAAGAACATTTACACAAAAGGCAATTGAGGCTGACCTGACACAGACCTGTGCCTCCCCCTCCTGTATCAGAAAGGTATACAAAAAAATATTTAAAAACACAATAGGCGGCAGCCACTTCAGCCCATTATAATAGCCGCTGGCATATGACATATATACTGATGAAATTTTCCAAAAGGACAGAAGCTCATCCTGAAAAATGTTCAACAACAGCACCAGCAGTCCACCTAAGCCAAGAGACAGCACAAGTCCTTGACTGAACAGTCGGTTTACCTCATTTCGATTTTCTCTACCCTGTGCATAGGCTGCCATCATACCAAAGCCATCAGCAATCAGATAGCTTAGGAAAAAAAACATAGTAAGCAGGGGGAAAACCAATGACATGGCTGCTGCTGCATCATCATCAATAAACTGCCCCGCCACCACATTATCAGTTAGCATAAGAATATATGACAGTATCATGGACACCACAGCGGAAACAAACACTGTCCGAAATCTGGTTGAAATAACTGTCCTACGACGTAGACACGAGGCAAAACTCATAATAATAACTCCAAAACCGATATATCTGTGTGGGAAGCTTTAGTAATTAAACAAACAGGTGGTATTATCATACCACCTGTGAATAAAACTAGCATTTAAAAATTAAAATTTAATCTAAATTTTTCCCCAAAGCTGTCAGTCTGGCTGCGGCCCGTTTCAAGGAGGCCTCTGCCCGCATCAGATTAATGTCCGTATCACCGGACTTGTATTCATCAATGCGTTTTTTGGCACGCTCCATAGACTTTTTGGCACGGGTTTCATCTATGTCCTCCGGCAGTTCAGCTACAGATGCCAGCACAGAAATCTTTTCCGGCTGGACCTCCATAAAGCCACCACCTACAGCCACCAAACGCTCCCCACCATCTATTTTTACTCGCATAGCATGGGGTACCAGCCCGGTTACCAAAGGAGCATGACGAGGCAATATACCTAATTCACCATCAGTGGAACGGACAATGAGCATTTCAATATCAGCGGCATATACCACCTTGTCAGGAGATACAATCTCTAGCTTTATTGTAGCCATGGATTATCCCTCCTTTTTCATCTTCTCTGCCTTTTCCACAACCTCTTCAATACTGCCTACCATATAGAATGCAGCCTCTGGCAGGTCATCATATTTGCCTTCCAGAATTTCTTTAAAGCCACGAATAGTATCTCTCAAAGCAACATATTTACCAGGAGAGCCGGTAAATACCTCAGCTACAGAGAATGGCTGGGAAAGGAAACGCTGAATTTTCCGGGCACGGGCAACTGTCAGCTTATCAGCATCGGACAATTCCTCCATACCAAGAATTGCGATTATATCCTGCAGCTCCTTGTATTTCTGCAAAACTGCCTGAACACCACGAGCCACCTCATAATGCTCGGCACCAATAACATTCGGGTCCAAAATACGGGAAGTAGAATCCAAAGGATCCACTGCCGGATATATGCCCAACTCAGCAATCTGACGGGACAAAACTGTAGTAGCATCCAGATGGGTAAATGTACCTGCCGGAGCCGGGTCAGTCAAGTCATCCGCCGGCACATATACTGCCTGTACAGATGTAATGGAGCCCTTGTTGGTGGAGGTAATACGCTCCTGCAGGGTACCGATATCTGTACTCAGGGTAGGCTGATAGCCTACGGCTGAAGGCATACGTCCCAACAGAGCAGATACCTCAGAGCCAGCCTGAATAAAACGGAAAATGTTATCTATGAACAAAAGCACATCCTGTCCCTGAACATCACGGAAATACTCTGCCATGGTAAGTCCAGTCAGACCAACCCGCATACGGGCTCCAGGTGGCTCGTTCATCTGACCATAAACCAGCGCAGTTTTATCAATAACGCCGGACTCAGTCATTTCAGACCACAAATCGTTACCCTCACGGGTACGCTCACCTACACCAGCAAATACAGAATAACCACCATGCTGGGTTGCGATGTTGTGAATAAGCTCCATGATAAGAACTGTCTTACCTACGCCGGCACCACCGAACAAGCCGATTTTACCACCGCGGGAATACGGAGCAATAAGGTCAACAACCTTTATTCCAGTCTCAAGAATCTGAGTTGCAGTTTCCTGCTCATCAAACTTAGGAGCTGGACGATGAATAGGCCAGGATTCCGTGTTGCCAACTGGCTCTGGATTATGGTCAACTGTCTGACCCAATACGTTAAATACACGACCAAGACAGGCATCACCAACCGGAACCTTAATCGGTGCTCCGGTATCCACTGCCTCCATGCCACGGGTGAGACCATCGGTGGAGCTCATGGCAATACAACGGGTAACAGAATCACCCAAATGCTGCATTACCTCAACCACCAAGTCTATTTCTACCTCGCCGGCTTTGCCCTGGATTGTAACTGCATTAAGAATATCTGGCAGTTCACCTGCAGGAAATTCAATATCTACGACAGGTCCGATAACCTGTACGACTTTACCGTTTGCCAATGGTAAACCCCCTTACTTCAATGCCTCAGCACCGCCCACGATTTCTGTAATCTCGCGGGTTATGCCGGCCTGACGAACTTTATTATAGTGCAAATCCAATTTTGCGATAAGCTCCTGAGCATTATCCGTAGCGTTACTCATTGCATTCATACGGGAGCTAAGCTCACTGGCTGCTGCCTGTAAGAGTGCTGCATAAATGGTTGTAACCAGATACTGTGGCAACAAATACCCCAAGACCTCAGCGGCATTTGGTTCGTATATGTACTCTGTACGAATCCTGTCCTCCTCGCCAGCCAGGCTGCTGAACGGCAACAGCTTCACCGTCTCAGGAACACAGTTTATCGCTGATACAAATCTGGTATAAACCATATATACTTCCTTAATATCACCAGCTTCAAACCGGGCGATAATATCCTCAGCAATAGCCTTGGCATGTTCATACTTTGGCTTTTCGCTTATACCGGTATATTCACTGCAAATATTGTAGCTACGGTTAGAAAAATAATCTTTGACCTTGCGGCCCACAGCCATAATCTGAGTAGTCTTCTTGTTCTCAATCTGTGCTACAGCTTCCTTTATGGCATTGCTGGAATAAGCACCAGCCAAGCCCTTATCTGAAGCCATTGCCAGTATCAGCCGCTCTCCATCCGGATGGTTTTCCAAAAGAGGATGACTGAAATCTGTCACATTGGCGGCTACATCAGATACTACCTGAGCCATTTTTTCTGCATAAGGCTTATTGGCAACAGCAGCCTCTTTGGCCTGACGAAGCCGGGAGGTTGCTACCATGTTCATGGCATTTGTGATTTGCTGTATACTCTTTACGCTCTTGATACGACGGCGTATATCCTGTAAACTAGCCAAATAAAATCACCTCACTGCCTTATGCCATCTTGTAGGTTACAGTTTCCTTAAATTCCTCAATACACTTGGAAATATCTGCTTCTAAGGCATCATCAAGCTTTTTCTGGTCAGCAATCTTCTGCAGCACATCTGAATGCTCACTGTTCATAAACTTCAAGAGATCTGCCTGGAAAGGAACTACCTTGTCCACAGGAATATCCGTCAGGAAGCCACGAACCGCCGAGAAAATAACTACGACCTGCTCCTGAACAGCCAGTGGAGCGTACTGAGCCTGCTTCAGGGTTTCAACCATGCGGGCACCACGGTCCAGCTGAGCCTTGGTAGCCTTATCCAAATCAGATGCGAACTGGGCAAATGCTGCCAGCTCACGGTATTGGGCCAAATCCAGACGCATTGTACCAGCAATCTGCTTCATAGCCTTAATCTGGGCACTACCACCTACACGGGATACAGATAAACCTACGCTGATTGCCGGACGTATACCGGAATAAAAAGCATCGGTTTCCAGCATAATCTGACCATCGGTTATGGATATTACGTTGGTAGGAATATACGCTGACACGTCACCGGCCAAGGTCTCGATGATAGGCAGAGCAGTAATGGAACCAGCCCCCAGCTCATCAGACAGCTTGGCAGCACGCTCCAACAGACGAGAATGTAAATAGAATACATCACCTGGATATGCCTCACGTCCTGGTGGACGACGAAGCAGCAGTGACATGGCACGATACGCAGCGGCATGCTTTGTCAGGTCATCATATACGCAAAGGCAATGACCGCCTTTATACATGAAATACTCAGCCATTGCAACGCCGGAATAAGGGGCGAGATACTGCAACGGCGCACTGTCAGATGCTGTAGCTACCACTACAATGGTGTAATCCATAGCACCGGCATCCTCTAAGGTCTTAACTACACGGGCAACGGTAGATGCCTTCTGTCCAATTGCTACATATACGCAGGTACAATTCTGCCCCTTCTGATTCAGAATGGTATCTACAGCAATTGCAGTCTTACCTGTACCACGGTCACCGATAATCAGCTCACGCTGGCCACGACCAATCGGTACCAGGGCATCAATGGCCTTAAGGCCGGTTTGAAGTGGCTCATGTACTGACTTTCTGTCAGCAATACCAGGAGCCTTATATTCTACTGGACGATATTCAGTTGTATTGATAGGTCCCTTACCATCTACAGGACGGCCCAATGCATCAACTACACGGCCTACCATAGCTTCACCCACAGGAACCTGCATAATTTTGCCGGTACGTTTTACCATGTCGCCTTCCTTGATGGCTGTATCGCCACCAAGAATAACCGCACCTACATTGTCCTGCTCCAGGTTAAGCACCAGACCATATATATCGTTACCGAAATCAAGAAGCTCCCCCGCCATAGCCTTGCTCAGGCCATGAACATGGGCAATACCATCTCCGATTTCGATAACAGTACCTACATCATCAACGTTCAGATCAACGTTGTAATTTTTAATCTGATCCTTGATAATGGCTGTTATTTCTTCCGGATTCATCTTCATACTTCGCTGTCACCCCATTTTATCAATTACTTGCCATCAATTCAGCCTTCAGGGCCTGCAAACGACCAGTAACACTGCCATCGATACGCTTATCGCCAAGCTTGACAACAACGCCACCAATAATCCTTTTATCATTGTGCAGACGAAGCTGTACCTTCTTACCGGTGACCTCTTCCAGCTTTTTACCAAGGCTTTTCCTAAGGTCTTCCTTTAGGTCAAAAGCACTGGTTACATCAGCAATAACAATTCCCCGCTCCTTGTTGGACAATTCCTGATAGCACTCATTAATGGCCTCCAGCAGAACAATACGACGCTTGTCCACCAAAAGCAGCAAAAACTTAAACATCAGGTCCGAAATCTCTCCCTGCACAAGCTTAGAGAGAATGTCTTTCTTTGCCTGAGGCTGTACCTGCGGGTTGGTCAGGAAGCCCTTTAAATCAGCATGAGAAAACAGGTCCTTGCTGACCTGGGCCAGCTCTTTACCATATTCCTCAAGCTTATTGTCTTCTTTGGCAATCTCAAAGATTGCAACCCCGTATTTACGGGCAAGCTGTATATTTAACATGGCAAATCACCAATCTTGTCCTTATCGAGCTGGTCTATAAATTCCTTGATAAGCACTTCATTCTCAGCAGCATCTATCTTCTTGGAAACTATTTTTTCTGCAGCAGCTACAGACAGAGCAATGACCTCACCCTTGAGCTTTTCAACGGCCTGAGCCCGCTCCCTCTGAATTTCCTGCTGAGCAGCCTGCTTCATCTGATCGATTTCAGCTTTAGTTGTCTGCATACTGGCCTCATGATCTTCACGAGTGCGCTTCTCTGCCTTGTCAATGATTTCCTGAGCCTTTATACGGGCACCTGCCAGCTGTTCCTGATACTGTTTCAGAGTAGCCTCAGCAGCTGCAGCATCGTCGTCAGCCTTTTTAATGCTGCCGGCGATTCTTTCCTCACGCTCTTTTAACATCTTAACAATAGGCTTGTACGCAAAAATACGGAGAAGAACAACAAGAACCAAGAAGTTCAGCATCTGCGCAATTAATGTT
>JAFVER010000086.1 GCA_017475925.1 Anaerovibrio sp. | reverse complement strand
GGTTTCTGTCTTAAGCTCTGAATATTTCTCTTTTACATAAGGTCCGATTATATAAATCCTGTTATCAAACGTAAAAAAGGACAAGCAGATACCGAGCTGGTCTATGAGCTCATAGATCATGCTTTCTTTGGAGGAGGACAGAAGATAGTAAAGCGCCTTGCTTGTAAACATGGGCTGCATCTTTATGCTGAAGCAGTATTTCTTTTCAAAGGCGTAAAGAGAGCTGTCCATGTCTGTTGCATCCGTGACATCCACAGAGAGCAGGTTTTTTAAAAGAGCTGAAAAAAGAGTGTGGTCCATATTTATTCCTCAAAACAATAAAATAATACTAATCGGGATAAAATAATTCTAACATATTGCAAAACTAAATGATACTATGACCATAACAGGAAAGCTTTCAAAGATTATCATGCAACTGAAAGGGGTTAATAATGGGTAAGGACAAATCTATGATAAGAGAAGAAAATGGTGTAACATATAAAAGAGCTAAAACCTGGCATATTGCGCTTGCGATGATGACAGGTGCAGGGCAGATGGCATTTTATCTGCTGATGAATGGTGCAACATATATTGGAAATTCCAACTTTGGAATTCTTGTTGCAGTTACAGGACTTATTATCACAGGATCAAGGCTTTTGGATGGAATTACAGACCCGGTAATAGCTTTTTTCCTGGAAAGATTTAATTCCAGATTTGGAAAAGTAAGATTTTCGATCATGTTTGGATGGCTTCTTATGGCCATTGCTACAACGCTGATGTGTAATATAGGGGCAAAGCTGTCACTTACGGGCGCAGCAGGAATAGCATTCTTTGTTCTCTGTTATGTGATCTATATCATTGGTTATACATTCGTAAGTATAGCCGGCCAGATTAACATGAACATTCTGACCAACGATCCTAAGCAGCGTCCTACAATCGGTGTCTGGAGTACAGCGTATTCATATCTGGTGCCAATGATCATGAGCGTTGTGGCATCGGCTGTGATTCTCCCAAGATTTAATAACATTCAGGGAACAGAATACTTCGCAACTTACAATGTAGTGGTAATACTTGTTTCGCTCTTTTTCTACATTCTGGCATGCATAGGAATTGCTCCATATGACATTCCCGAGAATTTCGAAGGAATCAAAAAGGATGGCGAAACCGATGAAAAGCCAAGCTTTAAGGACATGCTGGCGCTGATCAAAGAGAATAAAGAGCTTCAGAGATTCATCATGGCTGCAACCTCCGACAAGCTGGCTCAGACCATAGGCTCTGCAGCAGTTGTATCCACTATGCTCAACGGCATAATGCTTGGCTCAATGGCTATATCATCAATTCTGTCTGCTCTGGCAATGCTTCCGTCAATTATTTTCGCAATCATAGGCGCGAGAATCGCAGGTAAACAGGGTAGCAGAAAGGTCATGATAGACTGGACCAGGAATTGTATAGGATTAAATATCGCTTTTGCCGTATATCTGCTGTTTACGCCTACTACCCTTGTGGGAACAGTGTTTGGTGGCAATATGTCAACAGGAGCTGTCCTTATGGCGATAACCTATGTGCTTTTTACATTTGGAAACAATGCCATGAAGATGGTCGTTTCTGTGGCAACAAGTGCTTTCAGAATGGATGTTGTTGACTATGAGATGGACCGTTCCGGAAAATATATGCCTGCCACGGTGTCAGCTACATACAGTTTCGTGGACAAAATAGTTTCATCCATTGGT
>JAFVER010000085.1 GCA_017475925.1 Anaerovibrio sp. | reverse complement strand
CAGCAGCTTAGTGAAACCATAGGATACCCTGTGGAGGGAATAATCCCCAACGCTTACTTAGACACGTCGGCAGCTGCTGATTCGGGACAAATGTCCTTAGAGCATAATCCTAACAGTCCATTATCCCGACGGATTAATTATCTGGCCAAAAAAATTATCATGAACAGACAGGGTGAAGATGATGATTTTTAATATTATTGTTTCCATACTCGCCTCGTTAGTGCTGTTCAGCCTTTTGATGTATGTTCTGAAATACAATCACAGCAAAACTCAAAATCTGCAGCAACGCATAGAATTTTTTTCCGATGACCATCCTGCGGCTAAAGGCGAAAGCACCTTATCACAGCTAAAAAGGAAATTCATTGCCTCTATTCATGATTTAGGCGAAATTTTCCAAAATCTGCCTAAAAACAATTTTTTTGATTTAAAAATGCAGCAGGCCGGCTGGTCCCTGCGAGGCTCTGAATTTCAGATAATTCTCCTGATATTGGGAGCTGTGACGGCAGCCGTGTTCTTTTTCTTCACCCTGCAGGTATACGCCGCCTCTATTGGCTTCATGGTGGGGATATTGTTTGGTTTACTGGTTTTGCGGATGCGCATTGCACGGCGCAAACGGGCCTTTGCCAATCAGCTAAGTGACATGCTGAAAATGATTGCTGACGCCATGCGGGCCGGCTACGGCTTCATGCAGGCCCTGGAATACATCTCCAGAGAAATGAATGAGCCGGCCAGTCAGGAGGTACAGATGGTGGTCCGTGAAACCACCCTTAATGTACCATTAGAGGATGCCCTGGAGCATATGTGTCAGCGAGTACAAAACAGTGATTTTGATTTGGTGGTTACGGCGGTGTTAATCCAGCGTCACATAGGGGGAAATTTGTCCTATATTTTGGACACCATCAGTGTAACAGTTAATGACCGGATAAGAATGCGGCGGGAAATCATGACGCTAACGGCTCAGGGCCGACTCTCCGGGGTTATTCTGGCCATTCTTCCTTTTGCCATGGGTCTTTTTATTAATTTCATAAATCCTGATTATATGCGTCCCCTTTTTGAAAGCAATTTGGGCTATTACGCCATTTTCTTCGGTATAATCATGGAAATAATCGGATTTATGGTAATAAAGAAAATTGTCGATATAGATGTATAAAGGAGGAAAATTTTTCTTACAAATTAAGAAAAAAGTACTATACAAATCGTAAATAATGTCCTATAATCTGTTTGTGCAAATCAAGGTTAAAGAAAAATAAACTTTAAAGCCTTGATTGAACCAATGAATATACACAATGGAGGCTTGGATTTTATTTACGTATGTATAGGTTATTGCATGCCCAGCGGTCCTAGTGTGTGTCCCATATTTGAAAGGAGAGAATATCATGTACAAGTTCTTCAACAAATTCAGCAGAGATTATTTAAAGCAGAAAGGGCAGGGTATGGTTGAATATGCACTTATTCTTGCCTTTGTAGTAGGCATTGCTGCTTTCCTGGTAGGCAATGGCGGCATTGGCGAAGCAATTCAGACAACCTTCCAGAATGTTACTAACACCCTCAACACTGCTAATAACAATGCTAACCAGCAGGGTAATTAAGTTTATTAACTTAAACTTCCCACGCAGATATATTGGTTAAAGCAAGGTGTAATGCCTGTAAGCAGACATTACACCCCTTTTGTCACTTCGTGACATCTCCCCCAAGGGAGACAAGTTCATCTTTTCTTATAGGCTTCTTTCTCCTTGCCTCCCCACGGGGAGGTGGGTGCCATGGCAACCGGAGGGGGTAGAATGCAAGCATTCTGTGTTAGACATTCACAGAGCATAAATGTATTAACTATATAGGAAGATTAATATCCAAAGGAGGCAGTTTCTATGAAATTCCAACGCGGACAGTCCATTGTGGAATTTGCAATTATACTGCCTCTTTTTTTGTTTCTTTTTTTTGGTATTGTCTACATGGGCCTGGCCTTTTCTGATTATTTGATGCTAAGCCATACCGCCAGAAGCATTGCCCATGAAGCCTCCCTGGTAAGTGGTGAAGAGGAATACCAGCGGATTTTGATAAATAATACCAAATATGCCAAATTAAAAAGTGATTTATACGTTTGGGAGCCAGACAAGGAAAGCGGCAACAACAATCAATATCTAAGCATTTATTATGATGAAGACCAGCAGGATGTAGTGGTAACGGCCAAGGCTACCTACAACACTACCTCCTCTTATATTGCCCGGCTGTTAAACGGCTTTAGTGGCAATTATGCTACCGGCGCTATTAATATACGATATACCATGTACAGTCCTACAAAATAGCTTAAACTTCCTACATAGATGTATTGGTTAAAGCAAGGTGTAATAAAGGAGGTGAGTCAATGACCCTTTTGGAAAGATTGGGCCGGCCCAGTCAGCTGAACGTACAGGTAAGAATCTTTGCTTCCCGTACCTCAGAAACCATTGATAATTCATATCAGAAGCTAAAACGAAAAATCCATCAGCGAATCGTTGCCGAAATGACCCCTGATGAGCAGCATATACTGTCAACCAAAAATCAGGAAGTTCACGCCATAGAACAGGTCATTGACACCTATGTACAAAAGGTCATAGACTCCAACCCTTTCTCCATGCCCCGAGGCGATCGCAGCAGAATTATCAGCGAAATTCGGGATGATATGCTGGGCCTTGGTCCTATCGAAAGCCTTTTGAAGGATGACTCGGTAACAGAAATCATGGTAAACGGCTCTCAAAAAATATTTGTGGAACGGATGGGCAAGCTGACCCTTACCGATATCCGTTTTCACAATGATGATCACCTGATGAATATTATCGAGCGGATACTATCACCGCTTGGTCGGCGCATCGATGAGTCATCACCTCTGGTGGATGCCCGTCTGGATGATGGCTCCCGTGTAAACATTATTATTCCGCCTTTGTCATTAATCGGGCCGGTTGTAACCATCCGAAAATTTTCCCGTACACCACTTACCCTGGATAACCTTATTAATTTCGGTACCCTGGACCGGCGTATGGCAAAATTTTTACAGCTTTGTATTAATGCCCGAATAAACATCCTGGTATCTGGTGGTACCGGCTCAGGAAAAACAACTACACTCAACGCCTTATCTTCTTTTGTTTCCCCTAACGAGCGTATTGTTACCATCGAGGATGCGGCAGAGCTACAGCTACAGCAGCCTCATGTGGTTACTTTGGAGTCAAGACCACCAAACATTGAAGGCAGCGGCCAAATCACTATCCGGGATTTGGTCCGCAACGCGCTGCGTATGCGTCCTGACAGGATAATTGTCGGAGAGGTGCGGTCGGAGGAAGCACTGGATATGCTGCAGGCCATGAATACCGGTCACGATGGCTCTCTCACCACAGCCCACGCCAATAGTCCGCGGGATGCCCTGAGCCGTTTGGAAACCATGGTCATGATGGCCGGCTTCGACCTGCCTATACGAGCTATCCGGGAGCAGATTTCTTCGGCCATAGACCTGATAATCCATCAGGGACGAATCAAGGATGGCAGTCGTAAGGTTACTCATATTACTGAGGTTCAGCATATCGAAGGCGATATTATTACCACCCAGGATTTGTTTTATTACGAAATGACCGGCATTGATGAAAACGGCAAGGCGCAGGGGGTCTTTAGGGCCACTGGCTTATTACCGAATTTTTTGGAAAAATTCAGTGCCAATGGAATTGAGCTACCGGGCGATATTTTCCAAAATTCCGATATATCCCAAGGAGTATTCTAATGCTTGTTACCTGCTTATTTGCCTTATCTATATCCCTCCTTACCTTTACCATATTGTATGGAGTGCTTAGATACTGCATTCTTCCGGAAGCAACCTTTAAAAAAAGGCTGCAGTCCCTAAATGAGCTGACCACTGTTGAGGTCAGCCGAATGATGAGCAGCATGCCATCCAATTCCAGGTCTGCTTCCCAAAATCCCAATCGCTTTTTTAACAGAATTATCAGACCTTGGCTGAACTCCGTCCAAAACTCCCTGTATCAGCTCACTCCTTCTGCCATAACAAAGCTTATATCAAGAAAGCTGGTTGTTGCCGGAAAGCATGGTACAATAACGGTAGAGTCCTTTGCGGCGGTTTGTGCCGTGTTCTTTGCCATAGGAATGGGACTGGCCTATAACTATGTCAGCAAGGGGGATTTTCTTTTCATTCAAAGTGCAGCCATTATCTTTATTGGCGGCGTTTTAGGCAGCTTTGTGCCAATCGCTATTCTCAATATAGCCATTGACAGGCGTAAGAAGAATGTT
>JAFVER010000084.1 GCA_017475925.1 Anaerovibrio sp. | reverse complement strand
TCCGCCACCTTGCGGACCATTTCGGCAATCTCGTTAAAGCTTGAGCCGGAAGCCTGAACCACCTTGGTGCCCATTTCTACCCGGCTTACTCCCTCATTCATTACCGTCACAGCCCTTTGACTCTTATCCTGAATGGATGTAATAAGGCCGGCAATTTCCCCTGCTGATTCACTGGATTGTTCAGCCAGCTTTCTTACTTCATCAGCTACCACAGCAAAGCCACGACCATGCTCACCGGCACGGGCGGCCTCAATAGCTGCATTCAATGCCAAAAGATTAGTCTGACCGGCAATAGATGATATGGTATCAACAATCTTACCGATGCGGTCGGATTCTTCACCAAGCTCAGTAATAACCGTAGCGGACTGCATTACAGCCTCCTGAATGAGCCGCATTTGCTCCACTGCACCATCCACGGTTTTAGCCTCAGCCACTGCCTTTTCCTGAGTTTCTTTTACCACATCACTGGAGTGCTGGATTGTGCTGACAAAATCATTCATATGATGGCCAAGGCCCTCCACCTGTCCATTGGCTGTTTCAATCTCGGTAAACTGTTCAGAGCAATTCCCGGCCACGTTTACCATAGAATTTGCCACTGAATTAGAAACATCTGACGACTGGTCAGCACTGCTGTTTAACATTTCTGCGGAATCATTAACCTGCTGAGCAGTGGCCATAACCTTTTTCATCATATCACTTATATTGGATTGTAAGATTCTAAGGGCCTGTCTCATTTCGCCGATTTCATCATTGGAATCAAACCGGGCATCATCCCCCGGGTCTGTTCTAAAATCTCCGGTAGCCAATACCTTCAACCGGTCTGTAACATTAAGAATTGGCTGAATAATGCGATTGGCAAATACATATCCTATACCTATGAACAACAGCTGGAGTATTACTACAAAAATTCCCATCTTAATGAGACCTGAAACCAGCGCGTCATGGGCTGATTTTTCCTGCTCAGCCACCATGGTATCAATTGTATCTATCCATACACCTGTGCCAACCACCCACTTATATGGAGCAAAGGATACCGTATAATTCCGCTTTGGCAATGGTGTGGTTTCCCCTGGCTTGGCAAACATCAAATCAGTAAAACCGCCACCATCCTTCATGCCATTTTGAATCATTTCTTCAATAAAATGCTTTCCTGTCGGGTCAGTGAGATTCATTCGATTTTTTCCCTCTGATGAACGTCCCAACAGAACCACATTGGTGCCATCATAGGTATCAATCCAAAAATACCCTGCCCCATTGTCATAACGCATGGACCTTACCCGGTCAGCTGCCTCCTTTTTTGCCTGCTCCTCCGTAAGAGCTCCACTTTGCTGTAGTCCATATACATAATTAATTACGGATATGGCACTTTCTGTCTGATCCTTAAGCTGTTTTTCAATATCCTGGGTAAGAGTTGCCCGATAATTCTCTACCTGCCGGTTTGACTCATCCACCATACTATAAACCATCATTATACCGATACACAATGTTGTCAGTAGAGATATGGCAACCACCACAAAGATAACCTTGTTTTTTAAAGACAACCTCATAATAACCTGACCCTCCTAAAACTTACTTTTCTTCTCCATACCAGAGATATTCGTCAGACCATTTCTTATCCACGTATTATTTCTACATAACAAAATTATATCCTTCTTTAAAAATCAACGTTTTTCTTTATTTTTATATATAAACTAAAACTTCCCACATAGATATATTGACTAAAATCAGTAAAATGAGACTTATTCAGTGGGAGCTTTACACTCCCACTGAATATTAGTCGAATAAATCCTAAACCTAAGGGCGCTTAACTCCCACCTAAGAGGATGGGAGACTTAGCGCCCGTTAGCGCAGGGTTAATGTCCAAGCAGCTATTAACCCCTTCTGTCACTTCGTGACATCTCCCCCAAGGGAGACAAGCTCACCTTATGCTATAAGCTATATTCTTAGCAACCTCTCTATCCTTGCCTCCCCAGGGGGAGGTGGGTGTATAGCACCCGGTGGGGGTAAGCATAAATATGCCGTGTTAGACATTCGCCTGGCATAAAAGTATCAATTATGCATGTGGAAAGTTTGAGTATAATTAAAAACGCACAGGATAGTCCCATGCGTTCCTTTATTGAATATTAATTTGCATCCTTGGTAATAGTCTGTTCACTCTTTCCCAGCACCCATCCCAACGATTTCAGCTCTGCATACAGCATAACCTTCTGCTCACGAAATTCCGGCTTGCAGACACGAAATTCCTTGTATTTTTTGACAGCCAGATTGTATCTGGCCGTAATCTCTGCTATACTGCGGGGTTTTTCCTTACTATCACTGGTATATGCCGAAGATATTTTTTTCTTTTCCTCCATACCCTTCACTCCGTTCCTTTGGTTATGATTTAAGTATACAGCAGTTTAGCCACTTCTTCAAATAAAATCTACATTTGATGCAGGCTTTAGCGTACGCTATACTGTACATATAAGGGGAGGTGTCATTATGACTACAACTACAATAACAAATTTTAGGAAAAATATTTTTTCACTGGTTGAAACAGCTATTCGTTATAATGAACCAATACATATAACCTCAAAGGGTGGAAATGCTGTTATCCTCAGTGAAGACGAGTATAGAGGACTGATTGAAACAGTCCATTTAACCTCTATTCCCGGCATGAAGGATAAGCTGGTTCAGGGAGCCAATACACCACTATCAGATACCATTCCCGAAGATGAGGTAAACTGGTAATATGTACAAAATTGTCTATACAAAAACTGCTGTCAAGGACATTCCGAAGCTAAAATCTGCTGGACTAGATACCAAAGCGAGGGCGCTTATTGACTTAATCAAAGCCAATCCTTTCCAAAAGCCACCCAGCTTTGAAAAATTGGTGGGCGATTTAAAGGGGCTGTATTCCCATAGAATTAATATTCAACACCGACTTGTTTATCAAGTATATGAAGATGAAAAAATTATAAAAATTATCAGTCTTTGGACTCATTATGACCGTTGAAAAAATCAATCAGACTGACGGATGAGGTTTACTTTCCTATTGCCCCTAAAACACTGTCTATTTTGGCCACAATGCGCTTTTGTTCGGATAATGGGGGGAGGGGGACAATCATCTTCCCCAATGTCTTACCATTACAATTTGGTTGTGCAGTTGCAACAATTCCATTTCGTAACTGTGACCAATACAATGAACCTTGCATAAAATATTTTAGATATCGTGGACTTAATAAGCTACTATATCGAGTTCGTATTAAGTACCCAGCATAAACTGCCTCCTCTGGTACTTCTTCGACCAAATATGATTTACCTACAGTTCCTCCAGTTCTAGCAAATAAAATATCATTAGGTTGTAACGAATATACCTCTATTGAGTCTTCATCAATGTCACAGTATGGTACATTTTCCCATAAGACCTCATTAGCTTGAATATCACTTATTCTTACCATTTTTATGCGTCCATTTTCTAAAGCTGGAGCATTATACCCATACTTTATTGACTGCGATATATCACCCCATCTTACCCATTTCCAATTATCTGGTATTTCAAAAGGAATTTCCGCTGCCGTGATTTTTGGTAATGGCTTTTCCTTTTTTATTTTCTTTTCATTTATAAGCTGGGTCTTTTCGGCTTGTATCCTGAAGTCCCGTAATTTTATACCAAGGCTGAGAGCAAAGTTCCCTCGCGAATCCCCTCAATGGACGGCAAGAAAATCACGCACAGCAAGACCCCGGATAGAACCAGAAAACAGTCAAACGCCGTTTTCACTTTGCCAAAATCAATCCTAAAAACTTGACTTATTGCATAGACGATGCCTTCTCCGGAGAGCATAAGCACATTAGCAATCACCTGAAGAGCTACGCCAAGAGATACAAGCGTAGCTCCCAGCATAAGCACAACGAGCTTCCAAAGGTAAAATTCCGGCAGGACATTTGCAAATATAGCCATAAATATATCAATGAAAAATGCAAATACTATGGTTACGGGAATCTGAAGGAGCTGTACTTTTTGGAATTTTTGACGAAGAAGGACTACTTGCCCCATGATAAACAACATATTGACCGCAAAGGTGGTTTGCCCGAAGGTGAATGGAATGATAAGACTCAAGACATAGGGGACGCTGGATATTGGTGATGTGCCAAGAAAACTTTTCACCACTAGGGCAATCCCCGCTGATTGAGCTATTACGCCAAAGAACAGAACGGTGTAACGCTTACGCAACGTCATGGTCAATCACTTCCCTATTCCTTGCAGATTTTATCCATCCAGTCGAAAAGTTCCGGCAAGTCATAATCACCGCTGTGTCCGCGATTCCAAGGTGAAAAGAAGTCTACATGAACGCCGTTCATGGAAAGTTTCAAGGCCAATATGGCGGGAACAGCCAAGGCTGTGTCCCTGTCAACGGCACCGTGGCGTATGCGATAATGTTTTGCTAGGGTCGCCTTGTTCGTACCGATGAAATGCAGTGGATTCATCAGATTTATAATCTCGCTGTCGGCCATTTCGCCCTTTTTGGTTTCGTAGGCTTTAGAGATTGGCGAAAAATGCTTGGGATCGTTTTCCGTCGTGCCGAACTCGTCATTTTCGGCGGAACTTAAATCCAGCTTGTCGAAGGCGGGAGCCGCTTTCATGCGAGTGGTGGCGGCAGGGTAAGCGTCTAGGTCAATATCCGTAACTATGCCGTTGGCTGCTTTCACCCATGTGGTGGAAGAAATGTCAAGTCCCCGATTCAAAGCATCTTGCGCCGATTCTTTGTATTTCTCCTTAATATACTCACGGAAAGAGCCGTTGCCGTCTTTATCGAGCGTCAGGGGAGTGCCTTGCTTATCCGTTAATTCAAGGCTGTTCACATAGGCGGGAAAAGCAGCC
>JAFVER010000083.1 GCA_017475925.1 Anaerovibrio sp. | reverse complement strand
TTTTACAGCTTGGTTCAACTCCACATGAATGCGAAGAAATACCGCAGGTCAAGGGTTGAAGCCAGGAAAGGCCACAGCCCGTTGGAACTGCTTACAGGCAAGCCGTGGCCAGAATTCATAGACCTGCTGGAGTAATATGGATTCTGGGACAAAGACACGAAAGAGCAAGTTGCATAAATTTCGCATACAAAAGCGAAAACTCAACGGTGTTTTATGCCGCACAGGAGGGTGTTGCTTTTTGCTGTTTTCTAGGATTTTTAAACATCAAATTGGTGTTTTTTTATGATTTATATATTCTATCAAATTTTTTTACCCATTTATCATCCCTATGGTCATAGGTACGTATTACTGTTTTATCATCATAGAGGTATAAGGAGTTGGTATAAATATGCTTCTTATCAATGGCTGGATTATGAATATTGACTAAGTTTTCATTAAAGCGATTTACGCTGTCATCGGCAAAGCTGTCGTTTTTTGGTGGGGTATGTGTATGACCGGAAATCCACAGGCTCCCAGGTGGGCAATGACTTAGTATTTCCTGTAGCTTGTCTGCTGGTTGGGCTGTGGTCTGAGGGGTGTTAATTTTTTTCTTATAGGTTCGCAATGTCCCCATGAGAGGAGCATGGCAGAAAAACAGGAGTGGCCCATGCTGATGGGTCTGGATTTCATTTTTTAACCATTCAAGCTGTTTTGTGGAAAGCTCTATTTGTAAATTACCGCATACATCGGGGGCAAGGTATAATAATCGATATTTTCCAATAGACCTTCCGTAATACATATCTGGCAGATGATAACGCTTGTTGAAGGCCATGAGCTTTGCTAGCTTTTCTTCATGGGTTCCTGTTTGTAGATGACCCTGTGCGTCTGGTGTATCTCTATACACATAATCGTGATTACCGGCAATGGCGTACCAAGGTACAGGCAGGCTGCTTAGAAAATTATCTACACAGGCATATTCATCCTCTATGCCATAGCGGGCTGCTAAGTCACCGAGAATGGCGGCCTCGTTTATATCATCCCAGCTGTTTATGTTTGACAGCATGGTTTGTTTACTGGACCAAACTATTTCCTGTTCCTCTTTCGTAGGGAATTTATTTGGCTTCCATGGAAGATGTAAATCACTGAGCAGCAAAATATGGTAATATTCTCCTTTATGCTTGTCGGCTGCAAAAAGCTTTAATGGCTGTAAAAAACTATCTGCCATCATCCAACTGGCTGAAAAAAACATCCATCGTAAAAAATCTCGTCGTAACATAATTTCGCCTCCCAATATATTTTTTACATTGTTCTCTATATGTTATTTTATCAAAATACTAAATCAAAAGAATATATTATTATGCTTTTTGTGGAATTTTTACTTGTTAATTTTCAAATTTCCCACATCTTTCACCAATCTATAACAAAACAGCCAATCGACGTTGCGACTGGCTGTTTTGTGCCTTTATGGCATATTTAAACTTATGGAGGTACGAAAATAGGGAATAGCTTTATTTTCTTTAAATATTATATGAAGCACTTATTTCACTGATTTTAACAGGACGATGCTCTTCTACAGATTTTTTTGCAGCCAATCCGATTAGTACCGGTTGCAATCCGTCATTGGCATTAACAGGTACTTCCTTGTCATTGACGATAGCATCCACAAACTGCTCAACCTCGCTGGCATAGGCCTGCATATAGCGTTCAAGGAAGAAGAACATTGGCTTCTCAGCTACAACCCCATCCTTTCCGCTGAATACGGCATTGGAGTTTGAGTCGTTGGAAATGGCAATACATCCCTTGTCACCAAATACCTCAGCCCGCTGGTCATAGCCATAGCATGCGGCACGGCAGTTATCAATAACTGCTGTAGCGCCATTGGCAAGCTTTAAGGTGATAACAGCTGTATCCACATCGCCAGCCTCGCCGATTTTCGGATCGACGGTAACAGAGCCCTCGGCGTAAACCTCAACAACCTCCGAGCCGGAAAGGTAACGTACCATGTCAAAATCATGGATTGTCATATCAAGGAATATTCCGCCTGATACCTTTACATAGTCAATGGATGGTGGTTCAGGATCACGGGAGGTAATTTTTATAATCTGCTGCTTACCGACCTTGCCGGCAGCTACTGCCTCATGGATGGCCTTGAAATTGTGGTCGAAGCGGCGGTTGAAGCCAACCTGGTATTTTTTACCGCTGGTTTTTACTGCCTCTAAAACGGCTTTGATTTTGTCTACATCGTGATCAATAGGCTTTTCACAAAAAACATGCTTCCCAGCTGCCAGAGCTTCTATAGATAGAGGTGAATGCTGGTCAGTTGATGCACATATAAGTACTGCCTCTATAGATGAATCCTCCAGGATTTTTTTGTAATCTGTGTAGCACTCTTCAATACCCATTGATTTTGCCCAAGCCTTTGTCTGGTCATTGAGAAATGGATCGGCAATGGCCTTTACTCTGGCATCCTGTACGTATTTTGTAATGCTTTCACCGTGAACACGGCCAATCCTTCCTGCACCAATGATACCAATGTTAATCATATTTATAAACCGCCTTTCAAAATATTATTATATGCTGGTCAGCCAATAAGCTGATTAAGCCTAAATACAAATTTCTTTAGCATGTTTTGACAATAATTGCTAAAGTTATGATAAAATTATTATACATTATTTATATGATTATTATAAAAATAAATTTGCTAAAAAACCTTCAAAATATTGCTTTTTGAGCAAAATTGTTCTTTGGTCCCTGCTGGCATTTGCGACAGGATTTTCTGTAGCGCCCCGGTGGCATTCCAACGATGGAGTTAAAAACGGCCTGAAAATAATTTGAATTATTATAACCACAGCGCAGGGCTATATCGGTAATAGTGTAACGTGTATTCATAAGAAGGTTTTGGGATTCACCTATGCGACGCCGTATCATATATTGAATCGGTGAATATCCTATGGCCTTTTTGAAGGTATGAGACATGTAGTAGGGATTGATATGCAGTGCGGCAGCAATGTCGTTTAGATGCAGGTCTTCAAGATAATGGTTGTCAATGTACTCCTTTATATGAAGTCCCAGGTTGTATTCTTGTATATGGGATGTTGTTTGATGGGTGTTCTTGACGTCCTGCATTATGCAAATAAGCATTGCCGCCAATAAGTTGTCCTGCGCCTCTTGTAGATGGTTGTTTTGCGATGAATGACACAGTATTTTTTCATATAGTTCCAGGAAGCCATGTAGAATATCGAAATGTTCGTCACATGACAGTATCGGCAAAATGCCATCTTTTATAAATTTTCCTGTGGGTAGTCCCTTTAGTTGAAGATTTTGTATACCTAGACGACAGCATTGGATAGAGGGAGAGTCCTCTGGACAGAGGCCGTGCAACGTTCCGGCATTTATTAGCAGGATGTTTTTTTCTACAATATTATATGGTTGGCTGTCAATCATATAGCGTCCACATCCTTTTTCAATTATGATTAATTCTGCAGTGTCATTCTGTAATTGAAGAGTGTAGGAAGCTTTCATTTTTCCATCGCCTTCTCTGTAAAGATACAATAGCTGTGGTTTGGCACCATTAGTAAAAATACTAGCTGATGATTCATGTAAAACTGCTCGTACCATGATATCCTCCTAAATGTAGCTTTAAATTGTAGAAATAGAGCAAGAATTTAAAGGTTTATGAAGCCGTTTTTATTTATAATGGCAATAAAGAGGCAAAATAGTGCATACATTGTGGTTATAAATGATATAAAGTTAGCATAAATTAATCACCTATATATTAGCAAATTTGTAAGAAAAAAACCAGTATTTTTTAGCTTTGTTTTATTGGTATGGCAGTTTAGGGGAACTGTCATATATCATATATAATTAAGGGAGAGGATTTTAAAATGTTTAAATGGTTTTTAACAGGCGAAGATAAGCCACGTATAAAGGATGGTGAGCTTATTAAGCGGATGTATCATTCTGCTCGTATTCAGGCGGTAACTGCCATGATTTTTGGTTATGGTATGTATTACGTCATGCGGATGACTCTTGGTGTAGCAAAAAAACCGATGATTGAAGCAGGCTTTACGCCGACACAGCTTGGACTTATTGGTGCAGGAATGTTGATTGCTATTGCAGTTGGCAAATGTGCCAATGGCTTTATAGCTGATTATTGCAACATAAAGAAAATAGTTCCCCTTGGGTTGCTGGGTGCGGCGTTAGTTAATGTTGTGCTTGGCTTTGCTGATAATTATCTGATGTTTCTGGTAATGTGGTTTGTCAACGGATGCTTTCAATCCATGGGTTCAGCTCCTTGTACGGTATCATTGTCACAATGGTTTTCTAAAAGTCAGTTGGCCACGTATTATGGACTGTTTAACATTGCTCATTATGTCGGTGAGGGAGCAACTTATCTGGTAACGGCTGTTATAATTGTTTCCTTTGGCTGGCATGCAGCATTTTTGCTTCCGGGGCTTGTTTGTGTGGTACTTGCATTTATCATGTATTATTTTATGCGGGATCGTCCTGAAACCTACGGATTGCCAAGTGCAAATGAATTTGAGGGGGAAGCAGTACAGGAGAAAAAAGAGCAGTCAGTTTCTAAAAAGGAAGCCCAGATGATGGTGCTGAAGAATCCATATGTATGGCTTCTTGGTATTGCGGCAATTTGTCTTGGTATATCCCGTTATTCCATCAGCAGCTGGGGAGTTATTTTTCTTCAGGAGGATAAGGGCTTTGATTTGGTGACAGCAGGAAGTATAATGTCTCTTTCACCGGTACTTGGTGGAATTGGTGGCTGTCTGTCAGGAATAATATCTGACCGTATTTTTAAATCACGTCATTCCATAACAACTATCGTTTTTGGTTGTATAATGTTTGCCGGTATTTCCGGTGTATGTTTAGCTCCAGCCGGTGATCCGACAATGGCGGCAGCCTGTGTGGCAGTGTTTGGCTTTGGCCTCGGTGGCTGTCTTAGCTTTGTTGGTGGCCTGTTGGCAGTTGACTTGTGTCCGCGCAAGGCTACCGGTGCAGCTATGGGAGTTATAGGGCTGATGGCATATGGCGGGGCAGCATTGCAGGATGTTGTCAATGGATTCTTGATGTCATCAGCACAAATCATTGTGGATGGACAAATTACATATAATTTTGATACGATAATGATGTTTTGGATGGGGTCTGTAGCTATTATGACATTGCTGGTTGTTCCAACTCTATGGGCAAAGAAAGTAAAAAAGGATGAACCGGCAGCTTAGTTCGACTGCATTCAGTGTTCGCAATAAGCCCTCACTGAATAAGTCTCATTTTACAAGGGGGATTTTGGTATGAGTGTAGGAAGGATTGCCAATGGGCCGTGGCTTTTGGCTCCGACGCCACATCAAATTACTATAGTCTGGGAAACTGAACAGCCTGAGGACCTATATTTGCTTTGTCAGCAAAAGGGTGAAGCTCCACAGCAAATGATACCGGTCAAGGAACAGGAACCAGCCTGCCCGGATAATATGAAAGGTTACTGCCTGTATACGGTGGTTTTGTCCAATCTGAGGTCTGGCACTCTGTATGAGTACGCAATCTGTGATTCGGTGGGTGAACTGATGAGTTCATCCTTTACCACGTTATCGGAGAATCCTGAATGTGCACGATTTGTTACTATATCTGATTCCCACTTGTTTTATACCAGTGAAGCCTTTGCAAATATGTTAAAAAGATATCGGCCTGATATGCTGTTGCATGGGGGGGATATTTCCTTTGGTACGGGCTACCAGCATGAGCAGTATGTAAACAACTGGTTTTCCCGTCTTGGAAATGAGCTGCGATGGTTGCCAGCCTATTATATTGTGGGAAATCATGATGATGGGCCATTTTTTGATTTGTTATTTGCTTCACGGCAGGGAAAAAGCGTAAACTCCCCTGATGGTGGTTTTACCTTTTCCTTTGATTACGGACCAGTTCATATAGTAATGGTGAACAGTAACCCCTGGGGCTTGTTTGAAATGAATGCAGTAAATTCAGGGCTGGAGGCTGATGATATTCTGCGAAGCAGGATACGCACTTCATTGGAATGGATTGAACAGGATTTGCTGAGTGACGCTGCACGTAACGCATCATGGCGTATAATGATAACCCATCATCCATATACAGATGAATTTAACAATCGTTACATTGCTCCGTTAGCTGAGCGTTGCAATGTAAATTTAGTTATAGGTGGGCATCTCCATTATTATATAAAATCTGTTTCAGCCGATTCGGAGGTTGGGGCACAAACAGTTTATGTCTGTCAGGGAAGCACCCAGGATCCAGCGGCGGAAATCGATTTTGGCTCAGAGGGAAAACGACTCTTGGGAGATTTTCCTGAAGTAGTGGCTATGGGAAACAGCAATTATGGAATACTGGAAGCTACAAAGGATGAGCTTGCTTATAGAATTTACGGTTTTCAATCTGGTGAGCAGGATAAGCTAGTAGATACAATTTGTTTAAAGCATAGTGACCCACAGGTGGAGATATTGGAGCCGAACATTTTCCATCTTGATGAAAGTGGTATGGTGGAAATCAAGGCAGTTGCATGTAATAAGGGACAAAGTCCGGCAGCTGTTGTTCTGCCAGTGGAAGATAATGGATTACGCCAGGATATTTATTTTTTTGGCAAATCGCCTGATAGTCGGGTGGTTGTGCTGGAGTCCGGGGAGAAGCGTCAGGTTATTGCCTTTTATCAGGTGCAAGGAGCTGGCAAGCACAGACTCCGTGTATTGGATGCTGAACAGGAGGTGACTGTGGATGACGCTGTGACTGTCAGCTATGAGCATTTTAGTGCATTCGCTGGCAGGGGTCCAGCGGGGGAGTGCCTTGTGGCTTGTGCTGAGGCGACTAATCTTCTTGATAAAGATGTCACTGTCACGGTGCCTATGTATGTCAATGAAAACCTGGTAGAAACCAAACGGATAAGTTTACACTCGTATGAACGCCGCTTGGTGGAGTTTTGCTATCGGATTGAACGTGGGGGTGAATATCTGGTAAGTTTGGGAGCTCAGTTATCAAAAAAGGTATTTGTTGAAGAGGGAATATGCTCGATACCACGCCTCCATGATCGTTCGGGGAATGGGCATGATGCCCTACTTCATGGCAGCCCACGTTTGATAAAGGAAAATGGCAAAACGCTTATTCAGCTAGACCATCCGGGGGACTATATAGAAATACCTGCTAGCCCTGACTTAATTGCTGAACAAGGCTTTACCGGTATAGTCGGTGCCAAGGTAGATAGATTGGCCAGGCCAGATGAAATGGGACACAATCCGATTATGGTTCGTGGAAAATCCGTTGGCTGGGGCGCAACATATTTTTTGCGGATGGTAATAGAGCGAAATGGTGGCCTGAAATGGGGCACCTGTCACGGGATAACGGAATATTCATGGCAGGGAGGCGAAGCAGCTGTAGGAAGGCTGGCTCAGTATACTTTAAGCTTTGATAAAACAAGGGGTGGCACTTCATATGTTGATGATGAGGCAGTTGCTCATATTGCCGGTATCGAAGCTGACAGCTGTTTGCGACAGTGGGAAAATGAGCCAATTTTTGTCGGGTATTCTTACATTGGCCATGTTATTCCTGAGCTAGGGCGACCAAAATATTACACTCATTTGACAGGGGCGATTGGGCAGGTGCGTTTTTACAAATGTGCCCTGACGGAGGACGAAAATAAGCAGGTGCTGTCATTTCCGGATTCAGCCGGCCCACATTCAGAAGATATGGCCGTATGGCTGGACTTTGATAATATTGAAACTGTTGGCCGACATATAACCGAATGGCGGCATCCGGCAGTATATTGTAAATCGTATTTGGCTGAAAAAAGGTTTTGGCATTTTACCACATTAAAAGCTGATGTGCGCATCCCTGGTGATGCGAGCCTTCAGTTGGTGGTTGAAGTGTCTGATGACAGAGTTTCCATTAAAGAGCGTATGGCAATTGCTCTACATGATGGTATAAATACTGTAATACTGTCTAAGCTTCCACAGGCACAATTCATACGGCTTACAACAGAGCTTACTGCTGTGGTTGAAGGTGATGGTGTATTTGCTCCGAAGGTCAATTCCTACGAGGTGGTTGCCTCTAATGGGTTGGAAATGACAAAAATTATTTGGGCAACTCGCTGGGATTGGGAAAAGGGCACATTCAACGGAGCCGTGGGCTTTGAACCTGTTGAACGGCTTAGGGATTTTCCTGAATACACTGATGTCATACATGGTTGATAAAAAATAGAGGCTTTTGCAATACTTGGAATACTCCAGGCTGTAAAAGTGTAAAAGCCTCTTTTTCTTTATCTATGGCTTTTATCCTGAGATGTGTTTTGTATCTGAAAATGGTAAACCGAGACTTATTCAGTGAGAGTATTAAAACCCGCTGAATTTTGGTCGAGTAAATCTTTAGCGCCTGTTAGCAGTGGTCAAGACCTGTGAAGATGGGCGGCTGGAATTAATCAACAAGCTTAATAGTATGAAATAAATTTTTCTACATTTTTTTGTTTTGTAGCGATGCAAATGTAAGAAAAGTTGGCATTTTAATATAAAACTATTGCTAAATATGAGCAAAATTAGTAGAATATTATCGAAAAATGAAATATAAAATGTAGCGAAAAATAAAAGTTATGGAAATTCAATAGATATCCAATCAAAAAAGAAAGGGTGTTTGAGACTGCTTGCTCGAACAAGTCAGCTGTGGTGAAAGGAGTAAATGTATGAAACAAGGTATGTTTAAAATGCCTATATTGTTAGTTATATTGCTTATATTGTGCTGTAATATGGTGTCGGCTGCGGAGCCTCCTGAAGGTGTACAGATTTTGAAGTTTGACCGCATAGCAGAAACGGCAAATATGCCTAATGAATATAGAGCAGCTTCTGAAGGAAAATTCAAGCGTACAGAAAATGGCGTTTATCCGTCCAAAGATGGCCTTGACACCTTGCGGGTCTCTGGCAGCAGTTATTTTTCCAAAAATGAGTTTAAGGAGTTACTGAAGAAGATTCCAGCGTCACCGCAGAATATTGTGGTACTGGACCTTCGTAATGAATCTCACGGATATATCAATGATCATGCCGTTAGCTGGTATAGCCGATACAAAACCTTTAATAAGGGATTGACCGCGCAACAGGTTGATGTGCGGGAAAAAGGACTATTGGAAGCAGTAAAGGAAGCCGGTGTGGCGGATATAGCGGTACAGGCCAAGGATAAAGGGGTAGTATTCAAAGCTTCGGTTAAAGTGGACTCCGTAATGACGGAAAAGGAATTTGTGGAGTCAATGGGTGTGAAATATTTCCGGATTCCGATTATGGATTATTCTGCACCTACCAGGGCTAATATTGACCGCTTTGTGGAGTTCTACAAGAGCTTGCCGGCCAATGCTTGGATTCATGCTCACTGTGAAGCTGGGGTAGGACGGACTACCATTAGCCTTAGCATGGTGGATATGATTCATAATGCTGATAAACTCAGTTATGATGAAATAATGACCCGTCAGGTGCTGATGGGGGGCCAGGATGTTCGTAAATCAGCCGAAAAGGCCACTGATCAGTACAAGAAAGCTAATTATCCGAAACGGGCGGAGTTCACTCGTCGGTTTTATGATTATGCCAAGGCACATCCACAGCTGGATATTAGCTGGAGCCAATGGTGTGACCAACAGGGATATACTGACTAAATAATGCATATAACGCAGATGAAGACCAGGGGGATTACTTCGTTGCGAGTATGATAGATGTTCTTAGGGACATCACAGAACTTATTTCTTTAATCATTTATTAGTAACATTAAAGATGGGGGAGAGAAAATGAAAAGTTTTATGGGCAAACACAAAATGCTGGCTTGTCTGGTAGCAGCCGGTCTGGCAGCTAATTTGGTGGGGGGAACGCCAGTAGAGGCAAAAAAATCCGATGATGCGTCCACTGCCACCTTGGAGCAGCAGATGACTGAACTTCAGGCTCGTATGGCCGAATTGGAGGCGCAGTTAAAAGCTGTTAAGGCCAGTGAAAAGGCTACTAAAGAGCAATTAAAGAAGAAAGACAAAAATAAGAGTAAGCTGGTTTGGTCCGGGAGTCTCAAAACAGGTCTTGAAATGGAAACCAACAAACAGAACAAGCTGAAGTCCGAATTCCGTCTCTATGGTGATGCAAAATTGGACAACGGCTGGGCAGCCAATATTGGTATTAAGATTAAGTCCACCACCGAAATGGCTGGCACGTTCAGCGACAAATATAAGGATGGTTATGAAAAGAACAAGATTTTGTTGAATGCCGCCAATGTTTCCAAGCAGTTCGGCAAGGCAGGGGAGGCCAATACCGGTAAGATTACCCTGGGTACCATGAAGGCCAAGGTCGGTGAAGGCTTGTGGCTGTCTAAGGGTGGTACCAACCAGTTTCTGGGAGAGTATTATATTACAAAGAATGATATATTCCGTGCTTCCTACGGTTATGATGCTCATGATTACCTCTGTAATGAGTATGATGGCCGGGCAAGATGGGATGCGGCCAAGGGCAAGGTAAAGGCCGCTGATGGTCCGACCCATACCCGTTTGCTGTACTTCTTTGACTACCGTCATTTATTTGCCAAGAAGAGCGATAAACGCATTGTAGACCAGTATGCTGGTATCTACTATGGCCGTCATCAGCCAGACAGATATGTAGGTCTCTATGGACGTACACCGATTGTTGGCAAGCTGTGGGCTTCCGCTGAGTATATCAGAAACAACAATACCAGCCGCTTCTATGCCGAGGATAAGGAAGCCGAGGGCATGTATAGCTATGGTTATGATTTTATTGGTTCTGACAAGAAAACCAAGGGCTATGTTTTCGAGCTTCATTATGGCAATGCCAAGAAGGCAGGAGACTGGGAGGCTGCTTTGAGCTGGATAAATACCGACCAGAACCTCTTTATGAACAGCAAGTATACCTCCTTTGATGACTACCTCGACCAGACTGGCTACAAGGGCTTTGGTGCTGAGTTCAGTTATCAGCTGAGCAAGGCTTCCAAGCTGTCTCTCATCCGGTTCTGGGGTCATACCGTATCCGACCCATTGAATGTTGACTCTGATGGCAACCAGCAGGGTGAGGATACCAAGAATCAGGTGTATATTAAGCTTACAACTAAGTTCTGATGCTGTGATTTTGTGAGACATATATACTGATAGGGGCAGTGTGTAGGTCATTAAAAAAGTATGATTGCGTTGTTATAAAAATCCATAGGTAAAGGAGAGGAAAATATGTTCGGACACAAGAAATCATTGGTTTCTTTGGGACTGGCTGTAATGATAGCCCTGCAGTTTTCGGCGGCTGGCCTAGCGAAGTCGGACGATTCGGCTGAAAAAAATGCGGATTTTAAGGCACCTAAGCTGGCACTGAAGGTTGATCGCTATGATAAAGAGCAATTGCCACGGAATTTCCGTACTAGTATTGATAAGTTGAAAAATAAAAGCCGTGATGGAGTATTGCCGTCTGATGTAGGGTTGAAGGACCTTAATGTATCAGCGTCAAGCTGTTTTTCGGAGAAGGAGCTTGATAACATCCTTATGGCGGTGCCGGTCAGTGCAGATAAGTTCTATGACATTGACCTCCGACAGGAGTCTCATGGCTATCTTGATGGAATGGCAGTCAGCTGGTTTGCATATAAGGACTGGGGCAATGATGGCCGGTTGCAGCACATTGTGCAGCACATTGAAACTGACCAATTAAATAAGATTTCCAAAAGTGCAAAGAATGGTGAGGCTATTTCGGTGTATACCTTTAATGATAAGGGTAACAAGGTAGGGCCACCAGAGAGCTTCACTGTTTCCAAGGTCATGAATGAGGAACAGATGGTAAAAAAGCATGGTGCTAACTACTTCCGTTTGGCTGTACAGGACCATTTTGCTCCATCTGACCGTCAGGTGGATGAGTTTCTGACTTTCTGGAAGACCTTGCCAAAGGATGCTTGGCTTCATTATCATTGTTACGCCGGTATAGGACGCACGACGATATTTATGGTAATGCATGATATTTTGAAGAGTGCGCCAAAGGGTGTTTCCTTTAAGGACATCATCAAGCGTCAGGCTATTCTTGGTAAGACAGATTTAAGTGATATTCCTGATTCTAAGAAAAATTGGGGTCGGCAGCTGTATGTAGATCGCTATGTGTTTGTAAAGCAATTTTACAAATATGTAACCCAAAATCCTACCCTTGAAAAACCATATTCTCAGTGGGCAAAGGAGAATAACTATGATCGGGATGTAGATTATTCTGGCTTTATATGGCGGATTGACACAGCCAATAAGAATGAATTACCAAGAAATTTCCGTACCTGTTATTCTGAATATACCAATGAAGTAACAAAGAAGGTGGCACCTTATTTTGAGGGTGGTTCTGGCACAAATCCTACGCGTCAGGGTCTGGATAAGATGAATGCTTCAGCCAGTGGAATGATGTCAGAGGGTGAGTTTAAGGCTGTAGTAAGTGAGATTCGTAAGCACACTAATGGTCCTATTTATGATATTGATCTTCGTCAGGAAAGCCATGGTATTATTAATGGTAATGGCTGTAGCTGGTATGGATTACGTGATTGGGGCAATTTAAACAAAAATGATGTGTTTGAAGACATTATTAAGGATGAGAAAACGCGTTTGAATGCTATCAAGGGTAAGGAAATTACCATGGCAGCAATGGAGAAGGGAAAGTATGATAAATACGCCAAGGATCCAAAGGTTGTTAAGGCAACTTCTGTAATGACAGAGGAGGAACTGGCAAAGGCAAATGGTGTAAATTACTTCCGCATTACAGCTTTGGATCATCTCTGGCCTGCGCCAAAATACATCGATCAGTTTATTGAATTCTACAAGAAGCTGCCAAAGGATGCATGGCTGCATTTCCATTGTCAGGCTGGGGCTGGACGTACCACTGCCTTTATGGCAATACTGGATATTATGACCAATCCTGAGATTGAGCTTAACGAGATTCTCAAGCGTCAGTACCTTATCGGTGGCAATTATGTGGCCTATACCATCAAGAAGCCTAAGGATACCGACTATAAGGCTGACTTCTATGCTGACAAGGCCCGCATGATTAAGTGGTTCTACAAGTATGTCAATGAGAATAAAAAGGATAACTACGCAACTCCATGGTCCAAATGGATTGCGAAGAAAGATGTTGTGAAGTAAATCAATTCATATCAAAAATCTAAAATACCCTGAAAAATAATAATACCTGCTACAATTTTGGAGATAGGGGTTGCGATATCACGCGGCTCCTATTTCTTGTTTAAAGGGTAGCGTTGAGTAGAGAGTTATATGCAACGTGGAAAAAATGTGATGTGGGGGGACATATTTTGACAGATAAATTACCGCATGTGGTCGTTGTAGGGGCTGGGTTTGGTGGAGTGGCTGCGATAAAGGCGTTAGCTAGCTTCAATGTGAAAATAACATTAGTAGACAGAACAAATTATCATTTGTTCCAGCCATTACTATATCAGCTGTCTACTTCTGTGTTGTCAACTGACGACATATCCTTTCCGGTACGGGCTATGTTTCGAAAAATGAGAAATATTGATTTATTTATGGCAAAGGCTGTGGGAATAGATGGAAAAAATAAAATTCTTCACACAAATCATGGAGATATTGCTTATGATTACCTGATTGTAGCTGCTGGTGCTACCAACAATTTTTTTGGTATGGAAAATGTAGCTAAATATGCTTATGGTATGAAAACTATTCAGGAGGCATTGCATATACGCAATCATGTACTGCATATGTTTGAACGGGCTAACAAGCAGATAGACAGTGAATCAGTGCGCCGGCAGATGCTAACGTTTATTTGTGTTGGGGGTGGTCCTACAGGTGTGGAGGAAGCTGGTGCCTTGGCAGAGCTGGTGGCAGTGCAAAAAAAGGACTACAAGTATTTAAATTTTGATGAAGTAAGCATTAAACTGATAGAAGCAACGGACAAGCTACTGCCAATGATGCCGGAAAAGCTTAGAAATTATACCTTGAAGGTATTAGAGAAAAAGGGTGTTGAGGTGATGCTGAATACTGCTGTTGCAGATTGCAGTGAGGACGGTCTCACTTTAAAGGATGGAACCTTTATACCAAGTAAGACAATAATATGGTCAGCTGGTGTAAGGGCAAATCAGTTGGTTTCCACCATCGGTACTGAATGTGACAGAGCTGGCCGGATAATAGTAGAAAAAACACTGCAGGTGCCAGGCTATCCAGAAATTTTTGCCATAGGTGACAATGCTCATTTTCTTCAAGATGGTCGCCCCTTAGCAACAGTTGCTCCAGTGGCTATTCAGGAGGCAAAGCTGGCTGTGAGAAATATTAGTGAATTAATAAAGGGTCGGTCCAGACTACAGGAATTTACCTACGTGGATCATGGCAGTATGGCTACCATTGGCCGATGTGAGGCGGTTGTTTCCTGGGGCTGCTTGCGTACTGGTGGATTTTTTGCCTGGTGTATATGGATGTTTCTTCATCTGCTTAGATTGGAAGGTACGTATGAGGATATTACCGTTGGCACCAAATGGATGTGGAATTTTCTGTCTGGAACCCGATTGGGTCGTATTATAACGAATATTCAATTTGATTAAATGAGTATGGGTAAAGAAAGAGGCATGTACTTATAGTGAAACATTTCGTTTGTACGGTAATTGTATAAAAAAGCTAGCCCTATGTAACTTTGTAACAAAGCTGCATAGGGCTGTTTTTGGTTTTATGAAATTTTGCCAGGTCGCTTTACCACTTTGTGACCGGTAATGATTTCCTTACGCTTGCAATGTGGGCATTCGTTTTCAATAATACCGGTATAGCCACAGACTGGGTCTCTGTCCACCGGGTGATTAATGGAAAAATATCCCATGTTGGCATCATGCATGGCTCTTACCAATGCTTCAAAGGCCTTGATATTCTTTGTTGGGTCTCCATCCATTTCCACATAGGCAATATGGCCAGCATTGCATAGCTCATGATAAGGGGCTTCAATACGAATCTTATCCAAGGCCATTATGTCGTAATACACTGGTACATGGGAGCTGTTGGTCATGTAATCCCGGTCAGTTACTCCCTTGATAATACCAAATTTTTTGCGGTTAGCCCGCTGGAATTGACCAGCTGTGGATTCAGCCGGTGTCCCAAAGGTAGTCCAGTTCATGCTTTCCGCTTTGGTATATTCGTCAGTTTTTTCACGAATATGACCTACTATCTTTAACCCAAGCTCCTGGGCCTCTTCGCTTTCTCCATGGTGCTTGCCAATCAATGCCACCAAGCATTCAGCCAATCCACAAAAACCAATGGAGTAGGAGGCATGCTTCAATACATCAGCAATGGAGTCGGATTTGCGGAGCTTATCACTGTCCATCCAAATTCCCTGTCCCATGAGGAATGGATAGTTATACACATGCTTTTGTTTGATGGTTTGCAAACGGAACAGCAAGTAATCATGACTTAGCTGAATATATTTATCCAGCAGGCACCAAAATTTATCCATGTTACCATCGGCTTCCAGGGCCAGCTTTGGAAGATTTATGGTAGTAAATGAGAAGTTGCCGCGACTGCCAACCTCACTTGGTCCGTTTACATTGCTGATTGTCCTGGTGCGGCAGCCCATGGTGGCAATTACACTGTTGTAATTGCCAGGCTTGTAATATTGGAGATTGTAGGGGGCATCCACATTTACAAAGTTAGGGAAGAGCCTTTTTGCACTTACCCTACAGGCCTGTTGGAACAGGTCATAGTTTGGGTCCCCTGGATTGTAATTAACCCCTGCCTTCAGCTGAAAGACAGAAATTGGGAAAATCGCTGTTTCACCATTGCCAAGCCCGCTCCATATAGCATTCATAACCTCCCGCATGGCCAGCCTACCCTCTGGGGAGGTGTCCATGCCGTAGTTGATTGAGCTGAAAGGTACCTGAGCCCCGGCCCGGCTGTGGAGGGTGTTGAAGTTATGTATGAGAGCTTCCATGGCCTGATGAGTTTCTTCTGTTGTATCGTCGCAGGCAAGCTTGTATATATTTTCTGCTTCCGAGATAAATTCTGTGCTGTTGTCCAATATATCAGCTGGGAGAATACTTTTTAATGTGTTGCAGATAGCCTGGATAATTCCATCAGTAGCAATCGGTTCCCTATCGGTAAATGGACAGGCGGCATAATCAATGGTTTCCATGAATTTGCGACGGAATGCCTTGGCTTCGCCCAAATCCTTTGGGCCAAATCTGTAGAGACACGCCTTATAGGCTTCATCAGCCAATGCCTTGTGGAAGGTTTTTGTTACGCCCTCTGCCATGGCATAATCAAAGGCATTGATGGATTGACCGCCAAACATGTCATTCTGATTGGACTGGATGGCAATACAGGCCAATGAGGCGTAGGCTCTTATGGAGTTTGGCTCCCGTAAAAATCCGTGTCCGGTGGAAAAGCCTCCGTGAAATAGCTTTAGAAGGTCGATTTGACAGCAATTTAGAGTGATAAGGGAAAAGTCCTTGTCATGAATGTGAATATAATTTTCTCGGTCAGCCTTGGCAAATTCCTCCGGCAGCATATAGTTGTCCACAAAGTGCTTGGCACCCTCGGCTCCAAGCTTTAACATAATCCCCATGGAAGCATCGGTGTTAATATTGGCGTTATCCCGTTTCATGTCAGAATCTATTGCATCGGCGAAAAATATGTCCCGATAGCTGTTCATGAGATGCTTCTGGGCGTTGCGCCGGGCTGTATGCCGTTGCCGATACATGATATAGCGCTTGGCAACCTCATAGAAATTCTGCTCCATAAGGGTTTTTTCCACCACATCCTGAATATCCTCTACATTGATATTTTCCCAGTTGGCAATGTCTTCCTCCACCAGATTGGCAACATTTTTTATTTCCTGAGGTGTCATGGAGTCGTTTACGGCCTTGCTGGCGCCGGCTATGGCATTATAAATTTTCTCATGGTCGTAGTCCACTACTACGCCGGAACGTTTTATTACATGCTTTAACTTCATTGTGTACACATCCTTATTTTACATTTATACTATAGGATACATCATTTTATAAAACATAACAAATCTTTATTTTTTTTTAATGGCCTTGACTGGACAATAGCTGTAAAATGAAGTAGAATTACACAGTTACATATTATGGATTATGAATATTAATAAACACCATAAATATTATTTATATTATAGGAGTGTGATTGAGCAATGTTTAAGAAAACAAAAATCGTCTGTACAATGGGACCTACCACGGATAAGCCAGGGGTAATAGAAGAATTGATGAAAAATGGCATGAATTGTGCCAGATTTAATTTTTCGCATGGTGATCACAAGGAGCAGCTGGCCCGCATAGAGATGGTTAGAGCTGCTGCCCGCCATACAGATACAATTTTGCCGTTGCTGCTGGATACAAAGGGCCCGGAAATGCGATTGGGTGAATTTAAAAACGGTAAAGTGCAGCTGGAAAAGGGTAATAAATTTGTTTTAACCTATTCAGATGAGCCTGGAGATGAAAAAGGTGCGCCGATTAGCTATAAGAACCTTTACACAGAAGTAAAGCCAGGTGACACTATTTTGCTGTCAGATGGTCTTGTTGGGTTGGAAGTAGTGGAAATAAAGGATAAGGATATTGTTACTACTATTTTAAACAATGGGCCAATGAGTACCCGTAAGCGTGTTGCTGTACCAGGGGTGGCTGTGGGCCTGCCACCAATCTCCCAGCAGGATGAGAAGGATATTATTTTCGGCATTGAGCAGGATATGGACTTTGTGGCGGCTTCCTTTATCCAGCGGGCCAGTGATGTAAGGGCCATTAGGGAGCTTATAAAGAGTCATGAGGGACATATGGATATAATCGCCAAGATTGAAAATCTTGAGGGTGTTAAAAACATTGATGAAATAATTGATGCAGCTGATGGAATCATGGTAGCCCGTGGAGATTTGGGGGTGGAAATCCCTGCTGAGGATGTTCCTGTTATACAAAAGGAAATTATCAGAAAATGTAATACGGCTGGCAAGCTGGTTATAGTTGCAACTCAGATGCTGGAGTCCATGACCAACAATCCGCGACCAACCAGAGCAGAGGTATCGGATGTAGGTAATGCAGTATATGATGGAACCGATGCCATTATGCTCAGCGGGGAGACTGCCAGTGGAGATTATCCAGTAGAGGCAGTAAAGACCATGAGTAAAATTGCCTGCCGTATAGAAGACTCAATAAATTATGAAAATCGGTTTGCTCATAAGGGAGTCGAGCATAAAAAGAGCATTACCGATGCAGTGGCACATTCTACAGTACAGTTGGCCTATGAGTTGGATGCTACTGCAATTATTACACCAACCGAAACAGGGTTTACAACGCAAATGGTATCAAAATATCGTTCACAGGCAACTATAATCGCTTATGCAAGCACCTCCAAGGTAGCCCGTCAGCTAAACCTTCGATGGGGAGTACAGCTGGTCAATGGGCGTATTTGGGATGATGAGCCTGACCGTACCGGTGCTTCTATTGCTGCAGCCCTTCGCTCAGGCTTTGTGGAAAAGGGAGATATTGCTGTGGTAACCTCTGGTATTAACATGAGCAAGGGAAACAATACCAATAAAATTCAGATTCGTACTATAGATTGATCTTAAACTTGTTTTTAATACTGTTTTATGGTATGATGTTCTCGCTTTAATCCTACATTAACAGGTGTTATACGCTAATCCTGCCTGGTGGTAGGCAAGCAGGTAACCACAATCATGCTTGCTGATTGTGTGTTAATCGCTTGTGCAAAGCTAAGCACCTGTAGTACCAGGTGTTAGTTCGGTTAATTTCAGTGTAAGTATAAAACTGCCACTGGATTTAGTCTCATTTAATCATATAGGAGGTCCGTAAAGTGCTTACTTTTTTGATGGTAATAGACGCATTGGTGGCCATTGTGTTGATTGGTTCGGTGCTGGCCCAGTCGCCAAAATCCGCTGGAATGGGATTGGGGGGCGGCAATGATACAGTGTTCAGCAGCAGTGCTCGTGGCATGGATGCTTTGTTGGCCCGTGTTACTGTAGTGTTTGCAATACTTTTTGCAATAGTTACCTTGGTTATTGCCAGAATGACGATGTAATAGAAATAAGGCGTTCTCTATCATGAGCTTTTATCAGAGATAGTGGGCGCCTTTCTTTATCTTGTAGCAGGAGGAAGGTCCTTATGATAATTCACGGCGGTGAGCCGTTTTTTTTACAGGGTGGCGGGCATGGTGTACTGTTAATCCATGGCTTTACTGGGGTTCCTGGTGAAATGCTTCTTTTGGGGCGCTATCTTAATACCAAGGGATATACGGTTCTTTGTATGCGGTTGGCTGGTCATGGCACTACACCGATGGATATGGCGCATATGACTGGTGAGGATTGGTACTCATCTGTGTGCGATGGATATTCCCTTCTTTCTGGCTGCTGTGATAAAATATCGGTAGTGGGTCAGTCTATGGGTGGTTTGCTTGGACTTATTTTGGCGGCCAATGCCAAATTAAATGTCTGTTGCTCTATATCGGCACCAATTTTTATCCATGAGGACAAGCAACTGCATCGTCTTCCGCCTAAGGAGCAGTGTCAAAATAAATTCTGGCCCAAGAAGCGACGTATGTATGATGATATTCCAGAAGAATGTAATGCTTCCTATGGCGAATATCCTATGATGTCCATACATGAGCTGTTAAATCTCATTGAAAAGGGAAAGCAGGAGCTGCCACGCATAAAATGCCCTATGCTGATAATGCAGAGTCACAATGATCACACTGTACGGGATAGAAGTGCCAAGTACATTTATGAACGGGTAGGAAGCTACGAAAAGGAGCTTATATGGCTGGAGGAATCCGGCCATCTGATTACCATTGGTTGTGAACGGGAAAAGGCGTTTAAAATGGTGGCAGATTTTTTGGATAAATACAAAGGGGAATAGCTAAGCGCTTAAGCTTCCTGCACTATGATATATTATGTGTATTTATGTCAGATGAATGTCTGATAATATTAATTATATGGGGAAGCTGCAATCAATGTGAAAGGTTTACCATTTATGAAGCGGAATGTACAGTATATGAAGAAGGCTAAAAAATATAAAGGAGCTGGCCTAAAGCCTGTAAGGGCTGAGGAGTCAGCAGGAGAGCTTGTTGTCGGGATTCTATCCTTGTCCAGCAGGGGCTTTGGTTTTGTTGTTCCTGAGGGAATGGAGAAAAACACTGATGATGTTTTTATTTATAAAAATGGATTAAACACTGCCATGAATGGCGATAAGGTGGAGGTGCGTCTGTTTTCATCCAAGGGCTTGGCACCAGGTCAGGCCAGGGAGGGAAAAATAATCAATATCCTTGAGCGGGCCAACAGCCGCATCGTAGGAATCTTTGCTGCCAGCCGCAAATTTGGCTTTGTATCACCGGATGATACCAGAATTAAGGAGGATATTTATATTCCCTTTGAGCACTTTGGTGGGGCTGCCACCGGTGATAAGGTGGTGGTTGAGGTTACTCAATGGCCGGATAAGGGGCTTAAGGCCGAGGGTCGTATCATAGAGGTCCTGGGAAAGGCAGGAGCGCCGGGAGTAGATATCCTTTCCATAATGCGGCAGTATGATTTATCAGAGACCTTTCCCAATGAGGTTCAGCAGGTGGCCAATAAGGTTGAGCAGGCTGTTAATGCAGAGGATTATATTGGTGTAGACGGGCGGGAGGATCGCCGAAATCTAAAAATTGTTACCATTGATGGCGAGGATGCCAAGGATTTGGATGATGGCGTATATGTGGAAAAACGGCCGGATGGTAGTTTTTTTCTGGGAGTATATATAGCTGATGTGAGCTGGTATGTTCGAGAAAATGAACCATTGGATATAGAGGCCCAGGCACGAGGCACCAGTGTTTATTTAGTGGATCGTGTTGTTCCGATGCTGCCAAGGGAATTATCTAATGGCATATGCAGTCTTAATGCCGGGGTTGACCGTCTGTCCATGGCCTGTGAAATGGAAATAAGTCCCACTGGCGAGGTGACAAAATATAAGATTTTACCGGTGGTGGTTCATGTTTATCGACGATTGACCTACACCCTGGTTAATAAAATTCTGGTGGACCGGGATAAGGATTTTTGTCGGGATAACGAGGATATTCTGCCAATGCTTTACAGCCTGGCAGAAGTACGAAATGTCATGTATCAATATCGACATCGCCGGGGAGCAATAAATTTCGAAATCCCGGAAATCAAGGTCAAGCTGGATGAAAACGGAAAGGCTGTAGGTCTAAAAAAGCGGATTGGCAATTTAGGTGAATCCATTGTGGAACAGTGTATGCTGGCCGCCAATGAAACCGTGGCGGAGCATATGTGCCGTCGCAAGCAGCCTTTTATGTACCGCGTTCACGAGCAGCCGGAGCAGTCCAAGATTGAGGCATTAAATAAGCTGATGAATACATTTGGCCTTCATGTACGTACATCAGCTGAGGGAAAGGTACGTCCGAAGGAATTGCAGCTTGCCCTGGAAAAAATTGCTGGTAGACCGGAGGAGAGGATACTGAGTACAGTGTCCCTTAGAGCTATGCAGCAGGCAAGATATGCAGCAGAAAATTTAGGCCATTTTGGATTAGCTGCCAAGTATTATACCCACTTCACTTCACCTATTCGTCGCTATCCTGATTTGATTGTTCATCGGCTTTTACGGGAAAGCTTCCCAACAGGTGCTATCCCTAAAAAGCGAAGGGAAACGCTTTTGGAAAAGCTGCCGGAAATGGCAGAGCATGCTTCAAAACGGGAGCGGATTGCCGTATCTGCTGAAAGGGATACAACCGACTTGAAAAAGGTAGAGTATATGACCCAGTTTGTAGGGGACACCTTTCCGGGAATTATCAGCAGTGTTACTGGATTTGGCTTTTTTGTGGAGCTGGAAAATGGAGTGGAGGGGTTGGTACACCTTACTACTCTAAAGGATGATTATTATGATTTTGTGGAATCACGGTATGCATTGGAGGGGAACCACCACCATAGAATTTATCAGCTGGGGGATGAGGTGGAGGTGATCCTTATCCGGGCCAGTATTGAGGAAAAGGCTCTGGATTTTGTGGTGAAGGATAATTGTGATCAACGGGTCCTCAATATGGCTGATTCTGCTGACCGTAAGTCAGGGGAACATTCCGGCAGAAAGAGCAAGTCAAAAAAGGCTGAGAAAAGCTCCGGCAAAGAGGTCATAAAAACAAGCAAAAAAACAGGTATAAAAAAGCCGGCCAAGGAAAAGAAAAAGAAAACGAAAATATCCAAACGTAACAAGCATGACCATAAAGCAGCTAAGCGAAAAAAGAGGCAGATAATAGCTGAAATTTGATAGTTCTCCTTTAATAAGGAGGTGTCACGTACGGCGCGTGACAAATGAGGTGTAAAATAAAATATGGGAAGAAAAAATGAAGGTATAAAAATCGTTTGCGAAAACCGCAAGGCCCGGCATGATTATTTTATACACGATACCTATGAGGCAGGACTTGTTCTTCAGGGAACTGAGGTAAAATCACTGCGGGCTGGTCGGGCAAATCTGAAGGACAGCTACGGTGAGATAAAAAATGGAGAAATCTATATTGTTAATATGCATATAAGTCCCTATGACCACGGGAATATTTTCAACCACGATGAACGTAGACCGCGTAAGCTGCTGATGCATAAGGCTGAAATAATAAAATTATTTAGTAAAACAAAAGAAAAGGGTTTTACCATAGTTCCGTTGAAAATATACTTTGTTAAGGGTAAAGCGAAAATCGAGATTGCGTTAGCCAGTGGCAAGCACAATTATGATAAGCGGCAGGATTTAAAGGACAAGGCCGTGAAACGGGATATAGAGCGTGATTTGCGTGGGAGGTAATTTTGTTCGTCATGCGTAGTTCGTAACGCATAATTAGCCTTTCCATCCAGGGATAGCCGCAGGTACCTGGCATTAGGGCAGAACCCGTCGGTGATACGCAGAGCGTGGTGGATTAGGTTCGATGAAATAATATATGGGGGGATTTTTAATGATAAAAAATATAGCAGTATTAACCAGTGGAAATGATTGCCCAGGTATGAATGCCTGTATTCGCTCAGTAGTGCGGACCGCTGTGCACAACAATTTGCACATATGGGGTGTGCATAATGGATATCGTGGGTTGCTTGCTGATGAAATAGAGGAGCTGAACACCCGTAGTGTAGGTGATATGATACAGCGGGGCGGAACTTTTCTCGGAACAGCCCGCAGTGGAGAGTTTTTTGAGGAGGAAGGTCGCAAACAGGGGTACGAAAACCTTGTTAAGCATGGCATTGAGGGCCTTATAGTTATTGGTGGAAGTGGAAGTATAAAAGGTGCTGCTTCCATGAGCAAGGAGTTTGGTATGCCGGTAATAGGTATTCCTGGGACTATAGAGAAT
>JAFVER010000082.1 GCA_017475925.1 Anaerovibrio sp. | reverse complement strand
TGTCCTTGCGTCGTTGACAAATCCTCGACATAGTACCACTATGACTGTGGTTTGTCGCCTAGCAATAGACAGCCAATCACTGCAAATATGGACAAACTCATTTAATCAACACGCCCTAGGTGTATTGTCTAAGCTTAGTGTACACAAATTGTGTACACACGCCCTTACATGAAATCTAAGTTCATACTGCGCCTAGGCTTGTATTTACTAAGATTTCATTGTATACGCGGACATTAGTGAAACCAAGCTGGTAGTTCTTGCCTTCCCCTCTGGGGAAGGTGCCAAGCTTGCGACGCGAAGCTAGTCCCTTTAGGGGCGAGGCGGATGAGGTGTTCCATTATTAAATACAATATTTCATGGCCTTTCTTACCACTTCTTCTGGCACATTATCTTTAATTGTAACCTGTCCAATATCCCCATCTATCAATATCCATTTTACCCGGCCGTCTACGGTTTTCTTATCGTGAAAAATTGCCGAATAAAGTGACTCAACATCACAGTCCTCAGCCTTAATTGGCAGATGGAATTTTTTTATAAGTGATTCTACCCGTGTAAATACATTTTCACCTATCAGTCCCAGCTCCATACTGATATAGGCTGCACAGATCATGCCTATAGCCACAGCCTCACCATGGTTATACCTGGCATAGCCTGTATTTTTTTCCACCGAATGGCCCATTGTGTGTCCAAAATTTAATATGGCCCGAAGCCCTGCTTCCCGTTCATCACTGCCTACAACAGCAGCCTTTATTTCACAGGACCGGGAGGTTATATATTCCACAGCTTCATTGTTAAGCGAAAGAATACTTTCGGAATTATCCTCCAAATAGGAGAAAAAATTCTTGTCATATATTATCCCATATTTGATGATTTCTCCAAGACCAGTATATATTTCCCGTTCAGGTAAGGTTTTCAGCCAATCAAGATTCATAAACACAGCTTGGGGCTGATAAAAGGCTCCTATGAGATTTTTCCCCAAAGGATGATTTACAGCTACCTTGCCCCCTACGCTTGAATCCACCTGAGCAAGCAGACTGGTAGGCACCTGAATAAACGGAACCCCCCGCATATAGGAGGCAGCAGCAAAACCGGCAATATCACCTACCACTCCACCCCCTAAAGCAAACATCGGTGACCTACGGTCCAATCCCATTTCAATGCACCGAGTGATAATTTTCTCAAAAAAAACCAGCTTTTTTGAACCTTCACCGGCGGGTATCTGAAAAGCTTCTACAGTTATGCCACTATCATTTACTATTTTTTTCAATCTGTCTCCATAAAGAGGGCCAACATTGGTATCGGTAATAATAATGCCCCTATGCGAAAAATGTGCTTTATTACAAAATTCAACAAGCTTTTTCTCCAGATCCCTGGCAATAAAAATATTGTAGCTGTTTTCACCTAAATCTACCGGAACAATATTCATAAACAACAAAAACTCCCTATATTACTATTGTATTGGCACGATGATTTTTGAACAAAAAACGACGCCAGAGATGTTACAAAATGCAAGGCAGAGGAATGAGGCATAGCGGTGGGTATGTCCATTGACGACAACAAAGCAGTTTGCAATATATATGGTGACGTTTGTAAAACGAGACTTATTCAGTGGGAGCTTTAGACTCCCACTGAATCATAGTCGAATAAATCCTGAGCTTTACGGAAGCATCCGAGAGGCAAAGCCGATTGGATAATGCGCCCTATGCGAAAGTGTCCTGTGAAGCAAGACGATAGTCAAAGCTGAACAGTAGACACTGACCGCTACGGGCGCTTAACTCCCACCTAAGAGGATGGGAGCCTTAGCGCCCGTTAGCGTAGGGTCAAAATATCATCGTATCAGTGCGCTATGCCTCATCATCTGATATAAGGCCTAAATTTCTCATGGCTTCCTCGACCTTTTCTGTATCAACCGGCTTTGATGCGTATGCATCACAGCCCAAACGGAAGGCCTCATCCACATACCCGACATCCGCCAGGGCAGTCATCATAATAATTTTAAGCTTATGATCGCCGGCCTGCTTGTTTTGCCCCTCAAGCTGACGGATAACCCGTAAAACCTTTAGGCCGTCTACCTTTGGCATCATTATATCCAGGCACAGCAAATCAAACGGTTCGTTATTTTTAATGGCATCCATATACATATCTACTGCTTCCATGCCATCTACAGCAACCTCCACATCACCGTAGTTTGACATGAATTTCTGTAAGAAGGACCGGCTTATCCTGTCATCCTCTGCAATCAATATTTTCATACCTCAACCTCCTACTCAGCCAACTTAGCCTGACAATATTTCAACAAATCACTGATGTCATCCTCTTTACTAACCTCATTAAGGTCGTCCTTCAAGAAATCATCCTCAAATTCTTCTTTTTGCGCTACACCATATGGCCTCATAAACACAGCCTGATTTTTCATTTCCACATCAGCCTTTTGGGCCAGTATCAGTGGTATTATGAAGGTAAACCTGCTACCCTTGTTTTCCCGGGAGCTGACACTTATTTCTCCTCCCATACTGGTGACAAGCTCCTTGACAATCATCAGGCCCAGGCCGGTTCCACCAAAGCGGCGGGTGGTAGAGCCATCCACCTGACTAAACGGTCTAAACAGCTTTACCTGCTCCTCCATGGACATGCCTATACCAGTGTCCTCCACAAAGAACTCCAAATACTGCTGATCCTGTCCATTAAAGGTATCCACTCCAAGAGTTATACCACCTTCTATGGTAAACTTCAATGCATTTGTGAGAAGATTATGCAATATCTGCCTTATCCGCAGCGGGTCCCCCCGCACAAATTTTGGTGTTTCGTCAATATTTGGTCTGTTGAAATACAACCCCTTGTTTTCTGCCATTTGCGAGTGAAGGTTACACACCCTGTTCAACAATTCATGGAAATCAATGTCGATGTTTTCCAGCTTCATCTTGCCATTTTCCAGCTTGGCATAATCCAGAATATCATTGATTATCCTAAGCAAATCCTCTGAGCATTGCTTAGCCGCAATGAGATTTTCCCGCTGATCATCATTTAAAGGTGTCCTCAGGGTCAAATCAATCATCCCCGACATACCATTTATTGGTGTACGGATTTCATGGCTCATATTGGCCAGAAACTGAGTTTTGGTATTGCTGGCCACCTCTGCATTGCGACGGGCTTCTACCAGCTCATGCTCCTTTTGCTTACGCTTGGAAATGTTGAGCAATGTCAGTATAATCTGTTTTTTGGTACCATCCCATACCTGCATCAAAAACATTTGCAGCCATATTGGTTCCTCCAACCACTTGGTCTGCACAGCCACAACAAAATCTACCGTAAAGGAATCATCCAAAACCGCCGCATCAATGTTATTTCTAATAACACAGAATTTACACCGCTCGGATTTACCGCAACCAAACGGCATGCTGTTAATACAATTAATAGCATCGCCAAACTGCTTACCAATAACATCTGAATAATCCTGAGACAGGGTTTCCAGCGCTGGCTCATTAATATCTGTAAGCTCGCCCCGTATATTTAAGGTACAGATACCAATCTTTGCTGCCTCAAATACCGATCGCATGTAATAATGGTTTGTCTCTACCTTACGTTCCAGCATTCGCATACGGGTAACATCACGGAAAATCGCCGTACAGCCAATAACCTTACCCTCAACGTCAGTCATTGGCGAGCAGGTAGCTGACAAAAATACCGCCCCATCTGACCGGACAAAGCCAATGTTTTTGGATAAACCCTGATTTTTATTTGTCCGCATGGCACAGATAATCGGACTGATGATTTTCTCCCGGGTTTCCACATTTTCCAGCCGAACAACGTCAGTAACAATAACATCAGTACCTGGTACATATTTATACTCAAACAGCTCTTCCGCTGCCTTGTTCATAAAGGTAATCTTACCTGACAAATCAGTCATAAGAAACCCATCTGCCAGGCCACCCATTAATTTTTGGAGAGTAGTATAATCTACCAGCATCTTAGAGTCCGTCTTCATTGTTTACCCTCCCTGCTAATGCCGTACAACTGCCGTAATAACTGAAGCTATCCCATGTAAAGGTACCTGTTGCATAACCGCTCCCAGCTCAAAGGCCACTCTAGGCATGCCATATACCACAGCACTTGCCTCATCCTGACCAATTGTAACACAGCCGGCCTTGCGCATCTTTAACATCATCTTGGCACCATCCTCACCCATACCGGTGAGAATAACCCCCATTGCCCGATTGCCAACATTGTCGGCAACAGATTCAAACAGCACATTTACCGAAGGACAGTGACCACCATATTTAGGTCCTGGATTAACATCCAGGGTAAACACTCCACCAATGTTCTTTACCCTCATCTGCTTACTGCCAGGAGCTACATAAGCCCAATTTGGCTCCAGCTGATCACCATTTTCCGCTTCCTTCACATTAATATCACATTCATTGTTAAGCCGCTCGGCAAACAAGCGGGAAAACATGGGTGGTATATGCTGAACGATTACAATCGGTGGCATAGGACGCCTGAGAGCCTTTAAAACCTCTGATACCGCTTCCGTTCCGCCAGTTGATGCACCAATAGCAATGAGCTCCACCTTCCTCGGTGGAACAGGTATCTTTACCCGGTCCATGGTGATTGGCACTGGTTCTGGACGGCCGGACTGCTTTTTTATATCCCGTACCATAGTGGACATGACCTTCACATTGGCAACGACCTTATTCATATTGTTGTTGACAATTGCCTGATTCCCCTTTGGTGCTTCCACCCCAGTCCGCGTTGGTATTGTGCTGCGACGACTGGCAATACCGGCTGTTGATGTCGCCGGTGTAGATGGTGCTGAAACCGGGGCTGGCGTTTGTAACTGACTTCCCTGTACAAGCCGGTCAGAATAAAGCTTTGCCTTTACTACCTCGTTGGCCACCATTTTCATAAAATCCCAACTGCCAAGAGTGGTGGATGGCTTCTCCAAAAAAGCAGCCGCCCCCACCTCCATTGCCAGTTTTTTGTAGGCAGGCCTTGAGCTTAGTACCACTGTTGGCAAATGATACTGAACTATCAACCGACGAAGGAATTCTATCCCGTTCATTCGCGGCATTTCCACATCCAATATCATAACGTCTGGATCAAAGGATAATATTTTATCCCGTGCCTCAAAGGGATCACCCGCCTTTTCTATAACAGTTTTTGATGAAATATTGGAGGAGAGTCCTCTGGCAAGTGCCTCCCTGAAAAACAGGGAATCATCCACTATTAGAATTTTTAAATCACTCATGTGAACGCTCCCTTCTTTCTGTAAACTGATGGCATAACATAATCAAAATCGTGAATCTGTCTGTCTATTACTTCCGAATGGCCGATAAATAAATACCCTCCCGGCTCTAAAAAATCAGCAAATTTTTGAATAAGCAAATCCCGGGTTGGTACATCAAAATATATCATCACGTTACGGCAAAAAATCACATGAAACGGTCGCTTAAACGGAAAAACGGGACTGATAAGATTGAACTGACGAAACAACACCTTATGGCGAAGAGTCTCCACAACCTGACAATAGCCATCCCCTGTCACATGGAAATACCTGGTCTGCCAATGGGCCGGTAAGGACCTTACAGACTCCAATGGATATAGTCCCGTCTTGGCCCGTTCCAGCACCTCCTTGGATAAATCCGTGGCCAAAAGAGTTGTCTCCCATTGAGGCCCCCGCACAGAAAAGAAGTCCTCCAGCAGCATAGCCAGAATATATGCCTCTTCGCCGGTAGATGAGGCCGCACACCAGGTTCTCACATCACCATCACGAATGGTATCCGCCAAATATGGCAGAACCTCTTTATTGTAATATTCAAAATGATCAGCTTCACGCATAAAGAAGGTATGATGGGTTGTAATCGCCTCTGCCAGCATGGAGATGGCCTGACCGGTGGAATCATTCCTGACATAGGCCAGGAAGGCATCCTCACTGCTCAGCTCCGGTTTATCGTGATTATCATTCATCAGTTTAAACAGCCGGCTTTCCAGCAGCGCCTTCTTTTCAGGTGGAAGCTTAATACCAAAATTATGCTGTACTACAGCTGCAAACTGCTCAAAAGTTGACTGCTTCATATACCTGATTCTTTCTTATGTAAACTTCCCAACTCAATATTTACCGAAGCCTTCATCATCGGTAAGGGCTATGGTCTTTGGCTTAACCCCCGGAGGCGCTGGCTTAACAACAGGAATTGTTGGCTGACTCAAATCCGGTTTATCAACATTTTTTGGAATATCCGGCATGGCCGAATTAGTCAACGCCCGAAAATGCACCACAGCCTTGGCCAGCCTAAAGTGGCTTACAATATCCCGCATTCGGTCAGCCTGTGCACTAAGCTGCTGACTGGCAGAGGCTGCCTGCTGGGAGGTAGCCGAATTTGTCTGAACCACCTGAGAAACCTGCTGCACCCCTTGATTTATCTGATCTATCGCCTTCCGCTGCTCAAAGGAAGCCTTGGCGATGCTATCCACAATATCAGCCACATCAGCCACATCACTTACAATGTTGTTTAAGGCATCAGCCGTTTTATTGGCAATATTTCTGCCTATATTTACCTTGTGAATAGAGCCCTCAATCATATCGGTTGTTTCCTTGGCAGCCTTGGCACTGCGGGCGGCCAGATTACGAACCTCCTCCGCCACCACAGCAAAGCCTTTACCATGCTGTCCGGCGCGAGCCGCCTCTACTGCGGCGTTAAGAGCTAAAATATTGGTCTGAAAGGCGATTTCATCAATCACCTTAATAATTTTGGAAATATTGTTGGAGGAATTATTGATTTCCTCCATGGCATTGAGCATTTCCTTCATGTCATCATTGCCCATTTCAGCTTCCTGACGGGCCTTAATCATCAGGGTATTTGCCCTGTCAGCATTATCAGCATTGCTGGCCGTCTGGGAGGCAATCTCCATAATGGAGGCAGACAGCTCCTGCACAGATGCCGCCTGCTGAGTTGCTCCTTGGGAAAGGGCCTGACTGGCGTCTGATACATTTTTAGCTCCATCAGCCACCCGGTCGGAGGCATTATGAATATCTGATACTGCCTCATGAACCCGTTGACGCATTATTTCAAAGCTGGCTGCTGCATCCCCCAGCTCATCACCGGTGCTGGTTTTTACCTCTGTAGACAGGTCCCCGTCAGCAATGCGACCGGCAGCCTGCTCCAGCTCATGAAGTCGGCGGGATAAATCCTGGGAAAAATAAACTCCCACAGCCAGGGAAATGACAATCAACATTGCCACAATCACACCATAAATAATTATTGATTCCTCATTATAATTATCTGTACCTATATTCATGGAAATACCATGCCAGGCTACAGCAATAATTATCAGTTCAAGAAATACAATCAGAGCAATTAATTTTGCGCCAATTTTAAGATTTTTAAAAAACATCATAACGCCTTACACTCCTTGTTCCTTAAACCTGCTACCTATACTGTAGCATCCTGGTTCATTTCATCAAAAAGGTCCTGATCATCCTCACTGAACAGCTTCATCCAATCCAAGAGAAGAACAACTCCTCCTTCGGTTTTGCCAATACCCCGTATATATTTGTTTTGAGAGGCCTTTAGCTCCGGTGGTGGTACCACATCGTTCTCCGTAATATCCAGAACCTCCGATACACCATCCACAATAAGCCCAATGAGCACCCCATTTACCTCAATTACCACAATACAGGTCCTGTCTGTGTATTCCCTGAAATCTCGCCTAAACCGGAGACGCATATCAACTACCGGAATGATTTTACCCCGAAGATTAATGATGCCTCTTACGTAATCGGGAACCTCAGGTACAACAGTGATTTTCTGAATACCGATTATCTCAATAACAACCCGTATATCTATGCCATATACTTCTTCACCAAGGGAAAATGTAAGGTATTTATCCTTTTGGGTATCCTCTTCCTCCTGGAACGCCTTGTCGTCATCCACGATTATCCCTCCAAATCAGTCAAAAATAATATTATGTACCTGCTGGGGGTCCAAAATAAGGCTTATACTGCCATCCCCCAGCAATGTGCAGCCGCTTATACCGGTAGTCTTAACCTGTTTACTGATGTATTTTGGCACTGGCTTTACCACAATCTCCTGAACCCCCAGGAGTCTGTCGGCCATTACGCCAAATCTGGTATCCCCGGCCTCTAAAAGCATGAGAATGCCCTCCGTTGGCTCCTGTATGGCATCAGGAATAGAATAAATATCATATAGACGTACTACAGGACAACAATCCCCCTGTACCATAATCATTTCAGAGCCATCTGGGTCTCTGAATATTTCCCCCTCCTCCGGGCGGAAAGAACGACTGATGTAGTTTATCGGTACAGTAAAGGTAGACTCTCCCACTGCAACCGACATACCCTCGATAATTGCCAGGGTCAGAGGAATTTTTATGGTGGTGGTACTGCCCAACCCCGGCTCACTATCCACCAAAACATTGCCGCCCAGCGACTTTATGTTGGAAACCACCACATCCATACCTACGCCACGACCTGAAAACTCCGTAACCTTTTCCTTTGTAGAAAACCCTGGTGCAAATATAAAGGAATATATTTCCTGATCCGTAAGCTCTGCCTCTGGTTTGGCAATAATCCCATTTTTTCTGGCTCTGTCCAAAATTTTTTCCTTATTAAGTCCACCACCATCGTCCTTTATTTTAAGAACTACCTCACCGCCAACATTTTCCGCTGACAAAACAATAGTACCGGTTTCGTCCTTTCCGGCCTGGGCCCGGACCTCTGGCATTTCAATACCATGATCTACTGAATTGCGGACTATATGCATCAGTGGGTCAGAAATATGCTCATTGATGTTTTTGTCCACCTCAGTTGACTCGCCTTCCAGCACCAGCCGAGCCTTTTTCCCCAGCTTTTTGGTCATATCCCGGACGATGCGATTCATCTTTTTGAAGGTTCCCTCCAAAGGAACCATCCTTAGCGACATAACACTGTCCTGAAGCTCACCGTTAATCTTGTGGAGCTGTCTGGCTGCCTTGGCAAAATTGTCCAGCTCCAGTCCGGCCAAATCTGGATTTTGAGTAACCATGGCCTCAGCAATAACCATTTCACCAACTAAATCCATTAATTTATCCAGCTTGTCCACCCTGACCGTTATCATCTGCGCTCCATCCGTAGATGTCCTTGGCTGAGGCTTCTGTATAACCTGCCCCATCCCTCCTGACGGAAGAGCCGGCTTAATAGGCTCAGAATTTTCCAAGGCTGTTATTGCAATGGTTTCCGGCGACGGCCAATACTCACATTCCGCTGTGCTGGACAGCTCCTTTAGCTCCAGCCGTTCAAGGAATATTGTCTGATCCAGCTCCTTTTGTACCTCATCTATAGTCATTTTCGTAGTGAAAAACAACCTGAAGCCGAGATTACGAATAGTATCTGTTGCCGACTCATCCTCAAGTATTTTCTCCGGCAAATGATGAAGCTCAATAACCTTATCCTTGAGATTGTTGACTACACCAAAGGCCCTGACCTCCTCCATTTCACAGCCCGGCTGAAAAAACACAGTAGCTTCATATACATGCGCCCCGGCCTCGCTGCTTTCGGCAGGTGCTATTACCGCCGGCCTGGCTGCGCCAATATAATACTGTTGCTTGGGTGATTCCAGGGCCGCAGCTGGCTGCTCACCGGTTTTTTTTGCATTTTTGGCCTTACTTAAGTCAATATCCGGATCATGACCGTTGGCAAGCTTCATTTCCCGAAGGAAATTTTTAGTATACTCCCTCAGCTCTTCGCTACTCATATCAGGAGTACCGCCAGCTTCCAGCTTATCCAGCTCAATGCGCATGAAATCAACTGCGTTAAGGACAATATCCGTAATGGCAGTGGCATCTACCTTACCAGGCTTTAATTCACGAATATAAAAGAAGATATCCTCTACAGAATGAGCCAATGTTGATACCTGATCAAACATCATCATTGCTGCCGAACCCTTTATTGTATGCATGGCGCGGAAAATTTCGTTGACATCTTCAACGCTGAAACCACCCTGTTCCTCACTGCCAAGGGCAATCTGCTCCAGCTGCTCCAGAAACTGCTTTGTCTCAAATATGAAGACTTCAACCATAGGCTCTGCCATACACATCACTCCCATCTGCCCAATCTGATTACCCTACACTAACGGGGCGCTAAGGCTCCCTCATCATTAGGGAGGGAACTAAGCGCCCGTAACGCTCAGGATTAATTCGACTAATATCTAGTGGGAGTTTAAATCTCCCACTGGATAAGTCTCATTTTACAAGTTGTCATCGTTCCCGAAAAATGCATATTTCTACTCTGTTATTATTCACTATAACCTATGATAAATCCTGCTCAATCAGATTTTTTTAAATTAAAACTCAAACTTCCCACATGCATAAATGTATTGACTATATATGTGGTAAGTTTGAGTTAACTAAAATTTTTTGCAGGAAAATTTTC
>JAFVER010000081.1 GCA_017475925.1 Anaerovibrio sp. | reverse complement strand
TATTTGCAATATCCAAGCCAACCACATCAATGTCAGTTTCTTCTTTTTTATGAGGGTTAGTTCCCCACCATTTGCCCGTTTTGGTGACAAGGCAGGGGAGCTTGCCCTCTATGCCTAATTTCATGGTGTAAAAGCGGCACATATCCTCAAAAACCTCGCCCATATAATGGGATATTCTTGGCTTAACCACATTTTCATAATGCACATTTCCATGTCCCATATCGATGATATCTATATGAGGGGCTACGAACTGATACCAGAATCTGAACATATGGTCAGCCAGCTCATACCGTACCTTCTTTTTGTTACTTTCATCTGTAATGGCGTACTCTTTTTTGAGGATGCCTGTCTCAACAAGATTGGCTGCGGCATGAGATACTGTAGAGGTTTCTAGTTTCGTGAGGTCGGCTATTTCATTCAATCTGGTGCGGCCGGAGGCAACTGCTTCTACAATGGCGTTATATGAGGATATATTTCTGAATTCTTGTGTGAGAATATTGATTGGCTCCTCATACATGTAACCGAAATTACTGAAGAACAAAATCTGCAAGTTTTCATCAAGGGTCTTGTTTTCATCAAACAGGGAAAGATACTTGGCTATACCTCCCGTGACACCGTAAACAATAGCCTTATCCACCGCGGAATAATTAGGCACAAATTGTGCAGCTTCCAAGTAATCGAAGGGGTTTAGAGCAATTTGCGAAGTGCGGCGTCCAAAGAGGGGGCTTTTCTCGCTTAGTACCTCATCTTCCATGAAGCTTACGGATGAGCCACATAGGAAAAGATACATCTTCCCCTGCAGCCATTCCGTATCTATATGTTTTTGGATAACCGATAACAAGGATTTATCGGATTCTGCCATGTAGGGGAATTCGTCTATAATGAAGACAATTCTCTCGTTCTGGCACCGCTGGCCAACAAAAGAAAAAAGCTGCTCGTAGGACTGAAAGGATAACCCCTTCATTTCAGGTGCCAATGATTCTATCACACGGCTGCCCAACAGCTCCAGATTACGCTGGCTGCTGCTGCGTATGGCAGTATAGTAAACAGCTTTCTTCCCCTCTATAAAACGCTGCAGCAAAGTTGACTTGCCAACACGCCTGCGGCCATACATTACCGTCATCTGAAATCCTGGCCGATTGTATAAAGCATTCATAGCATCAAGCTCACGCTTGCGCCCAATAAACTTACACATAGCTAACTCCTTGAATATATTTGTATTGAATTGTGTTTCAGTGAATTATATTTCAATATAATTATAATACATACAGGTTGACCTGACAATCCATTTTCAGAAAATCCCAATGAAAAAGGTCTCCTAGAATCGCCTGTAAGCCACGATAAAGCACCCACGCATATAAAGTATCGCAAAATCAAATTTCGACGCTCAGAAGGGCTGTAAATCGCTATGGCCTTTTTTTCTTCAAAAATATGACCATAAAGGTACACCTTTACGGACTTTTATTCTTTACGTTCACAAATAGCCATTCTTAACCTTTACGAACGTCTGTAATTAAATTGACCTTTACGAACAGTCTGTGATATAGTGGAGGGGGAGGTGAGTGTATTGTCTGAAAAAATCTTTGGCTATGCCAGAGTTTCATCCAAGGAGCAAAATCTTGACCGGCAAATTGATGAACTGAAGAAATATGTTCCAAATTCAGTTGACATTATCACCGAAAAACAAAGTGGCAAGGATTTTGAGCGACCTGAATATAAAAAACTCCGCATGATGATGCGGAGCGGCGATACACTCTATCTGATGTCTCTTGACCGACTTGGCAGAAACAAACTGGAAGTCAAGCAGGAGCTTGAGAATCTTCGGGCTACAGGGGTGAATGTCCGCATCCTTGATATTCCCACCACCATGATGGACTTCGGCCAGTATGGCGATATGCAACGGAGCATTATGGAAATGGTTAATAATATCCTCATAGAGGTACTATCCACCATGGGCGAAAGTGAACGCCGAACCATCCACAAACGGCAGGCAGAGGGGATAGCTGCTGCCAGGGCCAGGGGCAAGCATTTAGGACGGCCAAACGTCGATTATCCTATCAATTGGATTTCCGTATACAAACGCTGGCAGAACAAGGAAATAACTGCCGTGGCAGCAATGAGAGAATTAGACCTGAAAAAAACAAGCTTTTACAAGCTCGTAAAAAGGTATAGGAAAGAAAACTGCTTTGACAAAACCTGATAGAAAATATATAATTTAACCAAAAGGTTAAAAAGGAAATGTCACAATGAAGATAACTTATGCAAACAAAAAAGTCGAAAAATACTTTTCTGACTATGTGAAGATGCAAAAGAAGCTGCCTTTTGAGTGGGTACGAAACATCAAAAAGCTCATGAACTACCTAAAGGCCGCT
>JAFVER010000080.1 GCA_017475925.1 Anaerovibrio sp. | reverse complement strand
TGCCACCAAATGCGAGGCGGAGGAATGAGACATAGCGGTGGCTATGTCGATTGACGACAACAAAGCAGTTGGTGGTATATATGGTGGCGTTTGTCAAAATATCATTGTGTCAGTGCACTATATACCAAGGCAAAATAATGTTCACTTTTAGGCATTACACCTAGCTCATTATATCAACTTTATATGGGGAGATTGAGAAATCTGTTCAAAAAAGGATTTGGATGGTGATAAGATGAAGGTTACAAAGGAAGATATGGAAAATGTAGCTGTTTTGTCCCGGTTGGAAATTCCTGCCGAAAAGGAAGCTCAGTATACACAGCAGCTTAATGATTTTCTGGAATATGTGGAAAATCTGAGTACAGTTCCTACTGATGATATTCAGCCTATTGCGCATGTGTTGCCAATCAGCAATGTATTTAGAGATGATGTGGTAAAAAAATCTATTGATCGGGATTTGGCTTTGTCCAATGCCCCATTAAAGGAAGATGGATATTTCAAGGTTCCAAAGGTATTGGAAGATTAATTAGGAGGCAGCACTGTGAAATTATTTGACCAGCCAGCACATGTTTTACATGATATGCTTGTAAAAAAAGAAATTACCTCACTAGAGCTTACGGAAGCTGTTTTGTCCCGTATAGATGAGGTGGAGGGTGATGTTAAGGCGTATCTTACCATTACCCGGGATGAAGCCCTTGCTCAGGCTAAGGCTGTTGACGAAAAAATAGCTCAGGGGGAAGCTATAGCCTTTTTAGAGGGGATTCCGGGAGCTATCAAGGATAACATCTGCACAAAGGGGGTAAAAACCACCTGTGCCTCCAAAATTTTGCAGAATTTTGTTGCGCCTTATGATGCAACTGTTATGACTAAAATAAATGCGCAGCATCCGGTTATTATGGGAAAAGCCAATATGGATGAGTTTGCCATGGGAGGCTCTACAGAAAATTCTGCCTTCCAAAAAACCGGCAACCCCTGGAATACAGAATGTGTCCCTGGAGGCTCATCTGGTGGAAGTGCAGCAACTGTAGCAGCCGGTACAGCGGTATGGGCTCTTGGCTCAGACACCGGTGGCTCTATTCGCCAGCCGGCATCCTTTTGTGGTGTTGTGGGAATGAAGCCAACCTATGGTCGTGTTTCCCGCTATGGTTTAGTTGCTTATGCATCCTCCCTGGATCAGATTGGTCCTATCACCAAGGATGTTACTGATTGTGCTAACCTTTTGAATATTATTTCCGGTCATGATGAAATGGATTCCACCAGTATTAACGAAGCTGTGCCAGACTTTACCAAGGCATTGACTGAGGATATAAAGGGTCTGAAGCTTGGTATTCCAAAGGAATATTTTATAAAGGGAATGGACCCGGAGGTGGAGGCGACCGTCCGCAATGCTATTAAACAGCTCGAAGCTTTAGGTGCAGAGCTGGTGGATATTTCATTGCCTAATACGGACTATGCGATTTCTACCTACTACCTTATTGCTCCAGCCGAGGCTGCTACTAATCTTGCCCGTTATGATGGTGTAAGCTATGGAGAGCGGGCTGAGGATGCCACTGATTTGGTGGAAATGATGACCAAAACCAGAACCAGGTATTTTGGTGAAGAGGTAAAGCGCCGTATTATGATTGGTAATTATGCTTTAAGTGCCGGCTATTACGATGCATATTATTTGAAGGCCCTAAAGGTTCGCCGTCTTGTTAAGGAGGATTTTGACAAGGCCTTTAAGCAGGTAGATGCTATAGTATGTCCTACTGCACCAACTCCAGCCTTTAAAATAGGTGAAAAAATATCAAATCCATTGGAAATGTACCTACAGGATGCCTGCACTGTTCCACTTAATCTGGCCGGGCTTCCGGGTATATCTGTGCCATGTGGCTACAGCAGTGCTAATATGCCAATTGGTATGCAGATTATTGGTAAGGCCCTGGATGAAGAGACTATTCTCCGGGTGGCCTATACTTATGAGCAGAGTCAGTCCTATTATCAGGACAGGGCTCAGTTAGGAGGTAACTAACCATGAGCTACGAGGCAGTTATTGGACTGGAAATACACAGCGAATTAAAGACAAGCACCAAGATTTTTTGCGGTTGTGCCACCTCCTTCGGTGCTGAACAGAATACCCATGTTTGTCCGGTATGTCTTGGCTTGCCGGGTGTTCTTCCTGTTTTAAACAAACGGGTTTTGGAATTTGCCATTAAGGCAGGTCTGGCGCTGAACTGTGAAATAAACCACTTCTCTAAATTTGACCGTAAAAATTATTATTATCCTGATTTGCCGAAAAACTGGCAGACCTCACAGTATGATTTGCCAATCTGTGAGCATGGCTATGTGGATATTACAAAAAGCAATGGTGAAACCAAGCGGATTCGAATTACCCGTATTCACATGGAGGAGGATGCCGGAAAACTGGTTCATTCCGGTACCACCATTAAGGATTCCGATACATCCAATGTAGACTACAACCGTACTGGTGTACCCCTTATTGAGATTGTGTCAGAGCCGGATATGTCTTCGCCGGAGGAAGCCCGTCTCTATATGGAAAAGGTTAAAGCTATCCTGCAATATATTGATGTATCAAATTGCAGGATGGAGGAAGGAAACCTTCGGGCTGATTTAAATGTTTCATTGAAGCCAGCAGGCAGTGATGTCCTTGGCACCCGTACAGAAATGAAAAACATCAACTCCTTTAAGGCTGTTGAAGAGGCCTTGACCTATGAGATTGAGCGCCAGGAGGAGGTTCTTGAGGACGGTGGCCATATTATTCAGGAAACTCGCACCTGGGATCCTGAGCGGGGAGTAACCCTTTCCATGCGCAGCAAGGAAAATGCCCATGATTATCGTTATATGCCGGAGCCGGATTTGGTACCGATTATTACCACTGATGAGGAAATTGAGGCTTATCGTAAATCATTGCCGGAGCTTCCTGATGCCAGAAAAGCTCGTTTGGAGGAGCAATATGGACTGTCAGCCTACGATGCCGGGATAATTACCAGCTCACGGGAAATGGCTGAGTACTTTGATGCAGTTATTGAGACCGGTGCAGATGCTAAGCTGGCGGCAAACTGGATGATGGGTGATTTGGCAAAGAATTTAAATGCCGAGGGGTTGGAAATCAGTGCTTCGCCAGTTGATGCCAAGCGCCTTGGGGAGATGATTGGTCTTATCAGCAAGGGAACCATTTCGTCAAAGATTGCCAAAAAGGTTTTTGAGGAAATGTGGAAGTGTTCAGACAGCCCAGAGAAAATAGTTAAAGATAAGGGGCTGGTTCAGATTACTGATACCAAAGCCATTGAAGAAATTGTTGACAAGGTTATAGAGGCTAATCAAAAGGCTGTAGAGGATTATAAATCCGGCAACAAAAAGGCCATTGGTGCCCTTGTGGGACAGGTAATGAAGCAATCCAAGGGAAAAGCAAACCCACAGACTGTAAATCAAATATTAGCCCAGAAGCTAGCGCATTGATACAATGATATTTTGACAAACGTCACCATATATATTGCCAACTGCCTTGTTGTCGTCAATCGGCATAGCCACCGCTATGTCTCATTCCTTCGCCTCGCATTTTGCAATATCTCTGGCGTTGTTTTTTGTTCAAAAATCATGGTGCCAATACACTAGGATAAATTAAAAGGAGACTTATTCAGTGGGAGCTCAAAGCTCTCACTTGAATAAGTCTCCTTTTTACCCTATGCTAACGGGCGCTAAGACTCCTTCCTCTTAGGTGGGAGTTAAGCACCCGTAGCGGTCAGTGTCTACTGTTCAACTTCAACAAAGTCTTGTTTCACAGGACACTTTCGCATAGGGCGCATTATCCAATCGGCTTTACCTCTTGGATGCTTCC
>JAFVER010000008.1 GCA_017475925.1 Anaerovibrio sp. | reverse complement strand
GTTTTTTTAGTTTGTATCTATTATTGGTTATTTGACAGCATCTACTTCACTGGAAAAGACTATGGAAGAAGAGATTATAGCCGAAATAGGAAGACAGTCTGCTCAGGCTGACGCCTGGCTTAATGCCAAGGGGCAGATAGTTATATCTGGTGCTAATGTATTTAAACAGATTCCGGCTGATAGTACAGATATGATGAAGCGTCATGAATTGGTAGGGCAGATTGCCGATGATAAGGAAGTCCTTGATGATATTCATGCAATGGATGACGGATTTGCTATGGCATGGCATGATGGGGACTTGACTGGACAGGGAGAATGGACTAAGCGTCCATGGTATGTAGATGCAAAAAAGGCAGGTCACATTATTTATACTGATCCATATAAGGACGTCAGTAGCGGAAGTATGGTTGTGACTATTGCCGTTCCTTATGATCGTAAGGGCGCTGTCGGTGGCGTATTTAGTGAAGATGTTAAGATCGATACTCTGGCTGAGCAGGCTAAGGCCATTAAATTCCGTGGCGAGGGCAAGGGCATGCTGATAAACCCTGAGAGTGGTATTATTATTGCCTCTGCCAATGAAGAAGAAAACCTGTCTAAAACAGATGATAATCCGATTCTTAAGGCCTTTGCCGCCGAGATTAAAAATAATGATAAGGGCTTTTTTGTAACTGACGCTGGTGGCGAAGAGAAGGTAGTTGCTTATGCTACTATTCCTACTTCTGGCTGGAAGGCAGTAGTATCAGCTCCAACTAGCTTCGTATTTAGTCAGCTTCGTACCATGAAAATCGTTTATGGTATTCTTACTGTTGTTGGTATTTTATTGATCGTATTTGCTTGCTTGAAATTCTCTACCCGTATTGTCAGGGTGGTAGAGCATTTGGCTGACCGTGTAAATGAAATGTCCAATGGTATATTGGATCAGCGTCCACTTCATGTTGATTCTGAGGATGAGTTAGGACAGCTTTCTGCCGATGTTAATAACATGAACGAAAATCTGAAAAAGCTTATCGGCGGTGTTAAGAAATCTGCTGAAATGTTGGCAGCTTCCAGTGAGGAATTGACTGCTGGAGCCCATCAGGCAGCTCAGGCGGCTACTAATGTAGCTGAAACGGTTACTGAAGTTGCTGAGGGTATGGAAAAGCAGCTGCAAAATGTTGATGGTACCAGAGAGAATGTAGATAATGTTTCCACAGATATCGATAATATGACCGCTGAAGCTCAGGAGGTTGCAGCAGATACCGCAGAAACTGCCAATGCAGCTCGTCAGGGCGAGGCGTTGATGAAGCATGCTACTGAGCGTATGCAGGGAATTGAGAAATCTGTTCGTCAGCTGGAAGGCGTTGTTCAGAAGCTGGGTGATAATTCCCAGCAGATAGGCCAGATAGTTGAAACCATTGCCAGCATTGCTGATCAGACAAATCTGCTGGCTCTGAATGCGGCAATTGAGGCAGCCCGTGCGGGCGATGCTGGACGTGGCTTCTCCGTTGTTGCCGAGGAAGTAAGAAAACTGGCTGAACAGTCTTCAGCAGCTGCGGAGGAAATAAAGGAGCGTATAGGTTCCGTCCAGAATGATACGACAGCGGCTGTTACTGCTATGCAACAGGGCTCTGTTGAGGTTCAGCAGGGTGCTGAGGCTGTGCAGGGTGTAGGCGTTCAGTTTACCAAGATTATGGAAATGGTGACAAGCATTGAGCAGAAGATGCACTCTATCAGTAAGTCAGCTGCTACCGTTGCTTCTGGAACCAGAAGTATAGTAGAGGCTGTTAATAATATTGATGATGTAAGTCGCACTACCAGTGACCATACGCAGACAATTTCTGCAGCTGCTGAGGAACAGTCAGCATCCTCCGAGGAAATTGCTTCTGCCTCCCAGGCATTGGCATCTCTGGCAACTGACCTTTCTCAGGAAACCGGCAAGTTTAAAATTTAACTTTTAAATGCAATCCGCATCCATTCATAGTGGGTGCGGATTTTTTGTGCTTGTCGAGGGAGTGTCAGCAGTTAAAGCAGAAGGATTTTTCAAATAATATGTCGAAGTAAAAACCAGATTATGTCGATATGTTTATTTATTTACGGATAAAGGAAGGAGGTTCTTTTTATGCAAAGAAAAGTCGTTACGTTGTTGTTGGGGATGGTGTTGCTGCTTTACAGCATCGGGGCACAGGCGGCAGTTCCACCATCAGGTTTGCCTCATTCTCAGGCCACTATCTCCATGATGAAATATTTGAATGATAATCCTGAGCTGATGAGGCTGATGGAAAAATCCATCGCAAAGGCCCGTGTAATTAATCCGGACCACAACACCAATCCGATTCAAAGTGTGGATGAATTATATACATTTCTGGATTGGGCCGTGACCTGTATGCCGTGGAATGTGCTTTCGGATGCCTCTTATCCTACACTATATAGCCATATAGATCAGAGCGTTGATTATTTCTGGTTTATAGTGGATCAGCCACTGGAGGAGCTTGAGAACAAGGGATATTACTATCCTTCCCTTCAGTACCATGAGCCTATAGCTACCTGGTGCCGGGAGTATTCCCAGGAATGGGGTAAATTCCTCTCCACAAAGGAGAGCTGGAATGACAGCTATTATCAGAGAATAAAGCAGGCTCCTTCCATGAATATGCAGTATGGTTGGTATGCAGATCATAATGTATGGAACAGCTTTAACGACTGGTTTGCCCGCCATTTGGTAGATCCATCTGTTCGTCCGATTGCGGATAGCCAGGTGGTTGCTCCGGCAGATTCCACCCCGCAGGGGATTTGGCAGATAGACGAAACAGGTAATCTTATACAAAAAGAAGGGGTTGCCATTAAGTCCGCTAACTTTACATCTATCCCTCAATTGCTGGGACCTGGCTCCGCTTATGGCGATGCATTTAAGGGTGGTACCTTAACCCATACTTTCCTTGATGTAAATGACTATCATCGGTATCATTTCCCGGTTAGCGGAAAAATTGTTGAGCTACGTAAAATCCCGGGAACCAACGCTGCCGGCGGAGTTACCGAATGGGATCCAAAGCTGTCCCGCTATCGTTTGATTGATGACATTCCAGGGTGGCAAATGATTGAGACCCGTGATTGCGTTGTTATTGATACAGATGAGTACGGTCTTGTGGCTGTTTTGCCTATTGGAATGTCTCAGATCTGTTCCTGCAATTGGGAAGAAAATCTGGCTGTGGGGGATGTTGTCAAGAAGGGGGATCCTATGGGGTATTTCCTCTTTGGTGGCAGCGACATTGTTATGGTATTCCAATCCTGTGTGGATGTTAGCCTCACCTGCCCACAGAAAGAATCAGAGGATGGGTATAAGCATGTTCTGATGGGTGAGTCTTATGCTTCACTCGTTCCATCAAAGCATTGAAGTGTTTGTTTATGATACTGAAAAGGACCTATGGGGTCACTACAATACAGTGGCTCTGAAGGGCTTTCTTTAGTTGGGTACTATCATTTCCAGAACCGGTGCTTTTAAAAAAGCAGGATAATACAATTTTTATATCGAATTAACTTAATGGAATATTTGCCAATACATTGACCTTTGAAAATGTCAGATGGCAAATATTAGTTCCAATAAATACGCCTTATCGGAAGGCATAAAAATTCATCCCCCGGAAATAGCATTACTGCTGCTTTCGGGGGAGTTGTTATTTTAGGTAAATTTAGGATTGGGCGGCTACAGTGAATAGGGGATATACCATTAGGAATAAATTTGCAGAAAACCTATATGTGGGCTACAATTTAGATATATCATAATTAGGGCGGTAAATCATGGCAAGAATAAGGTGTGTAGAAACAGAATACCAGGTTGAAGGAACGGCTGGTAGCAAATGAATAAGGAAGTGATAAGGTAATGACGGATATTGGGAAAATATTAATATATTTAGGGATAATCCTTGTCATAGTAGGTTGTGTAATTCATTTTGGTGGTAGATTCATTCCCTTTGGCAGTTTGCCAGGAGATATTAATGTGGAAGGGGAAAACAGTTCATTCCACTTTCCAATAGTAACCTGTATTATTATCAGTGTGGTTTTGAGCGTAATAGCAAATCTGTTTTTTAGGTAGGACGGTGTAAGAAATGAGACTTTTCATTGCGATACTTTTCGAGGAGCCCATTATAAAATCGCTTACCAAGCTGCAGGGCAGGTGGCATGATATAGGTGTGCGTGGCAGATTTGCATCTGAACAAAACTTACATCTTACCTTGGCTTTTATCGGAGAGTACGGTTCGGCAGAGCCGGTTCTGGACGTTATGGATGCTGTTCCCTTTGCACCATTTTCTATAAAGCTCGATGGTATAGGCAACTTTAGTGATACCTGTTGGGCGGGTATAGAAAAGAATGAGGAACTATCAAAATACGTCAGTAGGCTCAGAAAGACTCTGGCAGCAAACAACATACCATATGATAAAAAGAAATTTTTTCCAAATATTACCTTGGTGAGAAAGACTGTGCTGAATTGTGGGATGGGGGAACTATTGCAGAATCAACCTCAGGGAGAAATGTTAGTCAAATCCATCGATTTGATGTCCTCAACACGCGGTAAAAATGGTATGATTTATACCAGTCTAGGAGGCGTAGAGGCAAAGGATTTTAGGGAGACCAGCTATGAAAAGTCAAGTATAGATTAGCTGGAAATTGTTAAATCCTTCTTGTGGTAAAAATGGGTAACCTTAACAAGGCTCCCAGGTGGGTGCTTTTTACAAATCTATGATGTTGGGTATCCAGATCTCTTAGTC
>JAFVER010000079.1 GCA_017475925.1 Anaerovibrio sp. | reverse complement strand
TTCAAGCTCTTTTTCATTTTTTATAATTTCCGTATCAGACATAATCTCACCCCATTACTCAGTGCACTTACACAATGATATTTTGACAAACGGCGCCATATATATTGCCAACTGCTTTGTTGTCGTCAATCGACATAGCATGATGGTATACTCACGGCAAAGCTACGCTATTTCATTATATTTTATCTTGATATAATTATACTATTTCATCCCACTCACTATCAACAATGACTCACAGGAATTTTAATATTTAGTAATAACAAAAAGGAGCCGTAAATACAGCCCCTTTCATAATCATTCTTTTTTACCGTTGCAACGAAATTATTCCTGTTCTTGGGGAATACGAGCCTGTCACCCGGCTTGCCCAAACATAGTTCCCATCCTCTGTTGTTATAGGCGAACCATAAATTGCTGAAAGCGTAGACACTATAGAACCAGATATAGATGTAGTATCTGTATCCCCTGCCTCTGGTTTAATCTGTAGCTGCATGACACGACCGCCCTCTAAAGCCTCCATAAATTCCAGTCCACCATAATTTCCCTTAATTACCTGAGGTGGCAACCCGTATCCCATAGGTGGATATGCCTGTGCAAAGCTTGGAAGGCTTCCCACTCCCTGTCCCACTGCCGGCAACGAATTAATTATCTCAGAATACGCCGCAGCGGACGGTGCAGCCAAAGCAACACCACATTGAATGACAACCATACATAACACTGCTGATAAAACTTTGATTACATTTTTCATACATATCCTCCTTAAATACTGTTAAAGCCATCTACCTTTTTAAATATGATGTTGCACCCGGAACTCTTCTGGCGTTTGAAACTCCCCTTTAAGTTGCACTGTTTTCTGTTTTCCGTCTTTTTCAACAGTCAAGGTTACTGTTGGACATTGCCTCATATCTAAAACATCCTCATACTTTGTTGCATTCTTCCCATTGATAGAAATAATCTTTGAGTTTGGTTCTATGCCAGCTTTTGCAAAAGCTTTGCCAGGGACAACATTTGTTATCGTCGTCTCATCATAATTAAAACCGTATACATACCGGCCATCACAGGCGCATTTTATATCAGACAATATGTCTTTCGCCCAGTCATCAGGAGCAGCCAATGACACTGTTGCGCCCGTCTTTATATCAGTCAGAGACATATTTTCTGTGGCGTTAACTACCTTCTTTTGGGGGCCATTCTCTACAATATTGATTATTATTTGAATATTGGTTAGCACCACACCATCTTTTTTATTTTTAACACATTTTTCCAAGTCATCAGGATCAGGTTTAGCATTGTAAATCAAGATATTAGACGTTGCAGAAACTAATGAATATTTAGGCCACCTGCTCATAACACTCATGGCTATTTGGTTAACGCTTTGTAAGGAGCCATTCTCCACAATGACAGGTGCTGCGAAAGCATTACCTATCTGAATAACAATCAAATAAAAAAGCGTAATAATTATGACGCAATATTTTTTCATGTATATTATTCCCCCTTTTATTACCCTTTTCATACGTTTTCCACCAACTCATAGCAAAGTAGCTCTAATACACATATCCATTAGATGCCTGGATTACATTATCATCAAAATCTCTTAGGTCAGCATATCTCTTTGTTTTTATCTGCTCCAAGCAATCCATTATTTTCGCTACAGCCTCTTCCCAGCCATTTCCTCCTCCGGTGCTGTATGGAGGGATTTTATCGGCTATTGTTATCTTTTTCGGAAATTTAGTAACCCGGCTCCATTTGGCCTCCCACAAACCGTTGCTATGTGGCTTGGCTCCATACACTCTTTCTATGTTGAACTGCTTTGTTTTGGGGTTTATTGTCACCCACATTATGTAGTCCATCATTTCATCGAAACGCTCATGATTATTGTCGTTTATGAAAAGACACGCCCTTACACGTCCCGTAGCATTATCAAATCTCACTGAATTATAGAAAAGATCTATGCCATAGCTGTCCCATATTCTATCACCATCTGCCGCCCTCCCTATAGGCATCATATGGGAGCCTACACTTTGTGGAATTCCTGCAGGAATTTTTTTCATATAAACTGGCACCTGCCCTTTTGATGAGGCTGATGAAGTTACTGTCCATGAAGCCTCTGCCAGTGAATAACCACCAAACGATGTTATTGCTAAAATACATAATACTGATAACAATCGCTTAACCATTGAATCTCCCCCTTGTATACTTTATTTACTATTTATAATTTTATCCAGAAAGTCCATTCTTTCTTGCGTTGTCAAAATCTTATCATCTATTGCTATTGCGCCCACACGGTATAAAATCTTGAAATCAAGGATGGACTCCACCCGAGTTTCCTGGCTTATAATAAATTGTATCTTAGCTTTTGCCGGTTTGCCCTCATAGTCACACTCACCGTTAAACTCTACTATATGCCGCCAATTACCTGATTCAAGGTGGTGCCATTTAGGATTTTTAAAGTATTTGTCAAAGCTCTCACCAATCTCCACTGCTTGAGAAGTAGCTTCTTTCGTCTCGATATCATGCATCTGTCCTGTGCTTCCTCTTACGCAAGCCACATATTTATTAAACGGCACAAAAGCCAGAAAAAAGCTTCCTGCGGCAGCAAGCACCAATATGACAAGGAATATTTTCGCAATTAATTTTCTCATAATTTTCGCATACTTATATAATTCACAGTATTCTCACCTTGACGAACGGCAAAGCGCAACAAGCACGGTACACCATCATTAGAGGTAATTGGATATTCATACAAGTCTAGGTTCCCATATTTTTCATGTCGATAATTATTGCCATAGGTCTGCCAAACATCACTTATACGGGAGCCTTCGTGGAACCCCCGTGGGGTGCTGGCGGCCGATGTGCTGGAAATAATTTCACTAACTCTATTCTCATATACAATGACGTCAATATCATTATATTTCCAATGAACCTGGCCATTTTCCGTTACTATTCTGCCAGGACTTCCCATAACAGACCGGACCTTTTCTGTTGTATCTCCAATGGTGATATTCCCCAATGACAAATCCATACCATTTAACGGGCCACTGGTTTTAGGTGTTCCACCAGTAGATGGTGCTGGTGTTACCGGAGGTGGTTCGGCAGACTTAACATTCGTCTTTGATGCTTTTTCATCTTTCTTCTGTGTCGCCTTAGTAATAATTGTATTGTCATTAAAATTAGGTGTGCTTGATATCATATACAATGATATACCACCCAATGCTAAAGCACCAAAGAACAGTAATACAGAAAAAATAGCAGCCGCTATTCTCCCACTACCATCCAAGGTAAATGACATAATCCCCAATATAATAGATATTAAAATCAATACCCCTATTACAATTGCTGTAATTATTACATGTGATTTATGCCATATTTTAAATTTTACCTGTATATCCTTATCGGCACCCACACTAAAAGCTTCGGCCAAATCCCAGGTTAATGTTTTATTGTTATTTGTAACATTATCTGCATTACTGGAATCTGCTGCGTACGGCAGATTAAATTTAATCTCCATTTCCCCTGTTGCAAGCATTGCTTGTGTAAGCCCTTCCAGCCTTGGGTCAATATGCTTAAAATGCTGCTCATACCTAAATGGAAACTCGAACGAGTAGGCATCAAAGAACCAGCCTTTTACCCGCTTTACTTTCCAGTCTGCATTATATTCGGATGTAAGGTTATGAGCGTATTCAACTATTGATGGATAGTGAGCCGTCATCTTATAACCACTCATACTTCCATTTTTATAAGGCTCAATTTTTGCTGAACTGTTTAATTTATTCTTAAGTGCTTCTCCTTGCTTTTCAAATTCGTTGCCAAATACATCCTTATCTCCAACGAATATAAATTCATAGTCCACACTACCATTCTCACCAATAGTTAGAGTACCATTACCGCTAAAACAGCCTGAGGCCATAAAACAAAACATAACCGCCAATAATAAACTATACAATCTTTTCATATTCTTAATACCCACTGCAATTCCATTCTAAAATTATATACTTCCCGGCCACTTTAATGGATTATCACCATATTGGTTTGGCCCTTCATTCCCTTTAGCAACGGACAGATATATTGAAAGGAAAAAAGAGGCACCTAATAGGCTCACAATTACCACAACCCAACCAGGAATATTTAAGTCATGCCCTCTCTTTATGGATATGAAAGTGCCTAACACAGCAGATGTCAAAATAAAAGGCAATGCACATAATAACAGAAGAAACATAATACCAAAAACAGCATCCTCGTCTTGTCCGCTCATCGCTGCAGTAGTTACAAAAAAACTAATTCCCCCACTAAGTATAATTCCACCCACAATAGCAATCGGCACAAGTATAAGGGAGCGAAGTATAAACCTCTGCCTATTTAATCTACCTCTCCAATTCCACCAGCTTAAAGACTCGTCTTTAGTTGCATAATCCGGTCCCAGGGACGTGCCTTTGCTATTAGCAGATACTGCTGATGGTGCTGGCAACGAGCCACCACTAACCACTTTTGTACCGCAATTAACACAAAACACCGCATCATCGTCAATTTTACTGCCACACTTTTTACAAAACTTAGCCAATACTTTCACTCCCATATTTTTATTAGTTTCAAGCCATATTTAACTCATCACATCAATGTCCCGTACCCTTCATAAAACTTCTCCATATATCCGCCGGTAGTGTTCCGCCGGTCATTGTGCCCATGGTCTGGTTATCATCGGTACCAATCCACACACCCACCACCAAATCTGGCACATAGCCCACAAACCAGGCGTCGTGATATTCACTGGTGGTACCGGTCTTTCCTGCCACATGGCCGCCGATATTGGCTCTTGTTCCTGTCCCGTGACTGACTACTCCCTGTAGCATACTGTCAAGATTTGCTGCAGTCTCCTCCTTTAGCACCCGTCTGGAATTATTTGGATTAGGATATTCCTCCAAAACATTACCGTCCTTATCCAGTACCTTTACTATAGAGGTACCCTTGGCGTAAATTCCCTTATTGGCAAAGGTGCAATAGGCACTGGTAAGCTCCAATGGAGTTACTCCCCTTGTTATTCCTCCCAGCGCAGTGGAAAGATTAACATCATTCCGTTCTCCCTCCATCACCAGGGTAGATATCCCCATATCCCTGGCATACTTTATAACCTTATCAATACCTATATCATCAGCCACCCGCACCGTTGCCACATTTAATGATTGGGCACAAACAGCACTTAACGGAACACTTCCGTAAAAGCTGCGGTCATAATTTTGTGGGTTCCAGCCATACTTGGTAAATGGCGTATCAGCCACAATTGTGGCAGGCGTATAGCCAGACTCCAGGGCAGCGGCATAAACAAATGGCTTGAAAGCAGAACCAGGCTGTCTTTCCGCCAATGCTGCACGATTAAACATATCTGTCCCCCGACCACCTACCATGGCCTTTATATAACCACTATGAGGATCAATAGCCACCAATGCTCCCTGAGGCTGTTTTAACCCATTAGCTTCATTCATCTCCGGTAAGTTTTTCATGGACTCCTCAGCTACCCGCTGCATATCCATGTCAATGGTGGTATAAATCTTCAACCCACCTTTATATAATCCATCATCACCATATTTCTCTATGATGGTCTGTTTTACATAATCAATGAAATAATGGGCATCCCCTACTTCTTTTGGTGCTGGTTGAACCAGATGTATTTCTTCCTTCGCCGTCTTTTGGGCGGTGGAAAAACTGATAAAACCATATTTGGCCATCTGATTTAGAACCACAGCCTTCCTTTTCTGAGCTTCATCCAAGTTGTTTAAAGGAGAATAATAATTGGGGCTTTTCGGTATTCCGGCCAGCATGGCACATTCATTTAGGTCCAAATCCTCCACGTTCTTGTTAAAATAATACTTTGATGCCGCCTGAATACCATAGACACCGCGGCCAAAGTAAATCTGATTGAGGTACATTTCCAAAATTTCGTCCTTGGAATGTCTATGCTCAATTTTAAGTGCCAAAAACATCTCCTGAATTTTGCGGCTGAAAGTACGCTCCTGGTTTAAGTAAGCATTCCGTGCCAGCTGTTGAGTAATAGTAGAGCCTCCCTCGATAACTTCACGGTGCGTAACATTTTCCCACATAGCACGAATAACCCCACGATAATCAATGCCTATATGGTCGTAAAACCGTACATCCTCCGTTGCCAAAAAGGCCTTCTTTAAAATTTCTGGTATTTTCTCACCTTTTACCGGTTCCCTGTCCTCTTCAGCATGTACAACCGCTATTTCATTACCCTTTATATCATAAATATGTGATGTAAGAGCTGGCTGAATATCCGGCAGATCACCAGGAATATTGGCCGAAGCCACCAAGAAACCACAACTGCTGCCAATTCCAATCACCGTTAAAACTATAATAAAAACTGTAGAAATTTTCACATCTGCCTGTCTTTCTAGTGCATTGACACGATGATTTTTGAACAAAAAACGACACCAGAGATGTTGCAAAATGCGAGGCGGAGGAGTGAGGCATAGCGGTGGCTATGTCGATTGACGACAACAAAGCAGTTGGCAATATATATGGTGACGTTTGTCAAAATATCATCATGTCAGTGCACTGTTTATCCATTCAAAATCATATATTGTTTTCAAAAACTACTATATAAGCCCCATTATATCAAAAACTTTTTTTAAAATATCGTACTCCCAGTCCAATTCCCAATAAATGATAACTTATTCAGATGGAGTTTTAACTCCACCTGAATTTAGTTGAATTTACCCAGGGTTTTACGGAAGCATCCAAGAGGCAAAGCCGATTGGATAATGCGCCCTATGCGAAAGTGTCCTGTGAAACGAGACTTTGTTGAAGTTGAACAGTAGACACTCACCGCTACGGAAGCATCCAAGAGGCAAAGCCGATTGGATAATGCGCCCTATGCGGAAGTGTCCTGTGAAACAAGACTTTGTTGAAGTTGAACAGTAGACACTGACCGCTACGGGTGCTTAACTCCCACCTAAGAGGAAGGAGTCTTAGCACCCGTTAGCATCGGATAAAACAAGCCCTAGAATTGGCTGGAGATTATTGCATTATTTCGTACTGTATAGGTCATCATGTCCCCGCCTAAAAGAAAACCATCCTCAACCTTCAAATATTGGTTATCTGCCATGCCGTTGCATCTTTGAAAGCCAAG
>JAFVER010000078.1 GCA_017475925.1 Anaerovibrio sp. | reverse complement strand
GCAGCATCGTCGTCAGCCTTTTTAATGCTGCCGGCGATTCTTTCCTCACGCTCTTTTAACATCTTAACAATAGGCTTGTACGCAAAAATACGGAGAAGAACAACAAGAACCAAGAAGTTCAGCATCTGCGCAATTAATGTTGCGTTAATATCAATCAATTCTATTGCCCCCTCTACTTAATAGCCTCATCGGTAGCGTTGATTACTTGATGAGTGGATTAGCGTAGAGAATGATCAGGGCAATAACGGTGGCAATAATACACATTGCCTCGATCAGACCTACGGAAATCAAGGTGTTTGTGAAGAGTGCGTTCTTTGCCTCCGGCTGACGAGTCAGACCCTCAATAAACTTGCTGGTTACCAGTGCATCACCTAAAGCTGCACCAACTGCTGCCAAACCCATAATAATACCTACACCGATCATAGCTGCCGCTACCATAACTGAATGTTCCATTAGATAATCCTCCTTAAAATAAATAACGATTTTTCTGTTTTCATCGTGACAAAAATAACGAAAAAACCTTCTTACTCCTCACTGTCCTTTACTGCATTGGCCAAATAAGCCAGGGAAAGGCTAGTGAAGATAAATGCCTGTACTCCGCCGATAAACAAACTGAAAGCCAGCCATGCTACAGATGGGAGAATTGCCCATTTAGCCAGCATAAGCAAAATAATGATGAGAATTTCACCTGCCAGAATGTTACCAAATAGACGGAAGGCCAGTGTGATTGGTTTGGCGATTTCCTCAATAACGTTAATGATAACAAAAATTGGGAACGGCTGGAAGAAATGCTTAATATAATGCATTCCCTTCATGTACACGCCCAAAGTGTGTACCATAACAATAATGAAAAGTGCCAGGCCCAAGGTGGTGTTCAGATCATTTGTCGGCGATGCCATAGTAGGCACCAAGCCAAGCCAATTTGCTACAATCAGGAAAAGGAACAGCGTAACAATCAATGGACAAAGAAATTCTCCCTTTGGACCAAGACTGGTAAGTGTCTGTTCCCTAAGCCACACGATGAGTCCCTCAACAATGTTCTGGGCACCAGTTGGTACCATTTTGAGGTTCCTGGTGGCAAGTATAGCTATTAATAAAACAATGGCCATACTAATCCAGGTCATCACCAGTGTCTCCCAATTGAAGGTCAGGCCAGCAAACTGCACTGTTTCGCGAACACCGATTTCGTGCATAAACCATACCCCCTTTTGCTGTGTACAAAAGCTGCACATCATGAGATAACCATACTGACTTTAAAGGTAATTGCTGTAATTGGTCTTAATCAGAAGCACCATCCCTAGTACATATATGATGGCAAAGCCTGTAACCACAGCCACAAACTGCCCCACCGAAATCTGAATAGCTGCTCCAAAAACAAAGGCCAACAATCCCAGTCGCAGAATAAGACCAACCGTCATAGTGCTTTTAGCCTGCGAAACAGTCATATCCGCACTACGCCAAAGTCTGCCCAGCATTATTCCATACCAGGCAGTCCCCATAATGTAACCAACAAGCACCCCTATAATCAGGGCAAGCTGCTCATAGGCCAGTAAAGAACCAATAATCATAGCTGTAACGACTGCCAGTACCTTTAACATCCTTCTGATGTCAGTCAATATAACTTCCCGCATAGTCCTCCTCCGACAAGAGCTTACTCCTGTCTAAGTGGAATACCTTGTTTATGTATAATGCTAAAATGTGTTATACAACAGAATTATAACACAAAACATCATAACCATTAATCATATTTTCTGAATAGCCAGGTCATTGGGACATTCATATTATTTCCTTAAGCTGCCTATAGGTCAGATAAAAGGCTATGGGAAACCCAAGAATTATACCCGTTAATTTACCGGCATAATCATATACCAGCCACTCATCAGCCAAATTGCCAATGAAAATACATATGGCAATTACCACAGCAAAAAATATCCCTATACCACCCAAAAGCCCCAAAGCCTTAAGGCTTTTTAGCAGACCGCTGTCATCAGATTTATTGTCCATGCCCAACCCCTTTCAAAAGAACAATATCTACACTGTTACAAATACCACAAATAAATAAAAAATCCTCTTTATAAAATAAAAATATATCATAATAGTTTCCATCTATAAAAAAGAGACTTAATCAATAGGAGCATTGTACTCCTATTGACTAAGTCTCACTTTATCCGATTACCCTGCTATAAACCGGTCTGGCTTTTCCTGAGTTAAGCCATACTTATAAAGTATTGCCTGAACAATACGTTGAGAGGCCCTGCCATCTCCATATGGATTGCATGCCTCAGCCATGCTGTTGTATTCCTTTTGGTCGGTTAAAAGCTTTCTTGCCTCATCGTAGACAACCTTTTCATCAGTACCAATCAGCTTTACTGTCCCAGCCTCCACTGCCTCCGGTCGCTCAGTAGTATCACGTAATACCAGAACAGGCTTCCCCAAGGCCGGAGCCTCCTCCTGCACTCCACCAGAATCAGTCAAAATCATATATGCCCGGTGCATTAAATTGGCAAAGGGCTCGTAATCCAGCGGGTCCACCAAATAAACCTTATCTAAACCACCAAGCTCGGCCTTTACTACCTCCCGCACCTTCGGATTTTTATGTACCGGGAATACAATTTCTACATCATCAAAATCCACGGTAAGCTGCTTTAATGCCTTATAAACATTCCGCATTGGCTCCCCTAGATTCTCCCGGCGATGTGTGGTAACCAAAATAATCCGCTTGTTTCTGTAATCGATGTTCTGCAGTACCTCGTTGTCAAAAACAAAGCCATCATTAACGGTCTTATGCAGTGCATCTATAACTGTATTACCGGTAACATAAATGCTATTTTCATCAACGGATTCCCCCAGAAGATTGTGTTCAGAGGTCTCAGTTGGGGCAAAATGCATATCGGCAATTGAACCGGTAAGCTTCCGGTTCATTTCCTCCGGGAACGGTGAATATTTATTATGGGTTCTAAGGCCGGCCTCCACATGTCCCACCGATATTTGATGATAATAGGCTGCCAATGCCCCGGCAAAGGTAGTTGTAGTATCACCATGAACAAGAACAATATCCGGCTTTTCCTTCTGTAAAACCTTGTCCAGCCCCATCATGGCCTTTGAGGTAATATCAAAAAGTGTTTGTCCGGCTGCCATAATATCAAGGTCATAATCCGGGGTAATATTAAACAGCTTCAAAACCTGATCCAGCATATCCCGATGCTGGGCAGTAACTGCCACTACCGGTTCAATAACGCCAGGATACTTTCCCAGCTCCAAAACAACAGGAGCCATCTTTATTGCTTCCGGGCGGGTGCCAAACACTGTCATAACTTTTATTTTTTTACCCATTTCAATCCCTTTCCATATCTGTAGGTAATCCGTAATGCGTAATTCAATATTCGTAATGCGTAAGATGTAAAAGCCTGTACCTTAAGGATTTTTCATTCTAAGTATCCCCAGCTTTTTAGCACCAAAGAATACCAGCAACACCACGCACACTACAATGGCAATGGCTATGCCACCAGAAACCTCGTTGAGAAGCACTGCGCTAAATCCTAAAAGCGCACTAATAACATACATAAGCAGTACCGCCTGCCGCTGGTTAAAGCCCATATCAAGCAGCCGATGATGCAAATGTCCCTTATCCGGCTTGAAGATAGGCACTCCACCACGATAACGACGGATAATGGCAAAGGAGGTATCCATTATTGGTACACCCAACGCCAAAATCGGTACAATTAAGGCTATGGTTGCAGCACTTTTAACAGCACCTATAACTGATATACCCGCCAGCATAAAGCCCAGGAACATGCTTCCTGTATCGCCCATAAAAATCTTGGCTGGATTGAAATTATACCGTAAAAAGCCTATAGCTGCCCCGGCAATAGCGGCTGTCAAAATTGTTACCAAAGCAAAATCATTCTGTATTGCCACCAGCAAAATTGTAATGGAGGCAATCGTTGCCACTCCAGCTGCCAGGCCATCCAGCCCATCAATAAGATTTACCGTATTGGTCAGGCCCACAATCCAAAATATTGTGGCTGGAACAGCAAAATATTCCAGGTAAAAATAATCACCAAAGGGATCAGCTATAAAATCTATCTGCACTCCAAAGGCCACCAATACGCTGGCTGCCACAATCTGCCCCAAAAGCTTTACCTTGGCAGAAAGGGTCTTATAGTCGTCCACAATACCTAAAAGTACAATAAGCGTACTGCTGACCAGCAGCCCTATAACACCTGTCCTTACATCCTCTGGCAGACTGTCGAAATCCAAGACCGACAGAACACCTGCCATAAAGGCAAGATAAATGCCAATTCCCCCAATACGCGGAATAGGTTTGTGATGAACCTTTCTGGCATCAGGCGCGTCCAACGCCCCTGTCTTTCCGGCAAGAATTATAACAAAGGGTGTCACTGCAAATGCAACTATCAATGCAATCAATAATGCCCAAACGAAATCCGGCATATTAAATTCACCTCTTTCTCAAAACCATACCGATTTTACATCACTGTGAAAACATTGTCAACTTAATATGCCAACCGATAAAGCACACCATCGGCTACCAATATACTATTTTATATCCCGTGGTGCCACCTCCACGGTGCTTCCATCTGGCTCAAGGTAAATAACCTTATCAAGCATGGCATTTCTCAGCATACGCCGACATAAAAGACATGGCTTACCGGACGCCAGGGTACCATCAGCATTATATCCTACTATATAAGCCGTTGCTCCCTTCATTTTCTCTGGATCCCCATTAATTATGGCATTTTGCTCAGCATGGACCGCCACGCAAAGCTCATAATTCTGCCCCGGCTTGATACCCAGCCGCTGACGCTCACAAAGGCCAGTATCTATACAATTGGCCTCACCCCTTGGAGCACCATTGTAGCCAGTGCTGATTATTATTTTATCCTTGACGATAATCGCCCCGTATCGCCGTCTAAGACAGGTTGAACGTTTTCCCACTGCCTTGGCAATATCAAGAAAATAATCATTCCATTCCGGTCTAGCCCACGTTTCAGCCATTATTGTCCTCCTTCTGCTCCTGTAAATAACGCCTGGCCAATATAACTGCCACAAAATCGTCCACTGGCTCCGGCGGTACCTGCATACTCACCGGCAGCAGTCTACGCCAGCCCTGTGGTGGCTTAGCCTGCCAATACTCCTGTCGGGCCAGCTGAGTAGTGTAATACTCATCCACCACCTTAACCCTAAGCCGGGGATAGCGTTCTCCCACAGATTTTTGCACACTCTCACTGGTGGTACCGTTTCCCAGAACAAGGGTAACGGCTTCGTATTTTTCCATCAGGAGACCAATTTTCTCCAGTAAATCAGCAGTTTTTATTACCTGCTGAAGCAATACCGTACAGTCAGCTGCCAGCACAGCAACACCACATTTATCCCGGCCCGGATCTACACCTATAACCTGCTCCATATATATGCCTGCCTCTAAAGTAGCGTTAGGGCATATCATAATATACCCTTGGTACCAATTATCTTTAATTTCAGTCTAAGTGGACCAAATACCTCACAGGTTCCTTTTGAGTATGCATAAATCATTGCCTTGCCCATGTTAGCATGAAGGTCCCCTATTGCATTGTATATTTCTTCTCCGTCTATAACACCTACATTGCCAGTTATCGGGTCCGGCAGCATTCCCTTACGGGTAGCGATGCCATTTACCTCCCGCAGGAAGGCGGTCATCGCCTCATCCACTGCCGCCTCATCGTTTACATCTACATTAATGCTGCTTGTGGCAATAAGCTCGTTGTCATCAAATACCTTTCGATTACGATAAAGCTGTAAAACCGTTGGAACACTCTCTCCGCGGACGATGTTGCCTATGGACACTATGCGCACAATCATATCCTCATGACTAATGGAAATCACCTTGGCTGCATTTTCATAATCGGACTGTACAATCCATATGCTACCTTCTTCGCCATTGGTTTCATCACCCTGTCGCCGAGATATATTGCTACGGGCAATTTCAGTCAGCATCTGCAAATCACCCATAATTTCACTTTCCGGCCGACCGGCCTTCACAACCCCACTGGAAATAACCTCCCCTGCCCTAAAGACAATATCACCTTCACGCATAATCTGTATGCCTGTGGTAAGATTCCGGTTTCTGGCCTCCAGCTGTTGATTATCCTCCTGCAATTTAGTATTACCATCGGCCAAATTTTTATTTTTTTCCGACAGCTCAACATTGTTTTCAGCTAATTCCGCATTTTTCTCAGTAAGGCCCCGATTGGCATTTTCCAACAGGATATTGCCCCGTTGCAGCTCCACTGCCCGTTCCTCCAAGGCATTGCGCTGTTCATGCAACCGCTCCACTGCCTCCTGAGTCTGCTTTAATTCTTCATTTGTTTTATTCTGCTCTGTTTTGGCCCGCTCCAGCTCGGCAGTGGCTGTAGCCAGTCGTCCCTCAGCCTCTGCCATGGATTGTCGAAGCTGCTCCATACCAAACAAGGCAGTACGTACGTTATCCGATGCTGTTGTCATCACCGCCAGGGTCATGGTTGTGATGCTTATTCCAGTCAGTATTGTTACCAAAATCGATGTATGCTTGGGCCGAAGGCCAAATATGGTCAGCCGCTTTTTTCCCACTCTTGAACCAAGTCTGTCACCTATAAAGGCAATGGCTCCACCTGTAACAACCAAAACCATAATCAAAAACAGACCATACATGCAGAGTCACCCCCTAAAATCACTGAGCCGCCCGATGCATAAGCCAGCCACCAACAATCAGTCCCACAATATTTGGCAGCCAAACTGCCAGCATTGGGTCTACAGCGCCACTCTGGGCTATGGCTCCAGCCATAGTCATCAGACTGTAATATATAAAGATAATGATTATGCTTATAACAAAGCCTCTTGATGAACTGTTACGGTTTGGCTGCATGCCCAGGGGAATAGCCACCAGCGTGAATATCAGGCTGGCCATTGGCACAGTAATCCTTTGATACAGCTCAGTTTCCAGCTTTTTGGTATTGACGTACTGTGCCTTCATTATGTCAATTTGCGCCCGCAGCTCCTCCATGGAAAGCTCCTCTGGCTTCTTTTGTTCCCTAATAATCGCATTAGGACTTTCGTTTATTGGCAGCACCTGGCTGTTAAAATGCATGGTATGATGGGTTTCACCTTTGGAAACATCATAAATAATTCCGGCATACATAGTCCACTGATTGTCCTGCCATTTAGCATATTCAGCATTTTCCACATGACTTAGCTTACCATCCTCAAAGGCCTGCATAGAAATCCCATACATCATGTTAGTATCAGCATCATATTGGCGGGCATATATCAACCGTTGAATCGTTCCATCCTTTATTTCCTTGATAATGATATGCTCCTGGGACTGAGGGGCCAGATTTCCCTTAATCTCATAATTAAGTACATTGCTGTAAGCCTCATTTGACCATGGAACCACGTATTCATTAAAGGCAATGGCAAACACACTGACAATGGCTCCCAGCACGATAGCAGGCGTTGCTATACGGTAAAAGCTTATGCCACAGGACTTCATGGCGGTAATTTCACTGCTGCTTGACAGCCGGCCAATGGTAAGCAGACAGGCCAGTAGCATGGACATTGGGAAGGTCCAGATTATAACCCCCGGCAAGCTAAGAACAAAAATCTTGGCTATAGCCGACAGTGATGCACCATATTCAGTTATATACTG
>JAFVER010000077.1 GCA_017475925.1 Anaerovibrio sp. | reverse complement strand
TGGCCATATCCGCATCCCGAATTACAGACTCTGCAGAGGTTACATTTTCAGTGGCAGTGGTAATATTGGCCGCCGTAAACTCCAGCCGGCTCTCAATGGAACCAATAATGGTCTGCTGTTTCAAGGCACGACTGATGGCCCGGTCAATAACAGTTATGGCAGAAGTGGCCTTTTGCTGGGTAGCTACGCTGACAGCAGTACCGTCAGCTTTTGTAAGGCCCAAAGCCTCACAACGCATATCTGCCAAACCAATGCTGATGGTCTGGGAAGCCTTGGTACCTATCTGGAAGTAAGCACTCTTTTCCGGCTCAGAGCTTGCTGCCTGCTTTGCCATGTAGCGAAGAACCATGTAGCCCGCTGCATAGGCACTGTCATCCGTAGGAGCCCCTGAATTCTCCAGTACATCCTTTAAAGTATCCGGGTCGTTGGCCAGATATTGGATTTTACCCTTGCGGTAATCATCTATACCATGTACCAGCTCTGCCATGCCTTCCTTAACATATTTAGGCAATTCATTAAAATTTTTGATATTGGCAGCCATAATGGCATGGGTCATTTCATGGGCCAAGGTACGGTCCAAGTAAAGCTGATTCGGGTTATCCTTTACCGCGCCATTTTTATCAGTGAGATCCAGGTTGTTATAGTAGTGCATATTAACGGTGAGTTCCAGCTTGCTGGTAACACCATCATTATAGTAGTTTCTTACATAAGCCAAATTGTCAGAAGATGCATCATCCTCAAATTTTACATCCATAGACTTCACAGAAGTGCCCTTTTCCCAGAAATTGATGGCAAAGGACTCATCCACCAGCCACATGCAGTTAGAGAGCCACTGGCTGTCCAGGGCACCGGCAATAGCCTTTTGCATGTCGTCACTAATATCATCAGGCCAATTCACCGTAAGTCCCCTGATAAACGAACTTCCCTTGGTGTTGCCACCATAAGATGTCTTTTCTTCCGGTACAACGGACTCTGCTGTTTTGGCCCGCTCACCGCCAGCATCAAGACCGGTAATGGATCCCGTATCATCATTATTCAGATTGATACCACAAACCTCCAAAAGGTCCCCATTACTATTTCTCATAGCCTCAACAAAACTATTTATAAGGGATGCCTCATCCTTGAACATTCCAGAGGAACCAAATTTTATAGCCCCATCCAAAAGCTCCTGAGGCGTGCCGGATGTGCATGCATCCAAATAAGTCATGAATGAAACAATGGAATCCTGCTGATCCGCTACCACATTGCCCCCCATAGCACCATTGACCAGATACTTTCCATTAAAAGTAACCAGAGCATTATCATCAATCTGATTCATAAGCTGGTCCAGCTCTTTTTGAATAATGGCCCGATCACTGTCAGTATTAGTATCATTAGCTGCATCAATGGCCTTAGCTTTAAAGGTTCTAAGGGCATCCACCGTAGAAGACACCGCTCCTTCGGCCACCTTCATCATGCTGGAACCATTTTGTGTATTAGTTAGGGTCGCATTGAGACTCCGTACCTGCACCCGCATTCGTTCACTAATGGCATAGGCTGAAGCATCATCTGCCGCGCTATTTATTTTCATGCCAGAGGACACCTGCTGGAGCTGTTTGGCTAGTTCTTTACTGTTCCGTCCCAGAACATTTAAGGTATTGATTGCCGACATATTATTCTTAACCACCATGGCCATAGCGTACCATCCTTTCTGCGCTATCCCTATTGCTGGGAAATCTTCCATGTTTTTAGCCATAACTGCAGAATATACCCTTATTAATTTTACTATCGAAATAACCACCAATAAACTTAATAGACTTAGCATTTTGCCTATTCTTCTAAAAAGCTGTTATTCTACCATACTTCTGACTATTGTGGCAAAATGGCAGTAAATCAGAATTCCCCCCTGCTCACATTTACATTGAGTTTTCTGTCCTTTAGATATGATATTACACTATGGCAGCAGATAGTACGACAGTCCTTTCATCGGCAAAATAAACTCCATAATATATACAATAAATCGCAATATATTTGGCCGATTATATGGTATAATTGAATAAGACTCATAGAAGTTTATATGGGAAGGTGAGCAAGGATGAAATACATAAATGTCTGCGAAGCGGCTTCGAATTGGAAGGTATCGGAAAGAAGTGCAAGAAATTATTGCGCCACTGGCAAGGTGAGAGGCGCAGTATTGGAGGATAAAACCTGGAAAATACCTGCTGATGCCCCTAAGCCTCCAAGAAAACCACGGGCAGGCAAAATAGCTGACGATTTGCTGACCAGACTACAACAGGAAAAAGAGGCTGGAATAAAGGGCGGTATATATCACAAGGTCCAGATAGAATTAACCTATAATTCAAACCACATTGAGGGCAGCAGTCTCACCCATGACCAAACCAGATTTATTTTTGAAACCAATACTATCGGCGTAAACAGCGATGCGATTAAAGTGGACGATGTAGTGGAAACGGCCAATCACTTTAGTTGTATCAATATGCTAATCGATGCCGCCAGATATAAGCTAAGTGAATCCTTTATAAAGCAGCTCCATTTATGCTTAAAATCGGGGACCTCTGACAGCCGAAAATCATGGTTTGCTGTGGGGGATTATAAGGGATTGCCTAACGAAGTAGGCGGTCTTGCCACCACTGCCCCGGAAAATGTGTCATTAGAAATAAAACAATTACTAAAAAAATATAATTCGGAGAAAGAGAAATCTTTTGATGATATAGTGGCATTTCATCATGATTTTGAAATAATTCACCCATTTCAGGATGGCAACGGGCGTATAGGCAGACTGATAATGTTCAAGGAATGTTTAAGAAACGGCATTACACCATTTATCATCAGTGAAGATTTAAAGTGGTATTATTATCGAGGATTAAAAGAATGGATAAAGAAACCAGGCTATTTGTTGGACACCTGCCGAACAGCCCAAGACAGATTTAAGGTTTGGTTGGACTATTTTAAAATAAAAAACACGAAAAGGCCCTAACCATCCCAAAAATAAGATGGTTAGGGCCCTTATAGTATGATCGAAATTTCCGACTTCCACCGAATATGTGGTGAAGATAAATAAGTCCTCCACTTATTGACGATGCTATCAGCTCTCGCCTCAATTATCCTCATAACATTGCGTAAAACCTTGTCTGGAATACGAGTTTTATTTTGCCACAAGAAGGATTTAACAATTTTCAGCTAATCTAAACTTGACTTTTCATAGCTGGTCTCTTTTTCCGGTTCGCTTCTGTTTTGGGAGGCACCGGAAAGGGTGCAGATTATGAAGAAGGTAAACAGAAACAATGGAGCAATTGATGTAACAACAGTTGGTGGAAGAATTAAAAAGCTTAGAACAGATGCAGGATATACCCAGGAGGAGTTTGCAGCAAGACTTCAGCTTGAGGGTAAGTCTGGCATTTCTAATTATGAGAACAACAGCAGAGGTGTTTCAGCTGAGATGTTTACACAGCTGAGCCGCCTGTTTCATGTATCTGCTTATTATATATTAAACGGTGAGACACCGGATAATCTTGATACTATTGTGAATGAAGCAATAGAGATTCTAAACAATCTGAAGACGGATAAGGCAAAGCAGCCTGCTCTTGCAATGCTTAGGCAGATTAAGATTATTGAGGGCTAGAGTGCAAAACTTTTCCAAAGATTTTGCCGACAGTGTTGGCAAAATTTAATCCGTATCGAACAAAAATGCGGGAATCCGCAAAAACGTCGATTAGAGTATTGATTAAGCTATTCTTATGATGTAAAATTCAATTGAACAAAAATGCGGATTCCGC
>JAFVER010000076.1 GCA_017475925.1 Anaerovibrio sp. | reverse complement strand
CCATATTTGCAGTGATTGGCTGTCTATTGCTAGGCGACAAACCACAGTCATAGTGGTACTATGTCGAGGATTTGTCAACGACGCAAGGACAGTCAAGACCTGTGAAGATGGGCGAATGGAATTAATCAACACGCCCTAAGTACCAAGGCAAAATAATGTCTGCTTATAGGCATTGTACCTTGATTTTATCGATATATCTATGTGGGAAGTTTAAGCAACAACATAAAATGTGTAAAGAGGCGTTTATATGGGATATTATGTGCTTAAATTTTTTAGTTGGCTGGCCTGCCGGTTTTCCATGAATTCCTGTATCAGCTTTGGTAAATTTCTAGGAAAGCTTACCTGGGCTTTGGTGCCGGGAAAACGAAAAAAAATGGCCATTGACAATGTTATTCGTTGCCTTGGAGTGGATGAGAATGAAGCAAATCGCATAGTTAAGGCATCGTGGGTGCAATTTGGTCCAATGATGATGGAAGTGCTGCGTTACCCTGAATTAATAAAGGATGACTGTATGAAGCAGCATGTATCTATAGAGGGGTTGGAATATCTTCAGGCAGCTATTGAAAAAAAGCAGGGGGGGATAATTGCTACCTCACATAGTGACAGCTGGGAGCTAATGGGAGCAGCCCTTGCGCAATATGGTGTACCATTAGTGGGGGTTGCCAGAAAACAAAAGGATAGTGCGGCAGATAAATTCATTAACGAATATCGTACCATGGTTGGTATGCATATTACCTACACTACTGGAGTACGGGAAATGATTCGTATGGTTCAGGATGGCTGGATGATTGGTCTTATTACTGACCAGGATCCAAGTCTGAGGGATGGTATAATTTTAGAGTTTTTTAACCGGAAAACTAATTGCTTTATCGGGCCTGCATCTATTGCAAGGATGAAAAATGCTCCAATTTTCCATGGACAGATAATCCATCGTCCTGATGGAGGACATCATATAAAGATATACCCGCCAATTTATGTGGAACAGACCAAGGATAAAAAGGCAGATATCGCAGCGGCTACCCAGGAAATAATGAACCTACTTGAACAGCACATAAAAAAATATCCTGAAGACTGGTTCTGGCTGCATGACCGGTGGAAATCCGTACGGGGAATTGGATTGGATTGATACTGTAGTCGGGTTAGCTTGCAGAATTAAATAAGATTAGGTAAAATTAGTATGATATATTTTTGTCAAGTGAGACTTGTTCAGTAGGGGCTTTAGACTTCTGCTGAATATAGTCGAATAAATTCTGGGCTTTACGGGGTACTTTACTCCACCTAAGAGGAAAAGGAGCTTTGGCACCCGTCAGCGCAGGGTCAAGGAGGGCTGAATTTGGTTTATCAGACTACCCTTAATTCCGAAGTGAGTTATACAGGCGTAGGATTACATTCAGGTGTTGATGTGCATATGACATTACAGCCGGCACCTGCCAATACTGGTATCGTATTTGTACGAAGTGACCTGCCGGGGATGCCCCGAATTGAGGCTAAGGCAGCTAATGTCACATCCACAGTAAGAGCAACTACCATTGAAGCTAATGGAATAAAGCTGTTTACCATTGAACATCTTATGTCGGCCTTTTATGCCATGGGAATTGATAACTGTCTGGTGCTGATTGATGCTGAGGAGCCACCGGTAGCCGATGGAAGCAGTAAGGTGTTTGCTGAGCTTATGGCTAAGGCTGGAATCAAGGTACTGGATGCTTTACGTCGGGAGATTGTAATAGATCGACTGTATCGGGTGGATGACGGGGATAAATTCATATTGGCGGTACCCTATGATGGCTTTCGGGTGAGCTTTACATCGATAAATCCCCACCCGCTGATTGGCATACAGTATGGTAATTATGAAATTACTCCAGAAAGCTATCTCAGTGAGGTGGCCCCTGCCAGAACAATAGCCTACGAGGCTGAGATTGACGCTTTGCGGGAGATGGGCCTTGGTCTGGGTGGAACTCTGGAAAATGTCATAGTATACAATGATGATGGTTGGATGAATGAACTGCGCTATCCAGATGAGCTGGTGCGCCATAAAATATTGGATATTGTTGGTGATCTCCGGTTGACGGGCTTCATCAGGGGTCACATCATAGCTGTAAAGTCAGGACATGCCTTAAATACTACTATGGCCAAGCTGTTGGCTGAGGAATTCAAAGGCTGAGTTAATCTGAATAAAAGGAAGAAGGTTATTATTTATGGTATTGGAAGTAGATGAAATCAAGAAGATATTGCCGCATCGTGCACCATTTTTACTGGTGGACCGTATTATCGAGATTGATCCATTCAAGTCAGCCACTGGAATTAAAAACGTGACCTATAATGAACCACAGTTTCACGGGCATTTTCCGCACCAGTCCATAATGCCAGGGGTACTTATTTTGGAGGCAATGGCTCAGGTCGGGGGTATTGCCATGCTTTATCCTGAAGAAAATCGGGGTAAGATTGCATTGTTTGGCGGAATGGATAACATAAAGTTTAAGAAACCGGTTATTCCAGGGGATCAGATGATAATGAAGGCCGAATTGATGAAGGTTCATGGGGATTATGGCCGACTTCATGCAGAAGCCTTTGTGGATGGAATTTTTGCTGCCCAGGGAGACTTTACCTTTGCTCTTCAGCAACCAGCAAACAAGTAATTAAGGTGAAAATTGAAGAAAAACGGAGGAAAAGTTAGTATTTGCTCTAAAATGGAAAAAAATAGCATTAAATCAAATGTAGCTAAATCTATGTATCTAATGACTTATAGATATAATGGTATTTGTATGCTATTTAGCCAATTAAGGGCATACTAAGGGAGTGTATTTTTTATGACAGATAATAATAATTCTGTTGCAGATATACATAAGTTTGCTGTGGTTCATCCTAATGCCAAGCTTGGGAATAATGTAAAAATCGGGCCATTTACAGTCATTGGTGAAAATGTGGAAATCGGTGATGGAACAGAAGTGGGACCTAGTGTTGTAATCACTGGCTGGACGAAGATAGGAAAGGATTGCCATATTTTTCAGGGTGCGTCTGTAGGAGAAGAACCTCAGGATTTGAAGTTTAAGGGCGAACGTAGCTTTGTTGAAATAGGTGACCGTACCAAAATACATGAATTTTGCACTATACACAGGGCCTGTGGTGAGGATAAGGTTACTCGTATTGGAAATGACTGCCTGCTGATGGCCTATGTTCATGTTGCACATAATTGTGTTCTGGGAGACCACGTCGTTATGGCCAATGCTGCAATGATTGCAGGTCATGTGATTATTGAGGATCGGGCTGTTATAGGTGGCATGGCGGGATTCCACCAATTTGTCCGGGTTGGGCGTAATGCCATGGTTGGTGGAATGTCAAGAAATATTCATGACATTGTTCCCTTTACAATGATTGAAGGGTCGCCGGCAGTGGTTTGTGGCCTTAACAGCATTGGAATGTCACGGGCTGGAGTGACCCCGGAGGCCCGTAAACGGATAAAACAGGCGTATCGGCTAATCTATCGCTCCGGCTTGCGCCTGGAGGAAGCAGTAAAGGCTATTGAGGAACAGGTAGAGCCTTGTGATGAGATAGATCATATGGTTAGGTTCCTTAAAAATGTTGACCGGGGAATTTGTCGTCCTGCAAAGCATGGTTCTAAAGATTCAGATGAGTCGGATGACTGATATTGGAGGACAGATATGGAAAAGATTGGTCTGTTGGCAGGAATTGGCAGATTGCCTGTAGAATGTGCTGTTGCAGCAAAGTCTTTAGGCTATGAGGTATATGCTGTAGGACTTGTTCCCGGGGTAGATGAAGACCTGAAAGTCTGTACTGCCGGGTATAAGGATATAAGTATTGCTCAGCTGCAGTCAGTTATTGATTATCTTAAGGAAAACGACATTAAAAAGGTCACTATGCTGGGCAAGGTGACTAAGGAAATACTATATAGTGGACAGCATGTTCAGCCGGATTTACGGATGCTGTCATTGATATTCACCCTGCCGGACCGCAGGGATGATACTTTGATGCTATCCTTTGTGGCAGAGTTGGCCAAGGATGGATTGGAGGCTTTGGACCAGACGGCGCTCATTAAGCCCTTGATGCCGGAAAAGGGGATTCTTACCAAGCGGCAGCCTACTGATGTTGAACTGAAAGATATGAGGTTTGGCATGGAAATGGCTCGGGAAATCGGCCGCCTGGATATTGGACAGACTGCCGTTGTGAAGCAGCTTGGAGTGATGGCGTTGGAGGCCATTGAAGGAACAGATGCGTGTATTCGGCGCGGAGGCGAATTAGCACGGGGCGGTGCAGTTGTTGCCAAGGTAGCAAAGCCTAATCAGGATTTTCGCTTCGATGTACCGGCGGTGGGAACTACCACCATGGAAAGCATGATTGCGGTAGGGGCTAAGGCCCTGGTTATTGAGGCTGGACGTACTTTGCTGGTAGACAGAAAAAAGGTTATTGAGATGGCTGATGCCAACGATATAACCATTGCTGTGATGGAATAAAGGTGTAGGATAAAAATTACTTTGAAAATAATTGGAAAAGTGACTGGCGAAAGCGGTCACTTTTCTTGTACGTTAAGAAGAAATGTGCGATAATATAATGTAACGCGTTAATATTAAAACTGAGGGGAGGGGAATGATGAAAATAATGTTTTCAGCTGGTGAACCATCCGGCGATCTTCATGGTGAAAGCCTTGCCAAAGCTGTTTTGGAGCTATGCCCGGACGCAGAGCTTGTGGGCTTTGGTGGAAGCAAAATGGCAGGAGCCGGGGTGAGACTTTGGGCCGATATGAGTCAGTACAGTGTTATGGGGATTTGGGAAGTGGCCAGAAATTTGCGGCGCATTTTTGCCCTTTTAAACAAGCTGTGTGAATTTATGCGTCGGGAAAAACCGGATATTTTGGTCCTAATCGATTATCCGGATTTTAACTGGCGGTTGGCGGCCAAGGCAAAGGCCATGGGCATACCAGTATTTTCATACATTCCACCATCTGCTTGGGCCTGGCGAAGGGGGCGGGCAAAAAAATGCGGTGCAATTGCTGATGAGCTGGCAGCGATTTTCCCCTTTGAATTACCTGTGTACGAGGCTGCAGGAGCTAATATTTCCTTTAATGGCAATCCGTTGATTGATACGGTGAAGCCATCCATGTCAAAGGAAGAAGCCAGAAAATATTTTTCTGTACCGGAGCAGTCATTGCCGGTGTTGCTGGTGCCAGGTAGTCGGCAGCATGAAATAACCAAGCTTTTGCCACCGATGTTGGAGGCAGCCAAACTTTTAAAAGCAGATAACGATAGGCTGGTGTTTTATTTGCCGGTGGCTCCAGGGCTTGACCGGGGGCTGATGGAAAATATTGTTTCAAAATATGATGTTGCTGTAAATTTTACTGAGGATTGTACCTATGACCTAATGAATATAGGTTACTTCGCGCTTGCTACATCGGGGACTGTAGTGCTGGAGATGGCAATAATGGGTTTACCATGTGTTGCACTGTATAAGATGGCACCATTATCTTATTTTATTGGCAGACTGCTGGTGAATATTGACTACTTTACCTTGCCGAATATTTTAGTGGGCAGGGAAATTCAAAAGGAGCTTTTGCAATCAGAAGTAACTGGCAGAAATATATATGAAGAGGCCAGAAGATATTATGCTGCGCCGGGTTTTCGTCAGGAAGTAGTAAATGGGTTGCAGGAGGCCGTGGCTAAGCTGGGGGAACCAGGTGCAGCCAAGCGGGTTGCCGGTAAAATATTGGCTGCTGCAAAAAAATACAGTAAATCTAGGGCGTGTTGATTAAATGAGTTCGCCCAGATTTGCGGTGATTGGCTGTCTATTGCTAGTCGACAAACCACAGTCATAGTGGTACTATGTCGAGGATTTGTAAAATGAGACTCATTCAGTGGGAGCTGTAGCCTTCCATTGAATTATAGTCGAATAAATCCTGAGCTTATAGGCGCTTATCTCCCATCTATGAGGATGGGAGTCTTAGCGCCCATTAGTGTAGGGTCAACGACACAAGGACAGTCAAGACCTGTGAAGATGGGCGGATGGAATTAATCAACACGTCCTAGGCTGGAGGAAAATAAATGAAAAATTATAAGCGTTTGCTTATGTATATAAAACCATATATAAAGCATCTGATTTTGGCCGTATTCTGTATTATTATGGCCGCCGGAGCCAACCTATACCTCCCGTGGATTATTAAGGATATGATTGATAAGGTTCTTATGGATCGGGATATGTATATGCTGAACCTGATTGCCATAGGAATTCTTGTAGTAATGTTTATCAGAGGGGTTTTTTATTATGGGCAAAGCTATCTCGTTTCCTATGTGGGGGAACGGGTAATCATCGACGTACGAAGTGTTTTGTTCCGCAAGTTTCAGCATATGCCTCTTGCTTATTACGATAAACAGCAGACCGGTACTGTGATGAGCTATATTACCAACGATGTGGCGGCCATGCAAAATGCCATTGTAAACAATCTCATCGAGATGGTTACGGAGTCGTCAATACTGATTGGTTCCCTGGTTATGATGGTTTATTTGGACTGGCGGCTCAGTCTGCTGACCTTGATGACTATTCCCCTGGTGGGTTATGCCATGAAGATTTTTGGCAAGAAGCTGAAATCCTCTGGTACCATTATTCAGGAGCGAATGGCTGATATTACCTCCATGCTTCAGGAAAGCATATCGGCCATCCGTGTAGTCAAGTCTTTTGTACGTGAAGCCTATGAAATAAAACGCTTTGAGAAGCAAAACCTGCTTAACTTTCAGGCAGCTATGCGCAATGTCAAGCTAATGAGCTTGCTTACCCCAACCGTGGAGTTTTTGGCGGCAGTGGCAGTAACCTTTATTGTCTGGTTTGGTGGTTATGAGGTTGTAAATGAAACCATTACTGCCGGTGAGCTGGTGGCTTTTTTGACCTATGCAGTTAATCTGGCCAATCCGGTAAAACGTCTAAGTCGGGTTTATGGTGCTATTCAGAAGGCAATGGCAGCTGCTGACCGGGTTTTTGATGTAATGGATATGGATGAGCAAATCAAGGATCGGCCGGATGCTAAGGTTTTACCTGATATTGATGGGCGGGTGGTCTTTGATGATGTGACCTTTTCCTATAAGGAGGGTCAGCATGCCCTGACTCATGTAAGCCTTACGGCAGAGCCAGGGCAGATGATAGCGTTGGTAGGCCCCAGCGGTAGTGGAAAGTCAACCATTGCCAATCTGATACCGAGATTTTATGATATTGATGAAGGCAGTATCAGCATAGATGGTTTTGATGTACGGGATGTTACCACTGATTCCCTGAGGAAGCAGATAGGGCTTGTGCCTCAGGAAACCATGCTGTTCAGCACCACAGTAATGGAAAATATCCGCTACGGGCGGCTGGATGCCAGTGATGAAGAGATTATCGAAGCCTCAAAGGCGGCTAATGCCGATGAATTTATCCGGGAATTGCCGGATGGCTATAACACGAAAATCGGGGAGCGGGGTCTAAATCTTTCAGGTGGTCAGCGGCAACGGCTGGCCATTGCCCGGGCTATATTGAAAAATCCCCGGGTGTTGATTCTTGACGAGGCGACCTCAGCTCTTGATACCGAAAGCGAAAAAATAGTACAGGATGCCTTGGATAAGCTGATGCAGGGGCGGACCTCCTTTGTTATAGCTCATCGTCTGTCAACTATTTTTAATGCAAATCAGATTTTTGTGGTGGAAAATGGTCATGTTATTGAGCATGGTACCCATGAAGAGCTTTTGTCATTAGGTGGTCTTTACAGCAATCTCTACCATATACAGTTCCGCAACAGCGACGAATAAGCGAGGAGAACGTGTTTATATGCTGCATTTAGTATACAACATTGCTGCGATATTGGCTGTTATACTTTTTATGCCGGTATTTTGCGTTAGGGCTGTCCGGGAAAAGGGCTTTGTTCAACGTATTAAGCAGCAGTTTGGTTTTTGGCCAAAGCATGCTTTGGATAAGGTTGTCCGTAAAAATTGCATATGGGTTCATGCCGCTTCAGTGGGGGAAATCGTTGCTGCCAGTCCGCTGATAACGGAGTTTCATAAAAAATTCCCTCAAAGTCCGATTTTGGTTTCAGTGTTTACCAGTAGCGGATATGAGATGGCTAATCGGATTATCAAGGATGCAGATAGTATAATCCATTTTCCCTTTGATTTACCATGGCTGTCCTCCGGGTTACTATATCGGGTTCGTCCACGGGTGTTTATGCCGGTGGAAACCGAGCTGTGGCCGAATTTTCTGCGGGCCTGTAAAAAACTGGATATCCCAGTGCTTATGGTAAATGGACGCATAAGTGACAAAAGTGTGAAGCGCTATCGCTATTTGCTTGGCCTGTGGGAGGAAATGCTCAGCACCATAAAGGTATTTGCTATGCAGTCAAATGTTGATGCAGAAAATATTCTCAGGTTGGGGGCTGACCCGGCCCTGGTTACTGTAACTGGCAATACAAAATTTGATCAGACCTATACCAATGTCAGTGATGAAGAAAAGCATAATCTGCTGTTGGAGCTGGGCATTGATGATAATCAAGGGGTATTCCTGGCAGGCTCCACCCATAAGGGTGAAGAAGAATATGTGTTAAAGGCCTATAATCAGCTTAAAAGGGTGTTACCAAAGGCAAAGCTGGTTATTGCTCCCCGTTCTACCCTACGGACCAATACTATTTTGGACCTGTGTGACCAATATTGTTTCAAGGCTGTTACAAGAACACAGCTACAGGAAACGTATTCCACCGGTCATGATGTTGTGGTCCTAAATACCATAGGTGAGCTGGGGAAGATGTACAGCGTTGGGGATGTTATTTTTGTCGGTGGAAGCCTTATAGCCCACGGCGGGCATAATATTCTGGAGCCGGCCGCCCATGGCAAGGCCATTGTGGTAGGCAGCAATATGTTCAACTTCAAGGATACCCACCTGCTGTTTAAAAAGCGTAATGCTGTTGTCACGGTTAAGGATGGCGACAAGGAGCTTCCCCGGGAGGTGCTCAGACTGTTTCAGGATGATGAAGAGCGGCACCGTATGGAAGCAGAGACCCTGGCTATTTGCAGTGAGAACCGGGGAGCCGCTAAGCGGACAGCGGTTATATTAAACGATTTACTGGTGAAGGTTGAGCAGAACAAGGTAAAGGCGACTGATAAGCTGGAGAATTTTCAGACATATTTCATGCAGATTGTGCACAATAAGGAGCCACAGGGACTGCTTACTCGTGGCGTAGTGATGCTGTTGTATCTTCTGTCCCATGTATATAGTGTGCTGGTAAACCTGAAGCTTGATTGTTACAAATTTGGTATTG
>JAFVER010000075.1 GCA_017475925.1 Anaerovibrio sp. | reverse complement strand
AGTGTCTACTGTTCAACTTCAACAAAGTTTTGTTTCACAGGACACTTTCGCATAGGGCGCATTATCCAATCGGCTTTGCCGCTTGGATGCTTCCGTAACGGTGAGTGTCTGCTGTTCAACTTCAACAAAGTTTTGTTTCACAGGACACTTTCGCATAGGGCGCATTATCCAATCGGCTTTGCCGCTTGGATGCTTCCGTAACGGTGAGTGTCTGCTGTTCAACTTCAACAGAGTTTTGTTTCACAGGACACTTTCGCATAGGGCGCATTACCCAATCGGCTTTGCCTCTTGGATGCTTCCGTAAAGCTTAGGCTTAATGAGTTATTTTCCTTATGCGCTTAAACATTTCATTAAACATTTTTTTGAAGCTTTTTTGCGGATTTTCTATATTTACTTGGCGGACATCCTCATATTCGTAAACCGTTCTATTGTTGGCACCGGTTTTTATCATGCAGTGAAGCTTTACTATTTGACAGTGGATGTCAGTGGCTGGCTCATATACCGGCACAGCTACCGGATAATACCAGTAGTGATGCCATGGGTAGTATGGCCAGGCTGGACGGTCAATAAACACCATGGAGGTATGCTCAGGAATATGGATTGTTTCCTGGGAATATTTATCGATGGAAACAATTACAACGGCATCGGTCTGATATACAAAGGGTACATCAGAAACAATATCCAGCTTGGCCAGCTTGGCCGACTCCTTTAGCTGGTCGCAAACATTAAGCTCCAGTACATGACTGCCTAAGGAAACCTTTTTCAGGTCCAGCTCCTGTAGGTATATGGAATGAACAGTTTTAAAATCAAAATCCTTATCCGCCCAGCTGATTGGCTCAGCTTGAGCAACAGGAGACAGCACCAGACATACAGCAAAAAAGAGGTAGGCTTTAAATAGGTAAACAAACTGTTTCATGGCAATCATCCCCCTTTATGATATTATAGCATATCACTGGGAGAATAATGATTAAAGGAGGATTAAGAATAGAAAAAATATGCCATTAAAGTTAGAATTCTCTTGACTTCATTAATCAAATTCGGTACAATACATCAAGTGAGGCTTTGTACAGCCGCTTCCATTAGCCCCGGAGGCATCGTATAGAACCTCGTGACAAAATGATATAAATTAAACTGTTATAGGAGGGATATATCGCATGAAGACAACGTTTATGGCAAATGCTCAGAATGTAGAGCGTAAATGGTACGTTGTAGACGCTGAAGGTCAGACTGTCGGCAGACTGGCTGCTGAAGTTGCAAAAGTTCTTCGCGGTAAACATAAACCAACCTTCACTCCTCATGTAGATACTGGTGATTTTGTTATCGTTATCAATGCGGAGAAGGCTGTATTCACTGGTAAGAAGTTAACTGATAAGATTTATTTCCGTCATTCTGGTTATAACGGGGGTACTACCTTTACTCCGGCCGGCCAGATGATGGCCAAGTTCCCAACCCGTGTTATTGAGCATGCAGTTCGTGGTATGTTGCCACATAACCGTCTTGGTGAGCAGATGTATAGAAAGCTGAATGTATATGCCGGTTCTGAGCATCCTCATGCTGCACAGCAGCCAGAAGAGCTCAAGCTGAACATTCGCTAATACTTGGAAGGAGGAACATTTAAATGGCATTAGTTAGCTACTACGGCACAGGCCGCAGAAAGTCTTCCATTGCAAGAGTTCGTCTTGTTCCAGGTGAAGGCAAGGTGACTATTAATGGTCGTGCAATGGATGAGTATTTTGGTCTTAAAACTCTTGAGCTGATTGTTAGACAGCCTCTGGAGCTGACTGAGACTATTGATAAGTATGATGTTATTGCTGATGTAAAGGGTGGCGGCGCCTCTGGTCAGGCAGGTGCTATCCGTCATGGTATTACCCGTGCCCTGATGGTGCTCGATGGCGAGCTTCGTCCAGCTTTGAAGAAGGCCGGCTTTGTTACTCGTGACCCTCGTGAGAAGGAGCGTCGTAAGTACGGTCTCAAGAAGGCCCGTAAGGCTTCTCAGTTCTCCAAGCGTTAATTTTATTAATGTGTCAGTGCACTAGTACATATTTTGCAGAATTACCCCACAGCTTCTGTGGGGTTTTTTGGTGCGAAAAATTAATAATGTGTTTTCAGCTGGTGTAATGGCACAATGCTTTTTGAACAAAATTTTTGCCAGATATGCTGTCAAATGCAAGACGGAGGAATGAGGCGTAGCGGTGGCTATGTCGATTGACGACAACAAAGCAGTTGGCAGTACATATGGTGAAGTTTGTAAAAAAGAGACCTATTCAGTGGGAGTCTAAGGCTCCCACTGAATAAGTCTCATTTTACTATAGAACTCCGTGAATTAAGCCCGTTAGGGCGCAAATGAACGGTAAGTTCTATGTATGCAGGGTGCACTTGGCGAAATCAGGAAATAATGGCGCAGAGTGAGCTTAGTACACTACTGTTACTATTTGTTTGCCGATGCCAGGTCAAGCACGTTTTGCTGTAATTCCTTTAACAATTTAGGATTTGGAGTGTTTTGAATCTTTTGTTGGTCAAGGACAATCTCCACCTTGCAGTCCTTTAAGGCTTCCTCTACCTGTGGAATGCTCTGTCCACCCCAGCCGTAGGAGCCAAAGGCAAAGCCCTTTAAGCCCTTCGGTGACAGTCCCTTCATGTAGCACAAGAAGCCTGCCACAGTTGGCATCATCTGGTTGTTGATGGTAGGGGAGCCCACAGCAATGTATTTGGCATCCAACAGCTCAGTCATAACGTCGGATATATGGTCGCACCGCAGGTCAAAAAGCTTTGGCTCAATGCCGGCTTTATTAAAGGCATCGGCAATATTCTTGGCCATGATTTCAGTGGTATGCCACATGGTATCAAAGACCACAACTGCCTTATCAGTTTTTTTGAAGCTGCTCCAGTCCTTGTAGGCCTCAATGATTTCAGAAATATGCTTGCGCCATGAAACACCATGACCAGTTGCAATCATACTGATTTTTAGTCTGCCAAGGGCCTCAATAGCCTTGGTGGCCTGCATACCAAATGGCATGAGAATATTGGCATAATATTTCTTGGCCTGATGCATTACCTCATGGAAATCAGTTTCATCCTCAAACCGGGCCGTGGTAGCCAAATGCTGGCCAAAGGCATCATTGGAGAACAACAGCTCTTCCTCCGGACAATACGTTACCATGCTGTCAGGCCAATGAAGCATTGGGGTAGTAACAAAGGTGAGAGTGCGCTTGCCGATAGTAAGGGTATCTCCGGCCTTTACAGTAATGTAGTCATGGTCTCCATAGCGACCGGTAAGGCCCTTTACACCATTTGGGTCACTGGTAACAATTTTGGCATTTGGGCAGTGCTGGAGCATAAAGGGAATACCGCCAGAATGGTCAGGCTCCACATGGTTGGAAACGATATAATCAATTTTAGCCGGGTCAATAATGCTTCTGAGGCGGCCAAACATTTCCATGCAAAACGGCGCCTTTACAGTGTCGATAAGAGTTACTTTATCGTCAATAATCAGGTAGGCATTATAGGTAGAGCCCCGGTCAGTGCTGTAGCCGTGAAAGCTGCGCATGGAATAGTCCATGGAGCCTACCCAATAAATGTCAGGTTTTATTTCAACTGAAAACATAATATAACCACCCTTCAATAAAATATCAAAAATCTTGCTTTTTCTGCAATACACTAACAATTTTAACAGGATTGTGTGAAAAAGTCATGGTAAAATTATTGTTTGTAGATTAGAATATACTTTGGTAGGTTGTGTCCTGCTTATTTAACAATAATTAAACTTCCCACATATATGATAAGTGTATTTGTGCCCTGTGAATGTCTAACTACAACCACCTCCCCGTGGGAAGGCAAGGAGAAAGAAGTTACCGATACATAGCCAATAAGAAAAGATAAGCTTGTCTCCCTTGGGGGAGATGTCACGAAGTGACAGAAGGGGTTAATGTCCGCTTATACAATGAAAATCCATGAAAACAAGTCTAAAAGACGATGTTTGATTGGTTATTTCATGTAAGGGCGTGTGTACACCATATGTGTGCACTAAGCTTAGACAATACATCTGGCTTTGTACGATTTAGCTATGTGAAAGGTTTTAGATAAAAAATGATTGGAGGATAATATGCGTCACGAATTTTCCAATTATAAAAATAAAAAATTTAAATTAGCTGGTGTTATTTGCCTGATATTGGTGGCTGCATTGGGGTATTTTCTGTTTGGCAACGGGCGTGGTGGAAATAAAAAGCCGGAGCCATCGCCTCCTAAAACAGCCCTTTACCAAATAAAACGGGCGGATATGATGCGACATATAGTTTTATCTGGTAAGACGGTATCGGATGCTACCATTGTTTTGGCACCAAAATATGCCGGACGGGTTACGGAGGTAAATGTACAGCTGGGAGACCGTGTGGAGGAAGGCTCCGTATTGGCTGTGCAGGATACGGGGGACTTGGATATTGCCATTATGCAGGGAGAGGCAGCAGCTTTGGCCGCAAGTGCTAATGCGGAAACCGAGGAGGCCTCATACAATGCTAATCTTGCCAAGGCTGAGGCTGCTTACGATATTTACAGAAGCCATTATGAACGACAGCAATACCTTTATTCGATTGGGGCTATTTCCCAGGATACCCTGGACAGTGCGCGAAACACCTATGTAACCAGTAAGGCCCAATATGATGCCCTTTTGGACCAAATGAATGGCGGTTCACCGGCCAGTGTTCGCTCCAAGCAATATGAAGCCATGAAGGGGCCTACAACGTGGATGCCCTGCGAAAACAACGGGAGGATATGATTATTCGTGCACCACGGGGTGGGGTTATCGGCTACCGCAATGTGGAGGTAGGCAGCTATCTTTCTCCAGGTGAGAAAATTCTTACACTGGTTGACAACAGCCATTTGTATGTGGATTGTTCTCTGTCGGAAAATGATGCAGCCCTGTTGGGGGTTGGGCTGCCGGTGTCAGTTACCATAGATGCCCTGGGAAATACCTATAATGGAAAAATTGTTTACGTAAGTCCGGGTATGGAAGCTGATACCAAAGCCTATACAGTCAGAATATCCCTTGATGCTGCCAGGGATGGCGTAAAGGCAGGTCTGTTTGCCAGAACTGCTGTGGATATTTTACAAAGAAGAAGCACCCTGTTTGCCCCGAAGGAGGCAGTATTGACCAAAAACGGCGTAACAACGGTATTTGTGTACAATCACGACAGTGAAACCGTAGAGGAGCGGGAAGTGAAAATCGGGCTCATAAATGATGAGGCTGTAGAGCTTTTATCCGGTGTCAATGAAGGGGATGAGGTGGTTATCACCAATCTCGACCGGATGAAGAACGGTGGTAGAGTCTTGGTGGACTGATGGATGTTACAAAGGAAGAAATTTGATGAATATTACGAGATTTGCCATAAAACGTCCAGTAGGAATATCCATGATTGTGGCTCTGTTTGTTGTAATAGGTATGTTCAGCTTTTACCGCATTGGCGTTGAGCTATTACCGGCAGTAAACACCCCATATATTACAGTTTTTGTTAGATATCCCGGAGCCAGTGCGGAGTCTGTTGAGCAGCAGGTGGTAAAGCCGGTGGAGGAAGCGCTGTCCTCCCTGTCCAATGTTAAGAAGATTTCCGCCACAGCCCGTTATGAAAGTGCCCGGGTTACTGTGGAGCTGGAATTCGATGCCAATGCTGATACTGCGGCCATAGATGCTACCAAGAAGGTGGAGGCCATCCGTT
>JAFVER010000007.1 GCA_017475925.1 Anaerovibrio sp. | reverse complement strand
TCCTTGCGTCGTTGACAAATCCTCGACATAGTACCACTATGACTGCGGTTTGTCGCCTAGCAATAGACAGCCAATCACCGCAAATATGGACGAACTCATTTAATCAACACGCCCTAGCACAAATGCACATTTCTACATGTGGGAAGTTTGAGTGATAATCCTAAAATAACCCTACACTAACGGGCGCTAAGGCTCCCTCCTCTTGAGGTGGGAGTTAAGCGCCCGTAAGCTCAGGATTTATCCGGCTACATTCAGTGGGCGTTTAAAAATCCCACTGAATAAGTCTCATTTTACAAGCTAATTTTATCAAAAATAATCATTTATTTCTATTTTTTCTATAGGTGTATAGTCTCATTTTGTTATGAAAAGTATTAATTTTTATTAAAAAGGGGCATCGTCACTAATTTCTTAGTGCGATAGCCCCTTTTTATGGAATAATGGTATTGAAAATACCAAATCATATAATCTATTTATTTATGACAACGTTACCTTTTAAAAGAACAGCAGCCAGGTAGAAGACCACAATGTTTACTGCGGATTTTATCAATAATCCTGGTGCAGAGGCTAAACCTGCCTCTATACTATCATATAAAATAGCTCCAAAGATGGTGTAGCCTGCAGTCATTATAAGGGTAGCTGCTACCAGAGCTATGAATGTAAGGAAGGATTTAAGCACTTTTCCTTCGTTTTCCTTTTCCACAATGAAGGCGAAGGACAGGGCCATGATAAATTTTATCAGTATGGTAGGACCAATCCATAAAGGGAAGCCTCCCAATAAATCAGCGAAGGCTGAACCAATGCAGCCTGCCCATATTCCTTGACGGCGGCCTGCCAGCAAGACTATCAAAAAAATTGCCGCATCACCTAAATGGGCATATCCCAATGGAATAGGAATTTTCGGAACAAATGTGGCTAAAAATACAACAGCTGACATAACAGCAACCAAGCACATTTCCCGTGCAGTCCACCTTTGTTGACCAATTGGCGAAATATTCATATAAACTCCCTCCAATATCGCCTACTAAATATATAGGTTATGTAATTTAGAGTTCATTATATACTATATGGTACATTTGTCAAATATTTTATGGATTAATTTGAGCAATATTAGATTGGTATTAAAAATTGCGTGCCAAATATAATTATGTCAAATCACTGGGCCTTTGCCTTGCAGATGGTTTGGGTAAGGGTTCCCATAGGACAAAACACGCACCAAGACCGGGGCTTATATATCAGCATGGTAACCAGGGCAATTATTTCCGAGGTCAGCATCAGGCTATATAAGCCAAAGGCAAACTGAGCCACCCATGGCGCTACATCAGAGGAATAGGTCCAGCTCCAGGGAAGCTGAAAGCTCCACAAAACTGTAACCGCCTCCTGTATGCTTTGGGTTTCACCGGCCACTAAATAGGATGTATATATTATGTTGAAAAACATGGCAAAGAAAAAAATCATAAATCCATAGCGAAAGGCTTTTCCCTTCATCCATTGGGGCATGTCCTTTCTGGCGTAAAGCCCTACCTGACTGCCAAGGGCCCGCAGGAGCTGTCCCCGGTCACAATACCGGTTGCAGAACAGCTTGTTGCCTCCACCAATGGCAAATATCAGGGGCAAACAAAAGCTAATAAGACCGAGCCAGGCAAATAAAATATTAAAAAATCCCAAAGAGAAATAGATAATTGACCATATCCATAAATAATGATACCAATGACGCTGCTTGTTCATGCTCTCACCTCCACTGCTATAGCCGAGGCAGGACATTCCCTGGCACAGCGTCCACAGCCAACACACTTTTCTTCCATGGGTTTGGCAAAGCTTCCCCTAAATATTTCCATGGCTGACATTGGACACACATCCACACAGGTTCCACAGGCCACACATATATCCTTATTTACCACTGCATGACGCAAAGATAATTTACCCATCAGTCGTTACCCTCTTTCCTGGAATCGTCCTTTGTATCTGAAAAAAGGCAGCACAATATAGCCTTTACCCGTTCATCAGTCAATTTATAGGTTATTTCCAATCCATTTCGTTCCCCTTCAATTATCCCCGCCTGACGCAGCTTGCCCAAATGCTGGGAAACAGTTGATTGAGGAACATCAAGACAATTTTGCATATGGGTTACGTTGCAGCAGCCGTTGCGCCAAAGCCCCCGTACAATACAAAGCCGAACAGGATGGGCAATAACCTTTAACAGCTCCGCCGTTTCCTCCAGGGATTTCAAATCTAAAATCACGTTGCACACCTCCAAAAAAACTATATTTATATATTACAATATATAAATATAGTTGTCAAATAAAAACTTGGCTGCATTGCCAGCCAAGTTCCTTACAATTTTTTCATATCAATTGTTGCTGTTGCCCTTGATAACCTTTACAAAAATGGCCATTATCACAAGGAAAACTATAAATCCCAGCAAATCATCAACAGCATCAAAACCAGAAATAGCCAGTGGTGCATCACTACCGCCACCAGATATGGATACTACTATAATACCAGCCAATATTACACCAATAATTGACTCACCAACAATCAGACCAGAGGCAAACAGGGTACCACGGCGCAGTCCTTCGGCTTCTCCCTCTTCTCCCTTGGCCTTTCTGACACTCTTATTGACGAAGTAGCCCATAACGGCACCAATAACCAATGGGAGCTGAACAGATGGCGGAAGGTAAATACCCATGCCTACAGCCAATGGTGGCAAGGCACAGCTTTTGGTGGTCTTCTTCAACAGCTGGTCAGCCAAAATCAGAACAACGCCAAGTCCAATACCAATATAGATGTATTCCCATGCCAATTCATGGGAGAATATACCCTGGGCAATGGTAGTCATTAATGTGGCCTGCGGAGCAGAAAGAACCTGTTCCGGATCCATGTCAGGACGTGGCATAGCTCCTACAAAGCCATAGGCCTCATAAAGCAAATTAAGAACCGGAGCGATTACCAAAGCACCTACTACGCAGCCCAGCAGCAGAGCCACCTGCTGACGCCAAGGTGTAGCACCAACCAGATAACCAGTTTTCAAATCCTGCATATTATCATTGGATATGCAGGCGATGGCCAGAATAATGGAGGTAGTAAAAATTGCAGTTGCGGTAGCAAACTTTTCTCCACCCGGCATATCAAATATACCAAAGGAATTTGCCAGAAACAAAACTACCAGAGAAGAAACTATAATACCAATGATTCCAATACCGGAAATAGGACTGGACGAGGTGCCAACCAGACCAGCCATATAAGCACAAGCCGCTGCCACAAAGAATCCCATAAGGGTGGCCACAGCCACACCAACAATGGTAAAGGTAAGTGTCTCACTCATAGGAAGTCCTTCGGCAGAAACAAAGACGAAGAAAATTCCCAAAAGGCCAACCATAGTCAGGGCAAATACAGCTCCAATGCTCTTAAGGGACATATCAATATCCATGCGATGCAGGCCCCGTTCCTCAGAGGACATATTCACCGCAGCCAGTGATTCCTTCATTCCCTCAATTACTGGCTTAGCCAGAGTAATAAGGGTCCAAATAGCGGCAACGCCCATGGTACCGGCACCAATAAGACGAACCCGATCCTTAAAGATAATTCCACCAAATTGTTCCAGAGTCATACCATCCGGCAGGATGCCGGTCATGGCATAATATGGCACAAAACCACACCAGGCAATAAGAATGCCTACGAAAATGGCTAAACCAGAAGTAATACCTATCAAATAGCCGGCACCAACCAAGGCACCAGAATAACCACAAGCAATCTGAGAAATACCACGGCCTACAGGAAACCACAGGGAAAGACCGCCAACTATAACCTGAAAGCCATTGGTCAGCAATGCTACAATACCAGAAATAACACTTCCGGCCATAATCTCCTTAAGGCCACTGCTCTTGCCATCAGTATCCTCGGAATGGCTGCCAGCCTTCAAGATTTCAGCTGCTGCAACTCCTTCAGGATATGCTAAATCACTGTGAACCACCATAGCTCGTCTCAACGGTATAGTAAACAATACACCCAGACAGCCACCACACAGAGAAACCAACAGGGTCTGCCAAAATTCAAAGCCCTGCCAATAACCAATCATCAGCATACCAGGAATAATGAAAATAATGGCAGAAAGGGTACCAGCCGCTGACGCCTGGGTCTGTACCATATTATTTTCCAAAATATTTGCATCCTTGGCCATCTTTAAAACCGCCATGGAAATTACCGCCGCCGGAATGGCGGAGGAAAAAGTAAGTCCTACCTTCAATCCGAGGTATACATTGGATGCAGTAAATATCACTGTAAGTATGGCACCCAGTAGCATACCACGAACTGTGAGTTCAGGCAGACGCAATTCGTGTTGCATAAACTCATTCTCGTCGTGTTTCATAAAAACAATCCCCCTAAATTTTATGTATCTGTATTTATACAGTGAACACAGCTACGTATTATACCATAAATGGTAAATTAAATATAGTTTTTACATGTATACATGTAATATTCAGAAAATTTAATATTAATTTTTCACCAAAAAATCGGACTACAACACGCAGCCCGATTTATGTAATAACTCAAACTTCGCACATAGATATATCGACAAAATCAAGGTGCAATGCCTATAAGCAGACATTATTTTGCCTTGATACTTAGTGAAATCGAGCTATGCGAAGATTGAACTTAGTTCCACTAGGCAAAATTTATGAGCGCAAGCATTCTGCGTTAGGCATTCACCTAGCAGAAATACATCAATTATGCATGTGCGAAGTTTGAGTAAATAAATTATTTCATCTTTTTCTTTAATAAATCGGCAGCCGCCAACAGAGCCACAATCATGGCTGATGGTCTTGGTGGGCAGCCCGGTACATATAAATCCACCGGCAGAACCGTGTCCACCGCCCCTACAAGGGCATAGGTATCACCATAGGTTTCCCCACCGGCGGCACAGGCTCCGCAGGCCATTACCATTCTTGGCTCCGGCATGGCCTCATAGCTCATTTTTAGGGCCTGCTCCAGATTGCGGGTTACTACACCGGTTACCATCAGCAAATCAGCATGTCTTGGTGACGCCACAAAATGTACACCATAACGGCCTAAATCATAATATGGATTACCAGTTGCTCCCATTTCAAAATCACAGGCATTACAGGAGCCGGCATCCAAATGCCGCACATGCAGTGACCGTCCCAGCTGCTTTTTAAAAACATCCTGTACAGCCTCCTGTCCGGCCTCCATAAGATATGGCATGGCATCAACATGACCATGACTTAGACCAGCTTGTGCGTTGGCCTTTGGAACCAGCTTAGCACAGGCCTCCACACAGCGACCGCAAAATATACATCTTTTATAGTCTATTTTGTAATCCTCACCAGCCACCGAAAACGCCTTTACCGGACATATGGCCATACACTCTCCCAATGCGTCGGCACCAGCCTTACCCTCTATCGGCCCCCTATATCGTTCGCTACCTGCCAGAGAGATTTCCTCAGTTGCCAGCCTGTCCTTGAAAATTCGTTCTAAAACCTTAAACATAGCCTTTATTCATCTCCCTTTTAGCGGTCTATACAGGCATAGCAAAGCTCAAAGCTCTTGTTAATAAGCGGAAAATCAGGAATAATATCCCCCTGTACAGCTACCGTAAGTGCCGGCCAATTGGGATATGAGGCACTGCGGACAAACAACCGGTCAATGAGCCCGGCAGCATCAAGAGCAACATAATGAAAATTACTGCCCCGGGCCGACTCGCTTATTCCCCAGCCTTCGCCCTTAATGTAATTCAATTCAACATTTAAGGCTGTATCAGCACAGCTGCTTAACATATCCAGCAGCTTATCAACCATTTCAAAGGAAGCTGACAGCTCCCCTATCCGCACCAAAAGTCTTGCTGCCACATCTCCCATAGATTTTGTATAGGGCTTGAAATTAAGCTCACTGTATACCCCATAATCAAAATCACTGCGGCTATCATGGGCATAGCCACTGGCCCGTGCTCCAACTCCAACCATAGCCAAATCTACAGCTGTCCGGTTACGGATAATACCTGTGGTCTGAATCCGATTTTGGAAATTTTCCTGCTCGGAAAACATAATGGATAAATCCTCCACTCCGTCAGTCACATCGTCTATTACCTCACGTATGTGATTGATTAATGCAGCATCAATATCCATGGCTACACCACCGGGAACAATTACGCCTCGCAAAAACCGGTTTCCGGAAACAGCTTCACATAGACGCATCAGCTTTTCCTTTAGTCTGCCACCAAGACTTATGGCAGGATTAAACCCAACTCCAGCCGGAATGTTGCCCAGGTCCCCTACATGATTGGTGATACGCTCCAGCTCCATAAGCAGTGTGCGAATTATCTCGGCCCGTCTTGGCACCGATACACCAACAATCTTTTCCACTGCCTGACAAAAGCTCCAGGTATTGGCTATACTACATGCTCCACATATCCGCTCAACAATTGGCAGAGCTTCATATGGCGTCTTTCCTTCTACGGCCTTTTCTATGCCCCGATGGGTAAAAAACAGCTTGGCATCAAGCTGAAGTATGGCCTCACCAGCCTGACTGAAACGAAAGTGCCCCGGCTCAATAATACCGGCATGAATAGGTCCCACCGGCACTTCAAACAGGCCCTCACCCTTGGCTGTGCGAATTTTATATTTTCGCTCTCCCCGTACCTTAGCATTAACCTTTACGGATTTTCTAAGGGGAAAGAACCCCTCCGGGAAGCTTTCGTGCAGTACCAATGGTCTTAAATCAGGATGACCCTTGGGAATAATTCCAAACATATCATGTATTTCCCGTTCATACCAGGCCGCCGCTGGAACAATATGGGTAATGCTGTCATATTCCAGAGGACTTTCCGGCCTAAAAACCACCTTAAAACCATCTACAGACTTAGTCTCTGGAACTTCAAAATAACAATATATTGCATACCCCTCACCAAAGACTGTTTCATCCCGACCAAACATCGCCGTTAAGGGATGAGTGCCCTTAGCTGAATATTTTTCCGCTGCCGTCAGGATGGCTTCTGGCATAATAGTTGTCAGCATTATGCTACACCTCCTAACACAATTCTGGCAGCACATTCTAAAAGACGATTTAATACAGTAATTTCACTTAGACAAGCACTTACAGCAAAGCTGACAGCAAGCAGTCCGGCGATTACCATAGAATCAATAACACCAAAAAGCTCACCGGCAAACCGGCGCTTTGGCTGGCTCCCCAGCATTCGAAGTATATGATACAAAATACCAATAAGCATCCCAGCCAGTAATACAAGGGAAATTACTCCCAGCCAAGGATGATCTGCCGTGAAAAATCCATATATCATATAGAATTTACTAAAGAAAATACCAAAGGGTGGCATACCGAGAATTGCCACAATACCCAGCAGCAAAAAACAGGAGGTTTTTGGCACCTGGACCATCATGCCATGTATACGCATCATATTTTTTGTTCCGTATTCTTCCATAATAGTACCAGCAGTATAAAACAGTGAATACTTCACCAGGGCGTGATTAAACATATGCAGCAGCATTGCCTGGGCGGCAATGGGCACAAACAGCCCCAGGGCAGCCACCATAAGGCCAAAGTTTTCCATGGAGGAATAGGCCAGCATTCGTTTTATATCCCGCTGCACCACCACAAATGACACCGCGGCAGCAATGGTAAAAATACCAAAGAACAGGCATAGGCTGCTGATGAAATCAATGCCTACCGCTGGCATAAGAATAATAATGTTTCTTATCAACACATAAATGGCGCAAATACATAGAGCCCCTGATAAAAGCCCGCTGGTCAGGGCCGGAGCCTCCGAATGAGCATCAGGCAGCCAGGCATGCATTGGCGCCAAGCCAATTTTTGTCCCATAGCCAACAAACAAAAAGCAAAAGGCAAATTTGGCCATGGCCGGATTAATCTCACTGCTGTGTTGAGAAAGATACAGCCAATCCAGTGGATTTGCCGAACCAATGCTGTTAAGCTGAATATAATAGACAATGATTGTACCCAAAAGAGCCAGGCAGATACCTACAGTACAGACCATAACATACTTCCAGGTTGCTTCAAGGGAGGTACGGGTAAACTTAAACGCCACCAAAAGCGCAGAAACCAATGTTGTCGCCTCAATGGCAACCCACATAAGGCCAAGGTTGTTTACCACCACCACCACAAGCATAATCCAGACAAATATATGGGAAAGGGCATAAAACCGGCCCTCCAATCTGCCAAACCGGCGAAGATAGCCATACCGTTTATTGGTATCACGATCAAGATATGCCTTACTGGTCCAGGCGAAGGCAAAATATAGAGCTCCAATTATTATCATCATCCACATACTAAGGGCATCAAAATAAATATATTCCCCTATATATGGCGTTTCAGGGTTAAAGGAGCCAGTCAATAGAATTATTGCTCCGCCGACGGCAGTAGCAAATATCCGATTGAGCCAATGCAAAAGCTCCCTGCCAGGCAGGTTGGTAGCTGCAACAGCGCTAAATATCACTGGCAGGGCAAGTATTATATATATTAAAGCTTCAATGTTAAAATTCATAATCTATCCCTTCAGCTTTTTCATAACGCTGGTATCGGTGGTCATAAAGGACAATCTCATTCTGGAGGTCAAAATAACCAATACCACCACAGCAATCAACACATCCAAAAATACTCCCAGCTCCACTACCAGTGGCAAGCCCTCGGTCATAAGTAGGCCCAGCAGATATATCCCGTTTTCAAGGGTTATCAGGCCAACAATCTGAATAATCGCCCGCTTGCGCAGTACCATCAAGGATAAGCCTGTCATAATCATTAAAATAGAGGCCGCAATAATATCCCGGCCTGCTGAGCCCGGCAACAGCCGTTCAACAATTACATAGCCCAGAACCAGAAATAAGGCCGCTGCCGTCGTTGAATAATTAACATTGCTGGCCGAAAGGATTTCCCGCTCGTTTTTCAGCTTTCCTACCAGACGATATATGGCGCCTGGAATAAACAATACCTTAACCACCAGGGTAAGTACACCTGGCAAAAGGGCATGAATACCATTTCCGCTGGATAAGCCCAATACAAAGCAGGCAATGGCTATAATAAAGGACTGGCTGGCAAGACATATTACAGCCCGCTGTAAATTTGTAATCCGTGTTTGCAGGAAAACCACCAGCACCAAGAAAACCACTAAATACTCCATATGTCGGTGCCCTCCTTATTCAGCAATAATAGCCAGCAGCAAAAAGACTGTTGCTGCACCAAGATATACACGAACCTTAAACAAACGCATTTTGTTGTTAAGCGTTTCCACTACACCGATAATAACCGCTCCCAATAATATCTTTATGGCCAGGGGAATATTTATTGGTACATAAAGAGCACCAAACAGGGTGAGAAAAACGATTATTTTCAGATAACTGCCTAAATGGATAAGCGAAAGCAACCTGCCAGAATATTCCAGGGTCATACCCTCATGAATCATGGTAAGCTCCAAATGGGTGTCCGGATTATCCACCGGCAACCGGCTGTTTTCTGCCAGCATTACCAAAAAGAATGCAATGCAGGCCAGTACCGCCGATATGGTAAAATAGGCTCCGTCATAGTCTATAACCATGCTGGACAGGGTGGTTGAATGATACCGTATGCTGTTTATAAGGATTGCCAGCATAATAGCCGGCTCCACCAAAACAGACACATATATTTCCCTGGAGCCCCCCATGCCACCAAAGGAGGTAGCTGCATCCATAGATGAAAGGGTCATAAAAAATCTGCCTAGGGCCAAAATATACACAAATATAAAGGCATCCCCCACACTGAACTGTCCGGTCAAAAAGCCCGGAACCATTGTGGCAGCTACTAAGCTGGTCATAAAATAAACCACTGGCGCCAATATAAAAATAACGCTGGTATATGGTGTAAGAATGGTTGCTTTTTTCCACCATTTGCAGATATCAAAATATTCCTGTAGGACACTGGCCCCCCTACGCTTTTGCAGTCTGGCTTTAACCTTGTTAATGATTCCAGCCACAAGAGGAGCAAAGATAAGCAGCACCAGTCCCTGAACTAAATTGAGGCCAATGCTTGTCATTAAAGCTTCCATTAAAGCAATACCCCCCAAATCAGTACCACAATCATGGCAACCATGGTGTAGCCAATATAAAGCCTTACACTGCCCTCCTGAATCTTATGAAAGGCGGAGGAAGAATTTATCATCAGCTGTTGAATAGGCTTATATAACCGGTCGTTGAAAATATCCGGTATTTCCAACTCATATTTCAGCTTGCGGCCATAATAAGCATGTTCTTTTCGTAGATATGTAAGGCTACGCCTTGGACTTAAAATACCGTCAAAGGCCCGCCGTAAAGGCTTGCTGAAGCCGGTAGCCGAATACTGCTGACGACTGGTTGGTATAGTGCCACAATTCCAGGTAACATCCCTTCTGACCAGGGAGCCTGTAGATTCCTTGCCTGCAAATGAAACCGAGCGATAAACTGCCACAAAAACAAATAAAGCAATCAAGGCAAATACAGCAAAAATAATACCCGGACTATAAAGGGCATATCGCCCACTGCCACCCCAAATAAGGCCCAGTGGTGTTCCTATAGACACTGCGGCTATACCGGCAAATACCTGCTGCACCATATTAACCAGGGCATCAGGCATCAGGCCGATGGCTACGATTAAAACTGCTTCCAGGCCCATACCAAGAAGCATAAATACCGGCATTTCATGAGCCTTGTCAACTATATTTGTTCTGGCCCGTCCCAAAAAGGCAGTACCATACAGCCGCACAAAGCAGCCAAGAGCAGTTGCACCGGTAAGCCCCAGCATGATAAAAGCAAAAATAACCAGCAATCTAAGCTCCGGGGTGCCAGCCTGCTGGGCCAAGGTAGCAAAGCTTTGCAGTGTCAGCCACTCCCCCACCAGCCCACTGGTAAATGGTAATGATGAAAGGGCCATGGAGCCTATTAAGGTAAACAGGGCCGTATAAGGCATTTTTTTAATCAAGCCCCCCATCAGTTCTATGTTCTTGCTGCCAACTGAATGCATAACGGCACCGGCACTCATAAAAAGCAGCCCCTTCATGAGGCTATGGCTGAAGGCATGAACCAGGGCTGCGGTAAAGGCGACTACACACACAACAGTCATATTCATGGAATACATCACCATACCACAGCCAAAGGCCGCAAAAATTATTCCCATATTTTCCACCGAGGAATAGGCCAAAATGCGTTTCATATCAACCTCCATGGTAGCATAAAGAACCCCAAGGAAAGCCGATACAAGACCAACAAGCATGACTATGAGGCCATGCCAAAAAATATCCATACCAATAAACTGAAAAGCAAAGCGTCCAAAGCCATAAAGCGCAACCTTCAGCATCACACCGCTCATTAAGGCTGATACATGACTTGGAGCTGCCGGATGGGCATTAGGCAACCAGATATGCAGCGGCATAAGACCGGATTTTAAGGCAAAGCCCAAAAAGGCACAGATAAAGGCCACATTCTTCATAAAGCCGGACAGCTCGTTGTTTGCCATATCGCCAAAGGAAAAGCTGCCTGAGCTGCTGCCAATAAGAAAGAACGCCACCATAATAGCTGCCGTACCTATATGAGTCATCACCATATATTGATAGGCAGCACTGACGGTTTTCTTCTTTCCTGCCTCATGATTAACCAACAGAAATGACACCAGCGCCATCAGCTCCCAGGCTACAATAAAGGTAAAGGCATCACCAGAAAGCAGTACAGCAACAATGGATAATAAAAACAAATTCCATAGGCCGCTTAGCAGACGAATGCGATTTCCTTTATAGCTTTTTCCATAATCTATGGCATAAATACTTGTCATGGCTCCGGCTGCACCAGTAAGCAAAAGAAATGCTGCACTCCAGGCATCAGCCTGTAATGAATAGCTGCCCCAGGAGGCTTCCAGAAGCCATCCATCCACAGGATTCATCAAATAGTTCAGCGAAGAATAGGCAACCATACCACTGGCCAAAACAGCACACAGCATTCCCAGATAATGAGCTGCCAGCTCTATTCGCTTTGGAAAAACAATCGTCAAAGTTCCCAGCAAATATATCAGCAGGGAAATTAGCAAAAAATCCATTTTTTCAACTCCAAATCAAACCTTTTTCTCCAGCATTTCCTGGCGAATTTTATCCGGTACAAGGCTTCCGCCGGTGGCCCAAATAATATGGGTGGCATTTTCCATGTGACGCTTTAAATGATTGTCATAAATATAATTTTGCATTTCTTCTGAGTGATTCCAGCAATAGGCGCCATGAACTGCCGCACAGGCACTTGGTTCAGCAAATATTTTCTCTGTGTTCCACAAAAGGCGCATGTATTCAAATAAACGCTTATCCTTGACAGTAATTATTCCTGACAAAAAAGGCTTGATAAAATCTCCCACAAAAACTGATGGACGGCCTACTGCGAGTCCGTCAGCATAGGTTTTTCCAGATAAGCCAATGTCCTGCACCGAAATATTGTTGTAAAGTCCGGTTACTATTCCTAAAAGCATACATGGTGATTGGGTTGGCTCCACAAAAAAGCAATGGACATCATCCCCTAAAAACTGTCTAAGGCCAAAGGTAATACCTCCTGGTGCCCCTCCTACGCCACATGGGATATAAACAAACAGTGGATGATTTTTATCAACCGTCACCTCCTGCTGACGTAGCTGCTTTTTCAGCCGTTTGGCGGCAACTGCGTATCCCAAAAACAAATCCGTTGAATTTTCATCATCAACAAAATAGCTGTTAGGATCATTGGCGGATTCTGCCCGTCCATTGGCAACTGCCTCCGTATAATCACTGTCGTATTCTACAACATTGACACCATTTCGGCGCAAAAGCTCCTTTTTCCATTGAGCAGCCTCGGCTGACATATGTACAATAGCTTCATAGCCAATGGCTGCCCCGGTGATGCCAATACTAAGACCAAGGTTCCCGGTGGAGCCAGTCTGAATTTTCTGGGTGGCAAAAAAAGCCTTGGCAGCCGGGCTGGCCAGCTTGCAATAATCATCCTCATAGCTGTCGATAATACCACTTTTTACAGCAATTTCCTCCGTATGCTTCAAAACCTCGTATATACCGCCTCTGGCCTTCACTGAACCGGCAACAGGCAGCTCACTGTCCAATTTTACATAAAGCCTGCCGGAAAGATTAGCCCCCATTTTCTCACTATTAAGAGCCTTTTTTAAATCAGGCACTTCTACCAAAGGGGATTCTATTATCCCTTTGGCATCAATTGTTTCAGGAAAAAGCATTTTTATAAGGGGCGCAAAGCGTCTCAAACGTGCCTCCGCCGAATCTATATCGGACATGGTCAAAACTGAACGGGTGACAGCGTCGTCATTTGGTAACTTAAAAGTATTTATCCATTCCACCTCAATGGCATTTTTTATATCAGTAAACAATATTTCTCTTTTTTCCAACGATGAAAGGCTATCAAGCTCCATGATAATTACTTCCTTTTTCACATTAAAATAGCGTGGCACAAAATACCACGCTAGTATTATACATTGTTGCATTGTCAAGTTCAACATACAATGCAACTTTATCTTATTTATCCGTATCAGACTCAAACAATTCTATACAATCATGGAGGTCACAGGCTACACCCTTAACCGAAACCCGGTTGCCTTCATCGAAAAATTTTTCCAGCCATAAATAAAATTGCTCCTCTGTCTCATGCTCCCAGGACATGGTTTCCAGCCACTCCCGCAGTCTGTGATTATTTCGGAAATCCTTTTCAACACGCATTCATTCTACCCCCCAAGCAGTACACACTTTTTTCTTATGATAGCACAATGTCCGTAAGTAAGCAATTTTTAGTAAAATGAGACTTAGCACCCGTTAGCGTAGGATAGCCCCTGCCTTCCCCTATGGGGAAGGTGCCGAGTTTACAAGGCGGATGAGGTGTTCCGATAAAAAATAAAAGCCTGAGGTCAAATGCCCTTTCAAGCATTCAACCCCAGGTAAAAAACAAAGAAAATTAGGAATAGCCTTACAATAAGCCTTGCGATCTACTTATCCACAAGCAATGTCACAAAGCTCTAAAGGCTTTCATCTCTGAAACAGCAGCCCACAAAGGGATTTGTAAAAATCATCAAACTGCTCTGTTCCATCAATAACCTCCTCAGGTAATCCAATTCTGCCTGAAAGGTCAGAAATAATCGCCTGGGGAACACGTTCCTCGCCACTTTCATATCTACTGTAGATTTGTGGTCCCAACCCAATGAGGTTGGCAAAATCCGCCCGGGAGGACTCAGGCATAGCGGCACGTCTAATTTCAAAAAGGCGGTCACTTACCAAGGACATTCCTTTACACCTCCTTTCCAACTTTAGTCCTATGTGTTATAGTATAATATATTTCTTTTATATAGTAAACAAGGAAACAAAAAGAATTTTCTGACTATTTTCTTTATTTTTACATTTTTTGTATTTTATGGTTAAAAATTAAAAGGTGAAATAAAATGAATTCTACACGTATACTCTCCATTGATATATTACGGGGACTGACCATATTTATTATGCTGCTTGGTAATCTCAGCCCAGACCAAACCTATACCTATACTCAGTTTATTCACCGAGGCTGGATAGGTATATCCATTATTGACCTGTCGTTTCCAAGCTTTGTTTTCATTATGGGTATATCACTGGTCTTTTCCCGAAGCTTTTCTATGCCCAACTGGCTGACAAAAATTTTCTGCCGTTCACTGCTGCTGTTTTTATTTGGCCTGCTTATCAATCTTATACCATTTATAGTACAATGGGTAGCTATATCAGATTATACCTTAGCTCAATGTCTTACGGACCTGTCAGCAGGCTTTCGACCATTGGGCGTTCTTCAAAGATTGGCTCTTTGTTATTTTATTGGAGGAATACTTTATAAAAGCATTAACACAAAAGGTAAGCTGATTATTTTTTCATTTTTACTAATGCTTTTTTCTACTGCTTCCTATCATTTGTATGATTTGGTTAATCCTTACAGTGAACTGGACAATATGAGTATTTATATTGACCAAATCACCTTGGGAACAGCTCATACCTACCTACATGCAGCCTATGACCCGGAAGGGCTATGGGGTACAATTAACACTGTAGCCACTTTTCTGTTGGGGACATTAGCTGGTATTTTGCTGAAGGACAGCCATCGAAGCTATTTATCCAATCAAAAGTTTATAAAAATGCTTTTGGGCTTTGGCATTATCATGCTGATAACCGGCTGGCTGTGGAGCTATGTGGAAATTATCAGCAAGCCTCTTTGGACTGCCCCTTATGTGCTAACAGTTGCCGGAATAAATGCTTTGCTGCTTGCTATGATGGAATTAATCGGACATAGCCTTCACAATTTTGTTCAACCATTTATTGCCATAGGTCGTAATCCACTGTTTATTTATATGCTTACAGAAATTACAATAAGCATACTGTACTCCATTACCTATGGCGACGAATCATTATACGCCTGGATTTATCACACTTATTTTTTTAATCCAGCCTTTCCTTTTGCCACTACCCTTTTTTATGTCGCCCTGTGGTTAGGGTTGTGTATATTAATTTCTGAAATCATGCTAAAGAAAAATATGATTATAAAAATATGAATGGATTGTAGATACTCACAGCTATGGGTGCTTAACTCCCACCTAAGAGAGTGGGACCACCACTAATATAGGGAGGTACTAACAATGATTCCTCGCATCAAACACATAGAGCCTCGTGAAAATTTCACGCTATATATTATTTTTGATGATGATAAAAGAGTTATTTACGATGTAAAGGACGACATTAACACCATCCCATCATATCATAATCTTCTGACAGAACAGGGACTATTTAAAAATGTCCAGCTTGATGAAAGCCGTACCTGTGTTTTTTGGAACGATGAAATTGACCTTCCTAGTGACATTCTATATGAGTACGGCACTCCATACTGAACACTAATCCTAAAATAAAAGCAAAAGCATAAGAGCGCTGGCCAAGGAAATTTAATACTTTATCATAAAAAATATCCCGCCTGACAGGTGGCAAAAGCCAACATCAGACGGGATATTTTATATTTAATTACCGATTATTTACCTTGCGCATTTAAATCGAAATCTACATAGCAAATATGAGTCTCCAGGAATTCATCGAGACCATGCTCACCATCATCACCGCCAAGACCAGACTGACGAACGCCCTGATGGAAGCCCTGGAATGCTTCAAAGTGTTCCCTGTTTACATAGGTTTCACCGAATTTTATCTCATTTAATGCTCTCATTACTACATCAAAGTCCTGAGTATAAATTGAGGAAGTCAGACCATATACACAATCATTGGCCTTTTCAATTGCTTCATCCAAGGTCTTGAAGGTAGCAATCGGCAATACCGGACCAAAGATTTCTTCCCGCATAATGGTCATATCATGGGTGCAGTTGGAAACTACAGTAGGCTCATAGTAGAAGCCCTTGCCGTCAACTGTTGCCTTCTTACCACCACAGCAGATAGTTGCCCCTTCCTTAACAGCACTTTGTACCAGTTCATCAACATGCTCCTGCTGAGCCTTGTTGACCATTGGGCCAAGATCAAAGGTTCCGCCTAAGCCAGGACCATAGGTTGCCTTTTTAAATCTGGCAACAATTTTCTCAATAAATTTATCTGCAATTCCCTCCTGAACATAAACCCGCTCAGCCGCATTGCAAACCTGACCGGAATTAATGATACGGGAATTGTATACATGCTCCACTGTCTCATCCAGCTTGCAATCATTCATAACAATAACCGGTGCCTTGCCACCCAGCTCCAGGGAAACCTTTGTTACATTATCGGCAGCTTTCTTCATAATCTTCTTGCCGGCACCTGTGCTACCAGTCATAGATACCAATGAAATCTTAGGGTTGCCGGAAAGAGCATCACCCACAACACCACCGGCACCAGTAACCACGTTGATTACACCCTTAGGCAGTGAGCTCTTGGCAACTAATTTAGCAAACTCATAGCAGCCATTTGGCGAATCACTGGAAGGCTTAAGAACCACTGTATCACCAGCAATCAAGGCCGGTGCTACCTTACGACCAATCAAAAACAGCGGGAAGTTCCAAGGCATTATGCCAGCCACTACACCAATAGGCATCTTATACAGGAAAATATTCTCGTTTGGGCGATCAGATGGAATAATTTCTCCCTTAATATGGCGGGCCATAGCAGCAAAATACTGAATATAATCCCCCAGCCAGCCGGCCTCATCCATGGATTGAGCCAACGGCTTGCCCATTTCCTCGGTATTGGTACGGGCAAATAATTCCTGATTTTCCCGAACCAACCCGGCCAATTCCATTAGATAATTGGCCCGTTGGATAGCTGGCAGCTTGCCCCAGGACTTCTGGGCCTCAAAGGCTGCATCCACCGCTGCATCCACGTCAGCCTTGGTTGCCTTTGGCACCTGAGAGATAACCTCTTCCGTTGCCGGATTAATAACATCCAACATTTCCCGATCCCCATTTGGAACAAATTCACCGTTAATAAAGAGCTCATACTGTTTCATGTTTCTACTTACCTCCATTTCTTACAACTGATACCTATATTTTAACATTCTAAATTGTCTAAATCAATTGAAAATAATAAAAAATATTAATGAAATAATATTAATCACTTACAAAAAAGACCACATCAAATGATATGGTCCAAGGTTTAGTTATTTATTGTATTATTTACCCTACGCTAACGGGCGCTAAGGCTCCCATCCTCTTAGGTAGGAGTTAAGCGCCCATAGCGGTGAGTGTCTACTGTTCAACTTCAACAAAGTCTTGTTTCACAGGACACTTTCGCATAGGGCGCATTATCCAATCGGCTTTGCCTCTTGGATGCTTCCGTAAAGCTTAGGATTTATTCGACTAATATTCAGTGGGAGTTTAAAG
>JAFVER010000074.1 GCA_017475925.1 Anaerovibrio sp. | reverse complement strand
GGTGTCAAGCGCGGGAAGCACTACATCATACCTTTAAACCCGGAGCAAAATCAAATTTTCGTAAAATTCTTTATTACGATCTCTACCGCGCGAAAGGCGATATTCCGACGGAACACCTCATCCGTCACGGGCATCCGTATCGCCCGCGCCACCTTGTCTCGCTACGGCTCGGTCACAGCTCGGCTCTGAAAGCCCACCGGGCTTTCATTCACTACCGATCCGCCGCTTCGCTACCCAAGCGGGGAAGGCAAGATAATGTCTACTTATAGGCATTGCACCTTGATTTTACCGATATATCTATGTGCGAAGTTTGAGTTATAAATTTAAAATTGAAATTGATTGTACTATATTTGGTGTGTTAGAGGTGTATGATATGAACAAGTTAAAGAATTGCCCGGAGTGTGGAAAGCTGTATTTAGAGGTTGGTCAGCATATGTGCCCTGCCTGTTATGATATTGAGCTGGAGCAGGAGAAGATTGTCCATGATTATGTTCGGGATCATGACAAGTGCAGTATACGTGAAATAACAGAGGGCACCGGGGTAAAGGAAAAGGTAGTACTTCGCATGATTAAAAGTGGCCGGGTGGTGAGCAAAAACATTTCCTACCCTTGTGAAAATTGTGGGGCGGATATTTTCTTTGGTAAGCTTTGTGAAAAGTGCAGTCAGGAGCTTAACAAGCAGGTGGAAAAGCTCAACGCCAGCAAAAAGCGGCTGCAGCCCGTTGACCGTGCTCGTACCATGTATAATGCCGGTAAGGAATTTTAATTTTAACTTTTTTAAAATATCACATATAATTTACAGCAGGATTTAAGGATCCTGCTTTTTTTTTCGATACATGGTTAGGGAATGGAATGGACGCTACAGGTGTCGGTATTTTTAAAGAAGTTTCCGCAGATGTTTTGGAAAAGGGCGGTGATAACCATGATTATAAACAACAGTTTACAAGGAATTGCCAGTATTTACAGCAATCATAGCAGCAACAACAAGATTGCCAAGGCTGGCCGCAACGAGGAAAGACGGGATGAGATCCATATTTCTCAGGAGGGTCAGAATGTTCGGGAGGCATTGGCTAAAATGAATTCCATGGATGATGTTCGTCATGACCGTGTGGCAGAGCTGGAGAATTTGATTGCCGCCGGAAGCTACCATGTAAGCAGTAGTGAACTAGCAGCAAGCATGCTGCAAAATCGCTTTTAACAGCTGGGCACTTGTATGAGCGGTTCTATGTAATCCTTGAGGAGGTGGGCTGAATCACAATGTGGCAGAAATTGGCAGAAATAATCAACACCCTCGTCGCGCAGTATCAGAAGCTTTACAGGCTTGGTAATGAGAAGCGCGGCGTATTGGTGAATGTGGATATAAAATCACTGGAAAAAATTGTGCATCAGGAAGAAGCTATTGTTGAAGTCATTAATAAAGCCGAAAAAGAGCGCCAAAAGGTGATTAATCTGCTTACCAATCAAGATGTTAAAATACGGCCCAATATGCAGATGCGGGATGTATTGGCTCAGTGCCCTGATATAAAGTTGAGAGGGACGTTAAAACAATCCCATGACGCTTTGCATGATATTGTGAAGAAAACCCAGGAGCTGCAATCTAACAACGAGATTATGATATCGGCAGCGTTGGATGCAATTAACTTTAAGCTGAATCAGCTTGGGGGAACCTCGGTGGAACCGGTATATGGCAGTACTGGACAGGAGCGGGTAAGCCACGAGAAAAATTTTGATCTTGAGGTGTGAGTTTATGAAAGACATCATAGAGGTACTCCGCCAGCAGCTTATATTGTGCAAAAGATTGCTGGATTTGGCACAGGCTCAACGAGTGGAATTGGTCAAGACGGATGCGGTAACAGCAAGGAAGCTGGCCGCCACAATGGAACCCATCATGGCCAACATCAATAGTTTAGAGAAGCGCAAGGAAAAGTTTCTGACCAGCCGTGGTGAAGCAGATTTAAATACATGGCTGTCAAAGATTCCAGATTCACCAGATAAGGAAGTCCTTGATACGCTTATAAATAAGCAGAAAATTGTATTGCAGGAGCTGAAAAAAGTTAATTCCGGCAACATGCAATATTTGAATAGACATACAGAATTTATAGATTATAACATCAATGTAATGACCCAGACCAGTGCGGGGGTGACCTATGGAACGCCGGGTGATGACGGTGGGAGGCCTGTTCAGGGTAGAAAAATGTTTGATTCCGGAGTCTGATGACTTAGGCTGATACACCAAGACAGGAGAGAGGTTTATGTTAAGTACATTTTCAGGACTCAATACCATGGTTAGTGGCATTCAGAACAACCGGGTTGGCTTGAACACAGTAGGTCACAACATCAGTAATTCCAGCACCACTGGATATTCCAGACAGCAGGTCAATTCAGCGGCTACCAGCTCGGAAACCATCTGGTCGTACTCTCATGCTAACCAGATTGGTTCTGGTGTAGCAGTTTATGGTATAGCACGGGCCAGAGATCAGTATGCAGACCGTCAATATTGGAAAGAAAGCACCAATGATGGCTATTACAACGCAAAGGCTAATAATTATTCCAAGCTGGAAACAATATTCAATGATTCGGATGACAATGCCCTTCAGGATTCTATGGAGAAGTTTTATCAGGCGTGGGTAGACTGTTCTACTACTGCCAGTACGGCCTCCAGCCGGCAGAATGTTATAAATGCCGGTTATAATTTTGCTGAGACATTGAATGCTACGGCAGTACAGGTTCAATCCCAGATAGAGTCTGTTTATCAGGAAATTATTCTAAGTGTGGAAAATATCAACAGTATGACCGACAGGGTCACTGTTTTAAACGGACAGATTATGGAAATGGAGGCAAATGGCTCCATGGCCAACGATTTACGGGATCAGCGTGATTTGTTGGTGGATCAGCTGTCCAAAATTATGCATATCAGTGTAAACGAGACGCCTAATGGGATGTATAATCTTGTGTGTAATGGTACAACTTTGGTAAATGGCACCAGCAAGGTTACCATATCTGTTTCTGATCCATTAAATAATGAAGTTTATGGTATCAGTGATTACACATTGCAAATCAAGGAGTCAGATATACCATTCAACCCTGGCAATGGGGAACTGTATGGTCAGTTGGAGGCTGTGACGGAGGATAAAGGCTATATTGATAAATTGGCCAATATGGCAGCCTTTTTGCTAACTACTTTAAACGACCAGCATAAGGCTGGATATACATTGGAAACTGATGCTGGAGTAGCGGGGGATAATTTTTATGGTACAGCCGGCTCCACTTATTCCTGGGTACAGGGTACCGATGATGCATACATGACCAAGGATGGTAATAAGCTTCGTGGTATGCAGATTGTCAAGGAGCTGACTATTAATCAGGACCTTACTGCCACTGATGGACATAAAAAGCTGGCCACCCGTGCTGCGGGAAATGGTGTAGCTGATGGCTCCAACGCAGTTTGGATCAGTACCTTGTTTAATTGTGTGAAAAAAAATACCAGTGATGTGGTAAATACTCAAACCAGGTCTATTGGGGATGAGTCCTTCTACAGCTACTACAATACCAGCATGACCACTCTTGGCTCTGCTACTGAAAATATGAATAACAAGGTGGAATTCCAAAGTGACCTTATGACCCAGATAGAGAATTTACGGGAGTCTACCTCAGGGGTAAACTGGGATGAGGAGCTTACCAATATGATTACTTTCCAGCAGGGCTATGCAGCCTGTTCCCGGTGCCTCACTACAATGGATGAAATGCTTGACAGATTGATTAACAGCACCGGCGTAGTTGGTAGATAATATTTGACAGATAACCTCATCCGCACTACGGGCCCCCTCCCCAGAGGGGAGGGCAAAAAAGAAAGCCTTCCCCTTGAGGGGAAGGTGGTCACGAAGTGACCGGATGAGGTGTATAGAAGAAAGGTAAGATTGATATGCGTATAAGCAGCACAATGATGTCCAACAACTATTTAAAGCAGCTCAATGGCTCCTATGAAGCCTACACCAAGCTTTTTGAGCAGAGTGATGGAAAAAAGCTTCATCGGGCTTCTGATGATGCTGTGGGATATTCAAAATATTTAAGATATCAAAACTCCCTTACAAACGTTGAGCAGTTTCAGGCTGATATTACTACAGCAGTTTCCTGGATGAAAAACAGTGATGCTGCCCTGGTAAATGTCACTGAACGGATGAAGGAATTTAAGGCAAAGGTTGTTCAGGCTGGTAATTCGCCTAATAACGAAAATGATATGAGGGATATTGCCAAGGAGCTTTTAGCCAGTGTTCAGGAAGTGGTTTCTGATATGAATGCTCAGATTGGGGACCGTTATTTGTTTTCAGGGCAGTCGGATACCACTATGCCATTCCAGATTTCTGACAGCAAAAAGGCTCGTGGGGAGACCAAGACCTTGAGCGAGGCCCAGGCGGATTTCTTTACCGATGTGAATGACAAGGCCACTGTAACGCAGATGCTGAAGCTGTCAGGCAGTGATGGTGGAACCTATTACATGAACGTAGCCAACGGCAACGTTTATACAGAGGATTTCGTGGAAAATGGCTACAAGGATAAAGCCGTAGATGGCAGTACTGTGGCAGCCGGTGATAAAGTAGGTACTGTTGGTTGGGGTGGCAGCGGTGATGTCAGCACGTATTTTGACAAATATGGGGTCATAAACTCCGCAGGAACAAGCTTTAATTCAAATATTACAGTAGATGGTGAAGCTGTCACCTTGACATTCGCCACCAATGAGCAGTATATAGTGGAATACCGTGGAGACGCAAAGTATATTTCCATGGTAAAGAAAACCGGTGGTATTGACCAGGCCACTGATACGGTAAATCAGACCGGTCAGGATGCCTTTGGCAGTGATATTTTTGATTATGAAAGCAGCCCGGCTTCCGGTACAGCTATGCTTAACGAGCTGTTATATGCTGTGTCAAAAATCGATGCAGGAGATCATGCATGGGCCGCCAGTGATGGCCTGACCATAAGTGATGCTGCTCACTCCCAGGTGTTGGGCGCTCAGACTACTATGGCAGCCCGTCAGCAGGCGTATACAGCCGCCTCGGATATGCTTACTACCCAGGATGAGTCAATTACCAGTGATATTACTGATGTATCCAGTACAGATGTGGCAAAGCTGGCCACTAAGCTTATGGAGTATCAGACTATTTACAGTCTTTCACTGAGTGTCGGGTCGAAGATATTACCGGGGACCTTGGCAGACTATCTATAATTTAATGCATTATGCGTAATTTGGAATTAGCCTTCCCCTAGAGGGGAAGGTGTCAACGAAGTTGACGGATGAGGTGGATATCTAGCGCGTAATGCGGAATTTGTAATTTGGTATTAGCCTTCCCCTTGAGGGGAAGGTGCCCAAAGGGCGGATGAGGTGTGAAATTAGCTAGAAATGCGAAAATAACCCATCAGTTGCGGTGCCTTGCGCTAATCCTGCCTCCCTTGGGGGAGGTGCCCGAAGGGCGGAGGGGTATCTTGGCATATGGTGTAAATTGGTAGTCTAGTCTGAATTGGAAATAAAGTTATGTTTTTTTTATAAATTTACGAGTATAATATAAAGGGGTGAGTACTATGCTGGCAGAAATGAAATATCTTAATATAAGTCATGAGCTGCCTCAAATAAGTATTCATCAGGAGCAGCCACGGGCTATAAAAAACACCTTTCGCCCAGCCGAGCTTCATCGGCATTACGACCCACCGCTGGCTGATGTGGCAGCTACCCAGGTAGATGTAGATATTGATACCTACAATAGCCGTAAGGCTTATGGATTTTTGAATCACACTGATTTTGCCGCCAAGTATGGTGGCGAAGGCTTAAGGGATGTTCAGGCAAATACCTCAAGGCTTACACAGTCTGGCTGGAATTTTGCCAAAAATGGAGCGAAGCCCGGCAGTAACCTTATTGGGCAGGAGGCCAGGTCAAGACTTAGGGGCGAAATCCTTCAATGGCCAGCCTGGGAGGCTGTGAAAATTCCTGATCCGGAATTCACGGTTACACCATCACAAATAAAGGGTCAGATGGATCCAGGGAGTGATACTACCAGCATCCAGTCCACGGCTCAGCCGGAAATCGAAAATCGCCCTGGTTCTGCCCAAACTACCCTGGCCAGAGAAGGCTATGTAAGACAATGGATTAGCGTAGGAAGGTACGATATGAGGGTTTAGCCTTCCCCTTTGGGGAAGGTGGCAGCCGATAGGCTGACGGATGAGGTATACCAGTTTTTATACATGGAGGAAACTAATGAGAAAGCTTAGTACTACTAGATTTGGTGAGATTGAAGTTGATGAAAAATCAATAGTTACCTTTGATCACGGGATTCCGGCCTTTGAGGATGAACGAGATTTTGCTATTCTGCCCTACGATGCAGAAAGCCCCTATCTGTTTCTACAGTCGGCATCTACACCAGATTTGGCCTTTCTCATGACAGATCCTTTTATATTCTTTCCAGATTATACCTTTGAATTGGATGATGCCAATATGGAGGCTCTTGGGGTGACTAATGATGCAGATGTTTTGGTTTGTTCGCTTATCACGGTTCCCCCTACAGGTATTCCCAATATGACAACTAATCTTTTGGCCCCAATTGTCATCAATCAGGCTAATATGAAGGCAAAGCAGGTTGTGTTGGAAAAAACCAGCTATACTACCAAGCATCGCCTGTTCCCTGAAAAAAAGGGGGAGTGAGAAATGCTGGTGCTTACTAGACGCCCCAAGCAGCAGATAATGATTGGGGATGAAATAGTTATTAACATTGTGGAGGTCAATGGTGAAAATGTTCGAATCGCCATTGATGCCCCCCGCAGTGTGAAGGTTTATAGAGGAGAAATCTATAAGGTTATAAAGGAAGAAAACCGCAAGGCCGCGGCTCCGGCAAGCAGTATAGATTTATCCCAGGCGTTACCTAAATAAAGGATTATAGTTTTATTCTACGGAGGGATTAAAAATGGTAGGAAGTATTTCAGACATGACGGCTGCAGCAGTTGTTGTTTCGGCAGTGGACAGTGGAGCTAGCCAAAAGAGAACAGCAGAGCCTGTTGACACTAAGGTAGCACCTGTTGAAGTAAAAGCTGATGAACAAATGTCTCCAAGCAAGATAAAATCAGCTAATGAAGCAGCACAGAGTGACAACAAAAAAAAGGAAGAGGATAATGAGTCCAAACATCAGGCCTTGGACAGCATTAACGAGGAATTTGTCAGTGAAATGACAAAGGAGCTTAACGAGCTCATGAGTAAGCTGAATTGTGACTTGGAATTCAAGTATCACAAGGAGGTCAATGTTATGTCAGTTAAGATGATTGACAAAAAGACCGATGAGGTTATTAAAGAGTATCCGCCTGAGGAAATGGTTGAAGGGATGATTAGGGCTCAGGAATGGCTGGGAGCTTTCCTGGATCGTAACGCATAAAGGAGGGCCTTAATATGGGCGTAAATGGAATTTATGGCTTGTCAGGCTCTGGTCTGGACATTGAGTCTTTGGTTAAAATGGGCATGTCCGGCAAAAACAAGCAATACGACAAGATGGAGCAGAAGGAAATAGCCAACACCTGGTTAAAGGAAGCCTATAACGATGTCTATAATGATTTGACTACATACAAGTATGGTACCTTGTCTACTTATAAAATGCAGTCAAACCTGAATGCTATGGCTGCCACTAGCTCAAATACCGGGGTAGTGACGGCTACAGCAAACGGTGCAGCGGCAGCGATGAATCATACTGTTACAGTTGAGTCGGTGGCCAGTAATGCTTATTTGCTGACTGCTCAGGATTCGTCTGGCAATAATTATGGGATTACCAGGGCAAATGCTGATGCACAGACCAGCAATAAGCTGGCTGATGTGATTTTCGGAAGTTACAGTGTGGCCAGTTATACTCAGGATGGTAATAATTTTAATTTTACCTATAATGTGAACGGCCAGGAAGTCAATGGCAGTGATGTAGCTATTTCTCTGCGGCTAAAGGACACTGCTGGTAGCGATACTGAGTATACACTTACTTATACTTATGATGAGTTGTTTACCGGAGTTAAATCTGGTGAATATACGGGTTATACCGGTGATCAATCGGCTTTGTTTGATGGTGGAAAAACCTTGAATGATTTGGCCAGTGCGGTGGCTAAAACCGGGGCCAATATTCAGGGTGGCTATGATACTGTAAACGAATCTTTTAGTCTGTACAACAAGACAAGTGGTAAGGATAATGTTATAGGCATTACTGCTGATAATGCCAATACAGCAACCTTGTTGAATCATTTAAATCTTGGTTCATATAATTCCGCTACAAACGAATTAAGTGATCGCATAAATTTTGCGGCTGACAATACTATGGCCACCACCATGGAATCCAGTGGTATCACTAATAGTGCCAAGTCAGTTAGCATGAGGGATGTATTGGGATTGTCCGCTAAGTCTGTTAGCAACGGTGATGGTTCTTATACTGTTACTGTGAAGGATAACAACGGTGATGAGCTGGGAAGCTTCATTAAGAATGCTGATGGAACCTATACCGGGGCCGACGATGTGGCCTTTTCCATGAACCTAAGCAATGGTACCAATGGCGCCACTGTCAGCTTTACCTTAGGAGAACTGTTCAACCTTGATGATATCGGTAAAAAGACAAATTTAGGCGGTAATGCCGGGTTAAGTGATTTAGCTGATAAAATCAATGCAACAGGCATTGGCGTAACGGCAAGCTATGATGCGGCAAATGACAGCTTCTCATTGACCAATCCAACTGGTCAGGCTGAGTTGACTGCAAATACTGGAACAGGTGAAGCTGTAGCTACTCAGTTGATTAATAGCCTCAATTTGGCTACAAGTACTAGCTTATATGCCATAGGCACAAGTAATACCAGCAATTTAGCAGATATATTTGGATTAAATTCCACCATTAGGAAAACTTCCACTAATGGTTATTCGCTTAGAGTTTTAGATGGTTCCACGGAAATTGGGTCTCAATCAGGGAATCGGGCGTATTACGCAAATGGTACTGATTCGTCACAAACCTTATTTAGCTTTAAAATTAGTGATGGAACTGATTCTACTACTGTAGATGTGTCATATGGTGATATAGTTGATTATTCAGCTTTTGTAGATAATGGTTACAATTTAAAAGTTAATGATGTAGAAATTAATTATAGTGCTGGCACTTTGGCGGCGCAGGCTTCATCGGCAAATTTAAGTGCTTTAGCGGCTAAAATAAATGAAGCTTGTGAAAATGCTGGATTAAATATTAAGGCCAGCTATGTAGATGGTGATTTCACCATTGCTAATCCAAATGGTGAAGTGTATGTTAATAATATTGATGGTTCACCATTGAATGTATCTGGGAAACTGAATCTAGGTGAGATTGCTGACCCAAGCGGAATGACTTTCAAAAGCTCTACGGGAATAACTCGTGTTAATGAGCATAGTACAGAGGATAGTTTAGCTGATGGATTGGGTTTATCTGCAGTGAAGAATAATGATGGTACCCTAACCGTGACCGATGCTGATGGTAATTCCTCCACAGTAAATGCTTCCGACACGGCCTTTGCTATTAAGGTGGGAGACAGTGGTAATCAAGCTGAAGTATCCTTTACCTATGAGGATTTGTTTGACACCAGCGGCACTGGAAATCTAAAGAGTAGTGCAAGCTTAAGTACAATGGCTGACAAAATAAACGAGGTAGCTACGGCAAACAGTATCAGCGTAACAGCTGCTTATGATGGTGCAACTGGCAAATTCACTTTGTCTAATGACAGTGGATATGCGACTTTAACTGGTAGCGATACCTTGGGTAGCTCTTTAGTAGCTAAGATGGGGCTCACTGAAAGCAGTGAAACTGCTGCCGCCAGAGATCATACCTGGGCTGGTACTAATGCCTCTGTTACCATTGATGGCAAGAGCTATGATAATTCCACCAACAAATTAACTGTTGCCGGAGTTACCTATACCTTCCTGGATAGTACTCAGGCAGGACAAAAGGCGACTGTTACGGTAAATCAGGATACTGATAAGATTGTGGATTATATGAAGAGCTTTGTGGAGGACTACAACAAGCTGTTGGATTCCCTTAACGAAAAGCTGGCGGAGAAAAAGTATTCTGATTATCTGCCATTAAGCTCCCGTCAGGAAGACGAAATGACGGAAAAGCAGATTGAAAAGTGGAATGAAAAGGCCAAGTCAGGTTTGTTGTACCATAACAGTACAATTCAGGAATTAGTCAGCGCCATGCGGGAAGCAATTTATACCAAGGTGGATGCGGTGGATAGTCAGTACAACACCTTATCATCTATTGGAATAACATCAACCAATACCAAAGGACATTTGACAATAGATACTGATAAGCTAAAGACAGCCTTGGCTGCTGACCCAGATTGTGTATATCAGCTTTTTGCTTCGGATCAGGATAGCACCTATATTGCCGGCAGCACCAACAAGAACAAGATAACAGCCTCCCAGCAGCGGGAGGATTATGCCAACACTGGTGTAGCCAATCGGTTGTATAATGTAATGACCAACTCCATGAGCAAGATTTCCGATATAGCCGGTACTTCAAAGGAAACCGATGACCAAAGCTATTTAGGTAAGCTGATAACTGATATGAAAACCAGAATGAGTACCTTTAAGACTCAAATGACGGCTTATGAGAACAAGCTCTTTAAACGGTATGATGCCATGGAGGTAGCGCTGGCACGACTCAATATGCAGCTTGGCTATCTTAGCAGTTCATTTTCCTGATGGTTAGGAGACAAGTATTATGATGAATAATGCGGCAGAAGCCTATAAGCGACAGCAGATAATGACTGCTACGCCGGAGGCTCTTACCCTTATGCTGTATGATGGATGCCTTCGGTTTATGAAGGAGGGGCTGGATGCAATGAACCAGAAACAATGGGAGCAGTGCAACACCTCCTTGCAGAAGGCGCAAAATATTATAAATGAGTTCAGGGTTACTTTGGATATGAAGTATGAAATAGCTCATCAGCTTATGCCATTGTATGATTATGTGTATAATTCGTTGGTGGAGGCGAATATGCGAAGTAACCCTGACAAGGTAACCGAGTCCATGGACATCATCAAGGAGCTGCGCTCGGCCTGGGCTCAGGCCATGATAAAGGCCAGAAAAGAAAAGGGAGCGTCTTGATATGGATGGTATGAGGTTTTCTGAGCAGGAGCTTTGGGAAAAATATCTGGAGGTTACCAAGGATTTGTTGAAATTCATCAACGCTGAGGATATAGATATCTTCCTGGAGCTGGTGAATCAGCGTCAACAGCTGATGGAGATGTTAAAAAAACTCCCATCCCATGAATTTGCCAATACGCAGGCTGGTAAGGAAATACGTAAAACAATTGAGCCTATGGACCGGGAAATAATGTTCAAGGCCCGGTCCTGGCTCAATAAGTCCAAGCGCAACAACATGGCGGTAAAGTCCTATGATATTACCAGCTTTATGCCAGCCGGTAATATGTTTAACAAGGAATACTGATATTAATGCGAATTGACCTCATCCGCCTCGCGTAGCTCGGCACCTTCTCCAAAGGAGAAGTCAAGAAAAAGCCTTCCCCTTGAGGGGAAGGTGGCAGCGGCAGGGAGAAGCCTGTCGCTGACGGATGAGGCGCAATGTTGATGCATGATTCGTAATGCGTAATTTGGAATTACCCCCACTGGTTGCTGTGCAACCACCTCCCCACGGGGAGGCGAGGAGATATATGCTTGTATAGTATAATGAGTTTGTCTCCCCTGGAAGGAATGTCACGAAGTGACAAAGGGGGTTATTGACAGATTAGGTGTAATAATAATGTGAAATGCGTTATGCAGGCCTCTGGATACTTGTCTCCCCATGGGGGAGAGGTCAACGTAGTTGACAGAGGGGGTTATGCAGATTAGGTTAGAAACTAATCTACATTTTAAGTTAGCTGTCAGGTGTTCTATACCTTCATTAGAGAGTCACTATGCAAGTGGAGGAGGCTGACATCTGCTACTATAAAATAGACTTATTCGGTAGACGCTTTGAATGTTCACTGAATTTAGTCAAATAACAATTCTAATACTGGTGGCAAGGAAGCCACCATAGAAAAACAAGGAGGAATTTATCATGGCTATGGTTGTAAAGAACAACATGTCCGCAATTAACACTCTGAACACTCTGAACAAGAACACCAACGCTCTGAAGAAGAGTTTGGAAAAGGTTTCTTCTGGTATGAAGATCAACAGCGCAGCTGATGATGCTTCCGGTTACGCTATTTCCGAAAGAATGCGTGTTCAGATCCGTTCCTTGGATCAGGCAAATCAGAACGCTCAGAACGGCGGATCTATGATGAAGGTTGCCGAGGGTGCTGTAAGCTCCACTGTCGAAATCCTGAAGACCTTGAAGGAAAAGGCAGTAAGCGCAGCCAACGACACCAACACCGATAGTGACCGTGCTACTATCCAGAAGGAACTTGACCAGTCCATTGACCAGATTAATGACAATGCCAATGTTACCTTTAACGGCAAGTACTTGGTAGATGGTTCTCACAACAAGAAGGTTACTCAGACCACAACTCACATGACTAACCAGAGCTTGTCTACTGGCACTACCAAGACTACTGCTTTGACCGCATTGCAAGCTCGTAATGGCGATAGCCTGAACATCCACAGCACAGATACAGTAACTGTATCTTATGTTAAGGATGGTAAGACCTATACTTCATCTATGCAGGTAGGTTCTACTGATTTAAAGACCGCAGTTAGCAAGCTGACTAGTGGTGCAGTTACTGTTAAGGGTGTTGATTCTAAAATTGGTTTGGATGCTTCTACTAATCAGGTTTACACTGCATCTGGTGAGAAGGCTGTTACTTTGTCCACTGGCACCAGCGGTATTGATGGCCAGATTGCCGGTTTCACTATGTACATTACCGATAACAAGGGCAATGTAAACAAGTC
>JAFVER010000006.1 GCA_017475925.1 Anaerovibrio sp. | reverse complement strand
TCCCACTCATCGGTAAATCCTCTAATCCTTATTGCCGGTATTGTTTTGCTCATGGTTCTTCACCAATTTTTTTACTTCTTCAACGGATATTTTAGCAATACGTGCCACCTGCTCCGGCAACAATCCATCTTCCAGCATACTGCGAATTAATTCTGTCTGTTTTTTAGTTTGACCTTCTTCTCTACCTTCTTCTCTACCTTCTTCTCTACCTTCTTCTCTACCTTCTTCTCTACCTTCTTCTTTAGCTTCTTCTATTCCAGATTCATAATCCATTCTTGCCATTTCTCTATTGATGTATTCCCGTCGCTCCGCCGTGCTGCTAAGAAAGGCTCGTGCTGCCTGCATAGCATCTGATATTGCTATTTCCTGCATGGCCAATTCCTCCTTTTCCCGTTCTGTCAGTCGATTTGCAAAGTACGCCAACCAACGTTCCATTTTTGTCATTTCTTGAATTCTCTTTTTAGGGCCGCTAAGAAATTTTGGTATCTCCAAAAAGTGCATTTCCAAATGCGTAGAGAGACGCTCTCCACTTTGCGGATTATACACTCCAAACATTGTATGTGGTTCAACTTGCTTAAACAGACTGAAATCCAATATGTTTATCGCTATTACCGGTTTCAATGCACGATATGTCTTACCGCTGGGCAGAGACATTACATACATCTGCGCCCAATAATACAGCGACCTGTTCTGCATATTCTTCTGATTTATGACCTGTACTTCTACATCCACCTGTTCGCCGCTATCTAATACGCAAGCTACATCCAAGCGAGTCAGCTTATCATACTCATGCTCCGGTGACATCTCCGTAGGAGCAAAGGTCAAATCTTTTATCTCATGGTGTAGATAATCCAAGAGCACAGAGTTTAGAAAATCTATGGTTATCTGCTTACGTTCTTCCTTACCAAAGATAAATTTGAATAATACATCATTAAGCGGGTTATAATTTTTCTCATTGAGATTTAACAATAGTGCCTCTCTATCTCCTCTGCTGTCCATTTATCGCTCTCCCTTGTGCACATTACCTGAAACCTTCCGCTGTTCCCACTCATCGGTAAACCCCTTAAATCTTATCTTAGATATATGAGCCATTTTCTCACCTCATGTTTTTCTGGTTTGGGATTTACCAATATACTGGATATTATCCCAATGGAACCATTTTCCGTTTGCGTTTTTCAAACATCACACCCTGGGTGTACCCATAGCCCTTTACATACTCAATGGCTTCTTTGATATAGCTGCCACAATCCTCCGGCTTATGAGAATCTGAGCTGGTAATAATCGGCAGTCCTGCATCAGCTGCCAGCTTCATAAATTTATAATACGGTGTTATTTCCTCAATAGGATAGCGGTACACAGTCCCGGTGTTTACATCCACACACATATTAGCCTTTTTCAAGGCTGCCACTGCCCGCTTAAGATAGGCCGTAGCGTCAAAGTCAGGAATCATGCGATATAATCTGATATTATACGGATGTCCTAAAACATCATAAAGCCCGCTGGACACCATGTGCTCAATCTCCTGGGTATAGGCTTCATATATATCATGGAGGCTATGGTTATCCCACTCATCAATGATTTCCTTGGAATCATAGGCCCAGCCACGAATAAAATGCACAGAGCCAATAATATAATCAAACTCGTACTCTTTTAGAATTTCCGCCACCCTTTCCTGATTTTGGAAATTACACACCTCTATTCCTGTTTTAGCATTATAACCAGCCGACTTCAGCTTTTCCATAAACTCAAAATAATCATCCAGGGTATGCTTAAACTTGTTATGCTTGAGCCACTGCTGCTGGAATTTTCCCACAAAGGAATCATCCAAAATCAAATCATCGTAATACAGCTGCTTAAACTCCGGAAAGGTATGACTGTGCTCAGAAATGCCAATTTCATCCAGTCCACGCTGGGCAGCAGCCTCAAAAAAGCCCTTGGCCCAATCCACATCATAGGTGCCGTATTCAAAATGCATGTGATAATCATATTTCATATTTGCCAGCTCTCTTTCTATTTACCATCAAATAAGTCCCTGCCGAATAAATTCTTTTATCTGATACGTCACTCCATGCTCAGCGTTGCTCCTGGTTATAAATCGGGCAGCAGACTTAACCTCATGATAAGCATTATCCATAGCATAGCTGTAATACACGGCCTGGAGCATTTCAAAATCGTTCATGTAGTCGCCAAAGGCTGCACATTCCTCGGGCTTAAAGCCGAATTTTCTCTGCACCGCCTTAATGGCCCAGCCCTTGTTAGTGCCCGGGTTTAGCACATCAACCCAATAATTGCCACTGAGACACACCTGCAGCTCCGATGAAAATTCATTCATCACCGGAAAAACATTATGCTCCGCATCACCACGTTCACAATCACAAAGGGCGATTTTTATGAATTCATCATCTATGCTGAAAAAATCATCCACAATAATACTATGAGTAAAAAATTTTCTTGCCTCACCTATGTAAGGTCGCCATTCCTCCCTTACGTAGGCATTCTTCTTGCCACATAAAATCGGATAAATTCCATTATGAGCATCGGCAGCAGCAATAATTTTACGTATATGGTCCATTTGCATGGGGCTGGAGCATATTTCTTTACCCTGATAAACACTGAAGGCTCCATTTTCTGCCAAAAACATAAAATCATCTTTATATTTTTCCATTTGCTCAATAAGGGCAAAATACTGCCGGCCACTGGCAGGAGCAAAGATTACCCCCCGACATTTAAGCTCAGCCATGACCTCATCAAAGTCCGGTGGCAGTCGCCCTTCATCATCCAGAAGTGTTCCGTCCATATCCGAAAAAATTATTTTTATCATACTATCACCTATATAACGTACTGCTTATTTTTGTTTTTCAGCATATTTAATATGATTTCATTATATCGCATTTGTTCATTTTTTCCCATTTTAAATAGTAAAAAAAATAGTGAAGCCCCAAGTATAAGCAAAGGCTTCACTAAAAATTTGTCACTATATACTTACCTATCTTGTCAAAGACCGATATACGGAATAAACATTAATATATGGTGCTATATCTTGGCTAAAGATTATCTTGCCGGAATCTGGCACATAAATAATATCTCCGTCCTCAATCTCCAGATTTTGACTCAAATCATGTTCTTTTACAAATGCATCAATATTTACCTCTTTAAAATATAACGTATTATCTACCTGCCTAAGAAGCTGTATATGCTTAGACCGTCCCCGGCTATCTACTCCACCGGCAGTGGATAATGCAGCATATACATTCATATTATCTACATCCATATTTTTAAGGCCAGGGCTATTTACATTACCCATAACATAAACCTTGCGAGGACCATAGGATTTGAGATACACATCAAACTCATGTAATTTAAAATACCGGCTCAACCTTGTATACAATAAATCTCTGGCTTCATCCAAGGTCAGTCCAACTAGTTTGACTTTACCTGCATATGGAACCCTCGCCATGCCATCTACACCAACTTGAATTGCATCCGTTATTTCTGAAAACTTCTCTACGCCAATAAGATTTATTACATCATATTTAGCCAGGTGATACTCCTCCAATTCTCTTTCTGCCCGGAATTTTGCAGTTTTAAAAATACTGTCATCTTGCACTACAACAATATTTTCTTCTGGCACTGGTGCACCTTCCACAATGTGTGCCCCGTACAATAATAATACAAAACCAAATATAGCAGGAAGTATTCTGCCCGAAAATATTCCCATCTGCGTCACCTCAACTATGATTAATGATTTAGTCCAGATAATTATAATACAAATGTCCCCCCCCACAAGACATTTTTTGATAATATCATAGTTAAAATATAATGACCACAAAAATAGCAAAGCCCCGCTTTCATGGTTACGCAGGCCGCGTTGCTGCGACGCAAGCGATGCGAAGCCCTAAAGGACTGGCTTCGCGTCGCTAGTCCCCCGTAGGGGGACGAAGTCCTGAAAACGGGGCTATGGGTGCGGGTGACATCCTTTATGCCAATAAATTTTCAGCAAAAAATATTTCATTAACACTTTCTTTTCTCAGGGATATAAAGAACAAGAAAATAAGAAAAGCCGGAAGGCAAAGAGCAAAGGAGATGTTTAAAATGTTGGCAGCAAAGAAAATGAACGAAATGGAACTAAATAAGGTAGCAGGCGCAGGACTTGACACTATCAACTACATTCTGCATCATCAGAATGACAAAGCGCAGGCAAGAGTAGATTTGCCTGTTAATCCGTTGGATTTACCAGACCCATTCCCAAAACCGGGTCCATTTTTCCCAAAAGGCCCTGTTCAGTAAAATGAGACTTATTCAGTGAGAGCTTTAAACTACCACTGAATATTAGTCGAATAAATCCTAAGCCTAAGGGCGTTTAACTCCCACCTAAAAGGATTGGAGCCTTAGCGCCAGTTAGCGTAGGGTAAGCAGGTAATTTACCCAACAACTAATACATAAGGATGTTGCTACAAAATGTTTCAAAAGAACAAACAAAAAAGCCTGAACAATAAAACGAGACTTATTCATTGGGAGTTTTAAACTACCACTGAATAAGTCTCGTTTTAATTAACATGGTTTGCCCCAGTAGCTACCTCATCCGCCTCGCCCCTAAAGGGACTAGCTTCGCGTCGCAAGCTCGGCACCTTCCCCAAAGGGGAAGGCAATAAATGATAACTTATTCAAATGGAGTTTTAACTCCACCTGAATTTAGTTGAATTTACCCAGGGCTTTACGGGTGCTTAACTCCCACCTAAGAGGAAGGAGTCTTAGCACCCGTTAGCATCGGATAAATACAGTTGTTTAGCGTATAGCCTAAAAATGATATGTGCTTGTCTCCCCTGGGGGAGATGTCACAAAGTGACAGAAGGGGTTAACTGTTTTTATCCCTTTCGCCCATGATACAGACACCACGGCTCCTCAGCCATATAGTCTCCGTCATGGTAATAGGCCGCCCTGGCCCGACAGCCGCCGCAGGCCTTTTTAAACTCACATGACCCACAGCCGCCCTTGTATTCCAAGGACCGCAAGGTATTTAACACCCCGTTGGTTTTCCATATTTCATCGAAAGGAGTTTCCCGTACATCCCCAAGCTCCATGTTTAAATACGCACAGGGCTGCACCTTGCCTCTAGGACTGATGATACAATAGGCTGTTCCAGCCAGACAGCCTCTTCTGAACCGGGTTTTTATCCCCATTTGAGCCGCAATCCTCATAAACTGAGGTGCACAGGTAGGTTTCAGCTCGATGGGCACCTGACTCTGCTTTCGCATAATTCTGGTGAGGGTTTCCTCATATTGCTCAGCCCGAAGGGACTCAGCCTCAATGGATTTAGCCCGACCTGTTGGAACAAGGAAAAAGAAATGGTGGGCTACAGCCCCCTTCTCCACGGCAAAATCAGTAATAGCCTCCAGCTCATGATTGTTCCAGTCCATCACAGTTGTATGTATCTGAAAGGGAAGCCTTGCTGCCCGGCAATTTTCCATTCCCTGCACTGCACCATCCCAGCCCCCAGGAAATTTGCGGAAGCTGTCATGCTTCGCTTTATCCATGGAATCAAGGGATATTCCCATGCCCATGGCTCCAGCTTTCTTTAGCTTTTTTGCCATATCCATGGTAATCAGGGTTCCATTGGTACCGAACACCGGCCTAAGCCCCAATCTACTGGCATACTCCACCAGCTCCACAATGTCAGGACGCATTAATGGCTCCCCGCCGGAAAAAATCATTATCTTAAAATTTGCTCTGGCTATCTGTTCAAGCAATGTCTTTGCTTCAGCCGTAGATAATTCTTCCTCAGCCTTGCAGCCTGCCTCACGATAGCAGTGATCACAATACATATTGCAGGCATTTGTCACGTTCCATGAAACTATCATCAGCCCTTCAAACCTCCTGAAATACCAATTTCTTCATCAGTTAGATAACAGGATGGATCCGATGCCCAAAAATCTCCGGTACGGGCTTCGGCTCTTGTTCGGAAATTGCCATTGCAATTATCCAGATAGCGGCACTTACTGCACCGCCCCTTCAGCAGCTTTTTCCGGTCCTTAAGACCTGCCATTATGGGGTGACTGGTATCCTGCCAAATTTCGCTGAACTTTCGTTCCCGAACATTGCCAAAGGTATGGTGCTGGGTAAATTGATCCGGGTGCACATAACCAAAGGGGTCTACCTCACCAAAGGCAATCCCCGACCGATTGCCACCGTTTAGCGAAATATATTTTTTTATTTGACTGGCCAAAGCATCCTTTCCCTCTGCCAGTGCCTTTAAATACATATAAACCCCATCACAGTGATTATCCACCGTAAGGATTTCCTTTTCCAGACCCCGGTCCTCAAAATCCTTTGTACGGCGAATAATAATATCCATTGCCCGACGGGATTCCTCCGGAGTCACATCCTCATCCATCATCTGATTGCCCCGGCCGGAATAAACCAAATGGTAGAAGCATACCCGATTTATGTTTTCAGCCTCTATAAAATCAAATATATTGTCCAGCTCCTGAATGTTGTGATGGTTTATGGTAAACCGAAGCCCCACCCGCTGACCGACAGCAACACAGTTTTGTATACCGGCCATGGCCTTTTCGTAGGCTCCGGCCTGTCCCCTGAACTTGTCATTTACATCCTGTAGTCCATCAAGGGATATGCCCACATAGCCCACACCAATATCCTTTATTTTCTGAGCAACAGCTCTGGTAATCAATGTCCCGTTGGTAGACAGGGTAGGCCGAAGCCCCTTTTCTTTGGCATATTGAGCCAGCTCAAAAAAATCTGGTCGAATAAGGGGCTCACCGCCGGAAAATAACAACACCGGCACCTTGAAATCGGCTAAATCGTCAATAAATTGCTTTGCCTCATCTGTAGTCAGCTCATCCTGGTACTTTTTGTTGTCGGAATTCATGTAGCAATGGCGACATTTCAGATTACAGGTTTTGGTACTGTTCCATACCACCACCGGCCCCATTCCCTCACCGGCACCGTTTTTCGCATGACGGGCTCCCCTGGTATATCTTAATTCGTCTCCATAATATTCTCTGGCAAATAACAATTTTGTAACGCTTATCATTTTGTGTCCCCTAATATATATTTATGTCATTCAGCACTTATTCCTGCAATAAGCAACTTTAACTTCATTGCTATATTTTCCTCAAAGGATATATCTACATGGCTACAGGCTGCCGCCTGAAACATGGAATGAAACATTTCGGAAATAATTTCCGCCGAAACATCCTGGCGAAATTCTCCCCGGGCCTGGCCTTCATGAATAAGTCGCAAAAAGGATCCCATAAACTCCGGTGGTGACATTTTCGCAGGGCGTCCGCCCTTGCTACGGGAGTGACCATGGGTCATGGCTTCAGTAAACAGTAAAGGCAGCAAATAACGATTCTCTGAAACCAATTTGGCAGTAAACAGCACCATTTCTGACAGTATAAACCTACAGTCCGCATTAGCAGCGGTCAGCTCACCCATTTTCTCTGACAGAGTGCCGGTAAAGCGGTTCAGCAGATTTAGCAGCACATCCTCCTTAGAGGTAAAGTAATTATAAAATGTGCCTAGACCCATGCCAGCCGCACCCATAATATCCGCCACAGAGGTATCCATAAAGCCTTTTTCCGAAAACTGAACCACTGCTGCATCAAGTATTTCATTGCGGGCCTTTATTTTCTTTTGTTCACGCCGGCCAAGCTTCTCCTGCACAACCTCCACGGCTCCTGCCCCCTTACATTTACATAGATATATTTATCCGATGCTAACGGGTGCTAAGACTCCTTCCTCTTAGGTGGGAGTTAAGTACCCGTAAAGCCCTGGGTAAATTCAACTAAATTCAGGTGGAGTTAAAACTCCATCTGAATAAGTTATCATTTATAACTCAAACTTTAAATACAGAAATACTGTTCATAGCTAGGTGTATTGTCTATAAGCGGACATTATTTTGCCTTGGTACCTAGTGCACTGACACAATGATATTTTGACAAACGCCACCATATATACCACCAACTGCTTTGTTGTCGTCAATCGACATAGCCACCGCTATGTCTCAT
>JAFVER010000073.1 GCA_017475925.1 Anaerovibrio sp. | reverse complement strand
GCTAATGCCGGGGTAAAGAAGCAGCAATACAGCCGTAAATTAGGTTAATTTATATTATGGACTAAAGCAGAGTTTTATACTAAAATACTTTTTTGGAGGCTTCTATGTACGAAGACTTAATTGAAATAAAAGAATCAAGTGAGAATATATTTGATGGTAATTTGCTCCATGTAAGGAAGGATAAGGTGAAGCTGCCAAATGGGGGTACTGCCTACCGTGAGTGGATTAGGCATCCGGGAGCTGCAGCCGTTATTCCCGTTACGGAGGATGGTCAGATTATTCTCGTAAGACAGTATCGGTATCCTATTGATGAAGTAACTTTGGAGATTCCGGCGGGGAAGCTGGATATGCCCGGGGAGGACCCTTTGGAGTGTGCCAAGCGTGAGCTTAGCGAGGAAACCGGCTATACGGCCAAGGAGTATAAATTCTTCACTAAGCTGGCCACCTGTGTAGGCTTTTGTAACGAGGTTATTTATATCTATGCTGCCAAGGGGCTGGAGCCAGGAAAGCAGCATACTGATGAAGATGAATTTATTAATGTGGTTAAGCTGCCCCTTAGGGAGGCAGTGGCAATGGTGGAGGATGGCCGCATAAATGACGCCAAATCCGTTACTGCTATTTTGATGCTGGACCGCATTCTGAATAAATAAATGGAGGATATATGTTTGATTTTAATTTGATGAGTATTATTGCTGGTTTGCCTGGATTGCTTTTGGCCTTGGTTCTCCATGAATATGCCCATGCCAGGGTAGCTGTGGCCATGGGAGATTTTACACCAAAGCTCACTGGCAGATTGACGTTAAATCCAATGGCTCATATTGACCCTATCGGTTTATTGATGCTTCTGGTAGCCCGTTTTGGCTGGGCAAAGCCGGTTATGATAAATCCGCGAAATTTCAAGGATATGAAGAAGGGCAATATTTTGGTGGCTCTGGCTGGTCCGGCGGCTAACTTTTTAACAGCTTTTGTAACACTTTTTATTATGATGGTGTTATTTAAGTTTGGTATGTTAAATACTGTGGGCATTAAGACAGTTTTGTCCATGATTGTTCTCTTTAATATTAACTTTGGAATTTTTAATCTGATTCCACTGCCACCTTTGGATGGTTCCAAAATTCTTCTGGAGTTTTTACCGGGAGAGCTGGCTTATAAGTATATGGGGCTTGAAAGATATAGCTTTATCATACTGATTATTTTGATAATGACGCCTGTTCTTGGTAGCATTCTTGTGCCATTATCAAGCCTGATTTTGCATATCTTTGAGACTATATTGAGTGTAATCCTGTAAAAGGAAGCATAAATGAATTAAAAAACTGAGAGGGGTTTCAATAAAAAATGGAAAAGATTATTTTAACTGGTGACAGACCAACTGGCAGACTTCACATAGGTCATTATGTAGGTTCTCTGAAGCGCAGAGTTGAGCTGCAGAATTCCGGGGAGTTTGATAAGATCTACATTATGATTGCTGATGTTCAAGCCTTGACTGATAACTTCGAGAATCCTGAGAAGGTTCGTCAGAACATCCTGGAGGTTGCTCTGGACTACCTTTCTGTAGGTCTTGACCCAGCTAAATCCACTTTGTTCATTCAGTCCCAGGTGCCTCAGCTCACAGAGCTTACCACCTACTACATGAATCTTGTTTCTGTCTCCCGTGTGGAGAGAAATCCTACCGTTAAGGCTGAGATTCAGCAGAAGAACTTTGAAAAGAGTATTCCAGTGGGCTTCTTTACATATCCTATCAGCCAGGCCTCTGATATTACTGCATTTAAGGCAACTTTGGTTCCAGTAGGTGAGGACCAGCTGCCTATGTTGGAGCAGTGTAAGGAAATCGTTCGCCGCTTCAACATGATTTATGGCGGTGAGGCTTTGGTAGAGCCGGATATTATGCTGCCGGAAAATGAGACCTGCCGTCGTCTCCCTGGTACTGATGGCAAGGCCAAGATGTCCAAGTCCATTGGCAACTGCATTTATCTTTCCGATGATGCGGAAACCGTTCGTAAGAAGGTTATGGATATGTACACTGACCCTACCCATATTAAGGTTTCTGACCCAGGCCATGTGGATGGCAATGCTGTATTTACTTATCTTGATGCCTTCAGCAAGCCGGAGCACTTTGAAAAGAATCTCCCAGAGTATGAGAATCTCGATGCCCTTAAGGAGCACTACACCCGTGGCGGTCTTGGGGATGTAAAAATCAAGAAGTTCCTGAACAGTATCCTTCAGGAGGAGCTGGAGCCTATTCGTGCCCGTCGTAAGGAATACGAAAAGGATATTGCCGGCGTATATGAAATTTTGAAAAAGGGCAGCGAAGAGGCCAGACGTGTGGCCGAGAACACCCTGCAGGATGTACGTAATGCCATGAAAATTAATTACTTCTCTGACGAGGAGCTGATTAAGGCCCAGGCTGCAAAGTATCAGGGATAATATGTAAATTTTATATCATTTTTTTGAGGCACTCTTTATGGGTGCCTTTTTTACTATGAAATCTTAGTGAATCAAATCAGAAAGATGAAGATGATCTTTAGATTTCGTGTAAGGGCTGATGAAAGCCCGTATGCTTTCATCTTGCTAATTTTGAATAAATCAATAAAATGGATTGTGATTTTTTATTGGTTTGTTGAATGCACTGCAAAGGGATGTGGTTAAATGAGCAAGGATGAAGGATATAGACACATAAATGACGAATAAAACACGTGATGGTATATTTGTGATTGATTAACGTGAGGTGATATATATGAAGAAAGCAGGAAGATTATCTCATAAACGTTTATGTGCCTTAACAGCATCAGTTTTACTGGGGATTTTATCAATGTCCGTAGCCAGTGCAGGTGAGGAAATTAACAGTGGCAATAAAGAGGTTTTTGTCGTAAATATTATTGATGATACGGATGCTACCCGGGAGCAGATAAAAAACTATATTTTTTTCGATGGCATAATAGGCAAGAACCCTATGACCATAAGTGATGATAATAAGAACGGTATTATAAAGGGAATACAGTATTGGGCTGATATTTTGGCTCCAAATACTACAATAACTCACCCGGCCCAGTTTTTTGTGGCTGGTATAGCCAAGGAAAAAAATGCCTATGCTGGTTTTTATGCCTTCGATAAGGGCAGCTTTACCATTCAGCCATATTTTGAAGAGTATCTTCAGGGGCTACGGGATTTAAATGATGTAAATATATTAAAATTTGAAACTGGTGCGGATAAAAAAATCTATGAAAATGGTCAGCTGGTGGATAATGGGGCCTATGGCACAATCATGCTTGGACAGTATATGGGAGCAAAGCGGGAGGGCTCCACAGATGGCTGGTGGATGAAGGGAAATGCTGTATTGCCTGATAATGAGCATGCTGTCGATGGTGTAGCTATGATACGCCATGAGGTAGGCCATTCCTTGGGAATTATTTCCCAAGTAAATGTAGAGCTGGATAAGGATGGAAAACCGGTGATAGATCAGGATGGTACTACTGTATATTATTTTCCGGTAAGATTAGGCAAGAATAATACGTATGCGGATCATGTCTATGATCAGAATCTTAACCGGTCCCAACCAAATCAGCTGATAATAACGTCAAAGGAGTTTGAACGTCGTCAGGCTGCTGACCCTACTCTTAAGCCATCGGATTTTTTCATTTTGGACAATAAATTAGACGATAAGTTTAAATCGGATAATCCACGGTCAGGCAACGCGTATTTTATAGGTGATAATGTATCCAAGGTATTAAATGGACGGACCTTTGATGGGGTTGACGGTCTGCCATTGAGAACCTGGGAAACAAATACAGATGAAAAGGTAGTATTGGACATGGGGCATTTTGAACTAAATAGCCTTATGAGCCATAATGAGTACCGCAATATGACAATATTTAATGAGGTGGAGCTGGCCGCGTTGCAGGATATAGGCTATAACTTTGATCGACGGGCTCATTTTGGTTATTCCATCTATAATGACAATCTGACCTTTACTAACACCAATGGTTATTCAGCCCGTAACAATGAAGGAACAGACTATATTGACCAATACAGCACCATTCCTTTTGGGGTAGGTCTTCATATTTATGGCTCCAATAATAATATTACCCAGGCGGCTAATGTTTTAACCAAGGGCAATGGGGCAGTTAGTATTTGGGTAAGTGGAACGGATAATAAATT
>JAFVER010000005.1 GCA_017475925.1 Anaerovibrio sp. | reverse complement strand
GGGCCCTTTGGAACAAATGGACCTGGTTTTGGGAATGGGCCTGGGTGTGGGATCGGCCATGGCTTAACTGGACCTGGGTGTGGGTGTGGAGTTGGGTGTGGGATAGCCCATGGAGGAACCGGTAAAACTACATTTGCCTGGGCTTTATCATTCTGATGATGTAGAATGTAGTTGATAGTATCAAGTCCTGCACCTGCAACCTTAGTGAGTTCCATTTCGTTCATTTTCTTTGCTGCTAACATTTTAAACATCTCCTTTTCTATTTGCCTTCCGGCTTTTCTTATCTTCTTGTTCTTTATATCCATGAGGTAAGAAAGTGTTAATTAAATTATGAAAAAATTTTTAGGACGGAAATATTTTATTGGTATAAATGTACATCCATCGACCCATCTTTTTGATGTTTTTCTGACTTAGTGCTAAAATAAATGTAGCTGTAATTTGAGCAGTGCTGTTTAAAATTGGTATTCAATCTTCCCAAACGTGTAATATGCGTATTTGTGTCAGGTGCATGTCTAACGCGGAGCGCTTCTTATAGACAATACACCAGGCTCTATACAAGGTTTTATGTGGGAAGCTTTCGATGGTTACATATAATATGGTTTTTATGAGGTGAAGGTATGGCTAATATAGAACAGATTATGGATACTTTCATTAACAGGACAATAGTGTTTTTCACATTTGACGTGAATGCCGGTGTGGTTGAAAATGATATTGTGGATGGATTTGGCTTTAATTACATGAAAGCTCTTGGCTTGTCTGCTCCCTGTAAATTTGATGATATAATCAGCCGCTCGATGGAGCTGGGCTATGCAACCATTGTTTACACAGTGGGAAAGTCTATAGAGCAGCTTTCCTGTGATGGGCTGCTGTCCCTTTACGAAAATGGGGAGAATTATATAGAGTCATGCTTCTATAGTGCTGATAACAAGCGATATTATAGATTGGTGTATATATTAAAAAAGGACAATGTGACGGGGCATGTTTTTGCTTATGTGATTTGTGTGGATACGACAGAAGTGGATAAAATGCGCCTTGATTCTTTAACTGAGTCCCTGGAGTCCATAAAGCATAAAAATGATGAAATCGAGGATAAGCTGAAAATAATAAATTGTATGGCAAAGCAGTATATGTATATTTATTCCTGTGATTTGGAAACGGAAATATATCACGAGATATATGCTGCAAATTCCAATGTAGGGGCAATTTTGCGGGAAAATGGCAATATCAATATAGCTGTGAAAGATTTGTGCAAGCTGATTATTAAGCCGGAGCATGTGCCAAGCTTTGCAGAGTTCATTGATTTGTCTACCTTAAAGGAACGCTTGGGGGATGAAAAGTACATAACGCAGCAGTTTGAGGGCCTTTATACCGGGTGGCTGGAGGCGGTGATTTTTCCAGAAGATGCCTCGTCAGATGGGAGCTTTAACAAGGTTATAGTTGCAGTGCGGGACATAAACAACGAAAAAGAAAAGGAAACTAGGCTGATTTATAATTCCTATGTGGATGACCTGACCAAGCTTTACAACCGAAAAATGTACAACGAGAACCTGATTGAGTATGACGATTCGTCAATTCCCAAAAATATGGTATTTATTTCTGTAGATGTAAATGGTCTAAAGGTTGTTAATGATACCCTGGGGCATGATGCCGGGGATGAGCTGCTAAAGGGTGTTGCGGAGTGTATGAAGGACTGTTTTCATCAATATGGCAGGATTTATCGGCTTGGCGGTGATGAATATGCTGCAATAATATATATAACTCAGGCAAATCTTCCAAAGCTGATAAATCAGTTTTATGACCGCATAAATGGATGGCACGGCAAGCTGGTGGACAGCATATCAATTTCCTTGGGCTATGTTACACAAAATGAATGTAAGGATAAGAGCATCTATGACATGACTAAGATTGCTGACAGTCGGATGTACAAGGCCAAGGAGGAATATTATGCCCAAAAGGGTATTGACCGGGAGGGCAGACAGACCGCCCATGCAGCCCTGTGTGCGCTTTATTACAAGGTACTGAAAATCAACCTTACCACCAATATTTACCAGATAATTCACATGGATGCCGGTGAGTTCAATCAGGTTAATCGTTTATGCTATTCTCTATCGGAGGACATAATAAAATTTGCTGAGTTAGGCAATGTAGCCCAGGAGGACGTGGAAAAATATCTTAAGGCCCTGAGTATAGCTGCTTTAAAGGAATATTTCAAAGAGGGAAATGAATGCTTTAGCCTGTTCTATCGACGAAAATATAATGGTGGGTTTAAGACCGTAAGGCTGGAGCTGGTTCCTGCTGATGATTATACAGAGGATAATCAGTCGTTATTCTTGTATATACGGTATATTGAATGAAGATTTTTACATTTATTTAAACTTTCCGCATCTATCAATATTGGCATTTATGCTAGGTGAATGCCTAATGCGGAGCGCTATCGCTCAAGACATTTTGCCCAGTGGAACACCTCATCCACCGCCCTAAAGGACTAGCTTCGCGTTGCAAGCGGTCCCCCTTCCCCAAAGGGGAAGGCAAGAACTACTTGCTTGATTTCACGAGTGTATTGATACAATGATTTTTGAAAATGTCACCCTACGCTAACGGGCGCTAAGGCTCCCATCCTCTTAGGTGGGAGTTAAGCGCCCATAGGCTTAGGATTTATTCGACTAATATTCAGTGGGAGTTTAAAGCTCCCACTGAATAAGTCTCATTTTACTAGAGATGCTGTAAAATGCGAGGCGGAGGAATGAGGCATAGCGGTGGCTATGTCGATTGACGACAACAAAGCAGTTGACAGTATATATGGTGGCGTTTGTCAAAATATCCTTGTGTCAATGCACTAAGTACCAAGGCAAAATAATGTCCGCTTATAGGCAATACACCTAGCTTTCTTCAATTTTCTATATGGTAAGTTTATACATTTATATGAGAGAGAAAGGGGATAATCATGAAGGTGAATTTTGATGAAGTTATTGACCGGCAAAATACCAACTGTCTAAATACTGACGGCTTTAGAGGGTATATTTTTCATGCCGGTCCAGAGAAGGTGTTTCCATATAGTGATGAGGATTTTGTGCGCATGTGGGTTGCAGATATGGAATTTGCCACACCACAGCCGATTATCGATGCTGTAAAGGCCCGGCTTGACCGTCGTATTATGGGATATACTATGATGTTCAAGGATGATTATTATAACTCCTTTGTTAATTGGTGTAAAACCATGTACGATTGGAGCTTCACAAGGGAGGAGCTGGCCTTTTCTACCGGAGTTATTCCGGCTTTGTATCAGCTGCTGGAGCTTTTAGTAAAAAAGGATGAAAAAATTATTATTAATACACCGGCCTATGGATATTTTAAACATGCAGCGACATACAATGGCGTGGAATACGTAAAGGCTCCGTTGCTGAAGGAAAATAATGATTTCAGAATAGATTTTGAGGCATTGGAAAAAATTGCCGCTGACCCTAAGGTTAAGTTGCTTCTGTGGTGCAATCCCCATAATCCATCTGGCAGGGTATGGACTGAAAGTGAGCTCCGCCAGGTGGCTGATATTGTGGAAAAGCATGATTTATGGATTATATCTGATGAAATTCACTGTGATTTGCTGCGTACCGGTCTTAGGCATATACCTATGGGTAAGGTAATGGCAGATTATAAAAAGCTCATTACCTGTATGTCCGCCAGCAAAACCTTTAATATGGCGGGGCTGATGTTTTCAAATATTATTATCAGAGATGAGAAGCTGCGTAAGGATTTTAATGACCGGGACAAGAATGTTGGGATGCTTAACCCGTTGTCTATAGCCGCTCATAAAGCCGCCTATGACCATTGCAGTGATTGGCTGAGACAGGTGAAGCTGTATCTTGATGAAAACTTCCACTATCTTGACAGGTTTTTAAAGGAAAAGCTCCCAGAGGCTGTTTTTAAAATCCCAGAGGCTACATACCTGGCCTGGGTGGATATGAGCAAGTGCCTGCCGGATGTTGAAAATATGTCTGATTTCTTTGCCAATAAGGCTGGTGTCCTTTTGGAGGGGGGCGATGACCTGTTTGTGGGAAATGCCAAGGGTTATATCCGGCTCAATCTGGCCATGCCGCAGTCCATTATTTCAAAAGGGCTGGACAGAATGTATAATGCAATTAAAGAACGGTAAAGGTGTTAATTAATTTAGTATTATTTGACAAATTGATTTTATATTTTACATAAAAATGCAAATATACTGTTGACATGGACAAAAATCTATAGTATATTTACAGCGTTGTTACATTAATCCGAGGAAGTCATCAGAATGTTAAACAGACTGGTGATGGAGGATACTCTGGAGAATCCCATTAAATTGGGTGCCGAAGGTGCAAGGCTTACATGTATGTGTATGCTGAATCTCTCAGGCAAAAAGACAGTGATAATAAGTGACACGCCAGATAATGTTCTAGAAGTTATACGGTGTTGTTTATTTGTTTGTCTTATAGAGTATCTTCTTCGGAGGGTACTCTTTTTATTTGGAGGATTGGGACATGGATTTATTGGAAATTGTACAAATGGTCAACACCTATCTGTCAGACTATATTTTATGCTTTTTGCTAATTGGTTTAGGGCTATACTATACCATCAGAACCCGTTTCGTGCAGGTTCGATGCCTGGGAGAAGGCTTTAGCCGGTTTTTTGGCAATTTTTCGCTTCACGGACGTGACGGAAAGGGAGGTATGAGCTCCTTTCAGGCTCTGGCAACTGCCGTGGCTGCCCAGGTTGGTACCGGTAATGTGGTAGGGGCATCGGGTGCTATTCTTACCGGCGGGCCTGGTGCTATTTTCTGGATGTGGATTATTGCCTTCTTTGGCATGGCAACCAACTATGCTGAGGCTGTGTTGGCCCAGGAGACTCGTGTCGTTAAGGAGGACGGTACAGTTCTCGGTGGTCCGGTGTATTATATTCGTAGGGCTTTTCCAGGAACCTTTGGAAAATTTTTGGCAGCCTTCTTTGCGGTAGCTATTACGCTTGCCTTGGGCTTTATGGGCTGTATGGTTCAGTCCAATTCCATTGGTGAAACCAGTGAGGCGGCTTTTGGTATTCCTGCCTGGAGTATTGGTATTGTTATTGCTCTTCTGGCCGGTTTTGTATTTATTGGTGGTACCAAGCGAATTGCCAGAATTACCGAAAAGCTGGTGCCGGTTATGGCGGTGTTTTACCTTATAGGTGGTGCTGCAATTCTGTTGGCAAACTTTGACCGGGTTATAGAGGCAGTTTCCCTTATTTTCTACTATGCCTTTAATCCCGAAGCAATTATTGGCGGTAGCTGGGGACTGGCCATAAAGACAGCTATCAGTCAGGGGGTAAAGAGGGGCCTGTTCTCCAATGAGGCCGGTATGGGTTCCACCCCACATGCCCATGCATTGGCAAATGTTGCCAAGCCACATGATCAGGGCGTGGTAGCAATGGTGGGTGTATTTATTGATACTTTTGTGGTACTTACTATGACGGCGTTAGTGGTAATCACTACTCTTTATACTGGTGATGGAATTTTAGCCAATGGAGCAGCGGAGGGGGTTTCCAAGACTAACATGGCCCAGCTGGCCTTTGGCAGCTTGTTTGGTAGTAGTCTGGGCAGTATATTTATAGCGGTCAGCTTATTGTTCTTTGCCTTTTCTACTATCCTTAGCTGGAATCTTTTTGCAAAAATCAACGTAGAATATCTGATGGGCAAGTCAGCAGTGAAGCTATTTTCTCTTATTGCTATAGTATTTGTTTTCCTGGGCTCCTGTCTGTCCAACAATCTGGTTTGGGAGCTGACGGATATGTTCAATAACCTTATGGTCATTCCAAACTCCCTGGCGCTGTTTGTACTTAGCAGTGTGGTGGTAGGCCATACAGATGAAGCACGCAGGCTGGTTGACGAGGCTGATGAGGAAAATCAGTATATCATTCAAGCTGAAAATTAAATTATATTGGTTACATATGGCACTTAGCAGTTAATTCGGCTAGGTGCTTTATTTTCGTGTTTGAAAGTAACAGTAGTGCACTAAGCCCACTATCTGCCATTATTGCTTGATTTCGCCAAGTGCAACTTGCATATATAGAGCGTACTGTTCATTTGCGCCATAACGGGCTTAATTCACGGAGTTCTATAGTAAAATGAGATTTATTTAAGCGGGAGCTTTGAACTCCCATTGAATTTAACCGAATAAATCTGTAGCATCCGTTAGCGTAGGGTAAAGCATTTATATATGTCAATATCGATAAAGTATGGCTTTTATGGTATAATTTAGCCAAGAAGGTGAATGAATGGCTATAAAATCTTACGATGAATTGACGATAAAGGATAACTTTATTTTTCAGAAGATTATGCGTAATAAGCGTATCTGCATGCAGACATTGGAGCGTCTTCTGAACATAGATGTAAAGGACATATCATATCCGGAGGAAGAAAAATCAATCAATGTCCGATTGGATAGCAAAAGTATCCGTTTGGACGTGTACGTAAATGATGATAAGGGTTCTGTCTATAATATTGAAATGCAGACCACCAGGGATATGGAAGAGTTGATAAAGCGTACCAGATATTATCAGGCCATGATAGATATTGACCTGCTGGAAAAAGGTCAGAGCTATGATGCACTGAACGATACGTTTATTATTTTTATATGTTCTTTTGAGGTGTTTACCGGAAAGCTTCACAAATATACATTTAAGAATATGTGTATGGAAAATCACGGTATTGACCTTGATGATGGAACAACGAAGATGTTTTTAAGTACCAAGGGTGAGGTTGATAATATATCAAAGCCATTGAAGATTTTCCTTGATTATGTGGATGGTCATGCACCGGCGGATGAATTTACCAGGGAAATTGATAGTGAGGTAATGATTGCTAAGAATTGTGATGAATGGAGGCGAGAATATATGACTTTGGCATTGGAGATGGAAAAAGAAAAAAAGCTGAGCTGGGAAGCAGGTAAGGCTGAAGGTAAGGCTGAAGGCAAGGCTGAAGGTAAGATAGAAATGGCAATAGATTTATTTCGAAAAGGTGCAATCACTGAAGATGTGGCTGCGCTTGCTGCTGGCATAAGCGTTGAGGAGCTTAGAAAGGCAATGCTGGTATCATAATGTTGTGTCATTTCTGGTTAGAGTAGATATATCAATGGATTGTTTAATGATTTATGATTGTAAAAACACCCTGCAAGTGAATTTTATATAAGGACCGAATTTGCTACAGATTCTATTAGTATTTTCAAACGGATGGAGTGGGTGTGGAGTATCATTTGCTTTGACTTTAATCTAATAAACATAAGACCATACAAAATGGAACTGCAAGTATCACATAGTATTTGCACCAAAGTATAGGCGCAAAGTATTTTTTGAAGAAAAAAGAATAGCAATAAGGGACATGATAATAACATTATGTGAATGGAAGGGGGTAGAAATTATAGAAGGAGAAATATGTCCTGACCATGTACACCTAATGGTAAGTATACCACCTAAAATATCTGTATTGGGATTTATGGGATATTTAAAAAGGAAAAGTAGTCTGATGATTTAAAAAAATATGGAAATATGAAATTTGTGTATAGGAAT
>JAFVER010000072.1 GCA_017475925.1 Anaerovibrio sp. | reverse complement strand
CTTCTCTATTTTCTCCACAGACAATGACTGAACATCCCTATATCAAGAGCTATGCTTCGCCCTGTCACTCCATTTTCTACCACTATGTGCACCATTACCTTATAAGGTAAAATTTCTTTAAAGGACAGCTCCTGTAATCTGACATGATGCTGTTGGTCCAAAGCAGACAGAGGCTGACCATTTAAATACAGGAGCCCCCCTTCCGGCCTTTTTACAAAGGTATACCGGTCCTTTAGCTCAACACCATCATTGGAATAATGAGAAATCACAATTGAGCTGTCACCAATAATACTAATTGAATGAGCACAGTCTATGGCAGTAGCAAGCTGAGCAGAAATATTTCTCATTTCACTGATGCATTCCCACTGACAGGACAGCCCTACATAATTTTTGCAGAAAAAACCATATGCTCCGATTAATCCACCAAGTACAACAAGATAAACTGGCATAAAAACCATTACCTCTAACAGGGAAAAGCCCTTGTCACCCAACAGGCAGTATTTTTTCATTCCTTTATAAACCTTTTTTGTTCCAGCGTGTATTCACGGCCATAATCCATCCAATGGCATTTTCCTGTAATTTCCCACTGATTTGTATTTTCGGTCTGAGCCTCGGTACTTAAATTGTACATAATTCCGTTAATTTCCACCTGCCGGTCTGCTTTTCCCTCTATTTCCGCCGCATCCAGCTGCTCCCGCAGCAAAATATCCGCCACCAACCGATGCTCTACAGTATTTATTCGTTTGCTTTCCAGTATGGTGTATTGAATAAAGCCCATCAACAGAATTAATATAGCCGCCCCCAATATTACATCAAGAATAACAAATCCCTCATCGCCACTGTACCTATTCAATTCGTATTCGCCCCACCCTGTCGATTATTACCCGCCGTATTTTGTTACCGCTATAAATCGTATAGGTGCCGGCCGTTGCTTCGCCATTTCGGTAAAAAAATATCTCAGGCCGATTACAGCTGATATTTATATCTGTCCCGTAATCCCATTTTTTTATAATTTTATTACCTCTTCGGTACCAATAACGATGATTGTCCTGAGCAATATATATTCTGGGTATACCTTCATACTTTCGCCCAGGCACCGTGGCAAAGGCATCAGCCTCACTGCTTATTTCCCGTACATATTTTAACCTTTGACATAAAAGGACAGCCTCACAGTCTGTACGAAACCGATGAATTACCGAAAATAATGGCATAATCCCACCGATTATAATGGAAATAACCACCACTGCCAATATAATCTCCACCAGACTATTTCCCCTTGAAGCTACACAATATCTAAATAAAGCTCTATTATATCTTGCCCCCATGTTAATGCTGCCGAGCCTCCCAATGCCAAAAACGGTCCAAAGGGGATGGTTACCCTCCCATAATCCCGAATACTTTTTCTCCGTATTATCAAATAACCAATCCCATACACGGCTCCTACAATAAAGGCTATGTAGATTGCCACCAATGACAGCCATGGACCCAACCACACCCCTGCTACTATTCCGAATTTAATATCCCCGGCCCCCATTCCACCATGGGACAGCAGGCTTATCAGCAAAAGGCAACCACCAAAAGTCAGTGCGCCCAATAAGCTGTTGCTGCCAGTCACACCGGACAATATCCACACCCTAAGTACGCCTGATATTCCCAGTAACAAAACAAGCTGGTTAAACAATCTTCCATAATAAAAATCAAGACAGCCACACATTACGGCCACCAGATTAAACACCATCAACGACATAGGTTGTACTGACGACGCACAGCTGCAAAGCTCCACCATTGATAGTCCAGCATACCAGCAGCATATTTTCCATTTATGTAGCCATAACAGATACAGAACCTTCATCCATTTCCTCCGCCACCGGCTTTACGACTGCCAAAATCAGTCAGCGGATGCCCCTGACACTTTACCTCCTGTTCATCAGCATCGATGGAGTAGCTGTCGGTTGTTATTTCCAGCTCTGAGCCATCTCTAAGCAGACATTTGCCCTTGGGAGGATGAATATTTTCCACGTTTTTTATGTATTCTGATAAATCCCCCAAGGAGGTAGGATAAGTCCCTTTTTCCGTGTAATACATCAGCATTGCCCCCTCCAGTGTATACAGGTCACTCTGTATACGGGCAGTGTTGGCCATTGCCATGGCATTGTTGTATTTAGGCACTGCCACTGCCAAAATTATTCCAACAATAGCTATATATACAATAAGCTCAATCATGGAAAATCCCGCATCATCACTAAATTTCATATACACTGCCTCCTAAAAAAATCCGATCATAATATCCAGCATTGGTAGAACTATACTAAGCACAATAAAACCAGTGGTTACCCCTAACACAATAATCAGCATCGGCTCAGCCATTATTTCTATTGTCTTGAGCCGACTTTCTCCCTCCTCCCGACAATATTGACTGCCATAATCCAGCATAGCAGCCAGCTCCCCGGAGGCTTCGCCGGCTGCCACAAGCTTTTTTATAGCCAAGGGGAAAAAATTATCCTCTATAGAAGAATAAAAGCTGTTCCCCTTTGCCAAACGATTAGCAAGCTCTGTGAAGATTCCCTTTAAATATCGATTGGAGCAGCCGGTGGCAGCGTTGGCCACAGCCCTGTCAATGACTATGCCACCAGCTAAAAGCATGGACAATGTCCCAAGGAACTGGCTCAAATCCATGAGCAGCCACAGTTTTCCCAGTATAGGCAGCCTTAATATAAAATTATCAATATAGGCTCCTACAGCTTCACTTTGCCAGCTGTAGTACCCGGCAAAGCCGATAACAATAAGCACCATAATCAGTCCGACTGCTTTATCCGTGGATATGTCACTTATATACATAAGAATTCTGGCGGGCAAGGGAAGGTCAATGGCCAGGTCTCTAAATATAGTAAATATTACCGGCAAAATATAAAAAATTACGAATAACAATGCCACTAAGCTGATAATCAGTAAGATTAACGGATAGAGCATTGACTGCTGAAAGCTTTTTTGAAATCGTTCCATAGAGGCAAAATCATCGGCCAGCCGGGAAAATACCCATTCCAGCGAGCCACCATACTCGCCGGCCTCAATCATGGCAATTTCCTGTTTACCAAACAGCTCCTTTTGGGACCTCATGGCCCCAGACAAGGTCTCACCACCTGCCAGGCGGTCTTTTATGCCAGCAGCTTCATCAGTCAGCAATGCCATAACATCACTTATTGGCATACCCGCCTTTAGCAGCAATGCCCCCTGCCGATAAAATCGACTTCGCCTATGAACATTCTGCTGACATTTTTTAGACATTGCCAACCAATTAGATATTGTATTATTCTCGTATAGCTTCAGGATTGTTATATTATATTGCCGTAATTTTTTATAGGCAGCTTCCCGATTAGGGGCTTCAATATTTCCTTTGCCACGTCGCCCAGAAAAATCCACCCAGGTATAGGAAAATTTTTTCATTAGTCATAATTCTCCAGCTATGGCGAATACATCAGCTTGCACAAACCGCTTTTCTAAATCGCTCCTCGCCCATTTCCATAGTCTGCATACCCCAATTACCACCCGACTGCATCACCGATGTAAGCTGCTCATATTTTCCACTGCGGATAATATTTTTCACAGCATTATTGGTATGTAAAATTTCCGCCACACAATATTGCTCATATCCGCTTCCACTTATAAGCTTCTGACTGCATATCCCTCGTAAAGAGGCTGCCAGCATGCTTTGGGCCAACCTTTGCCGGGAGCTGTCAAACATACTGATAAATCTTTCTACCGTTTCCACGGCTCCCCCGGTATGCATGGTGGCAATAACATAATGGCCGGAAGACGCGGCACTAAGGGCCGCCTCACAGGCCCCCACATCCCGCAGCTCTGAAATCATGATAACATCAGGATTTTCCCGCATAGCACTGATTATACCCTGGCGATAATCCAGAAAATCCTTGCCCAGCTCCTGCTGACTAAACAGGCATCGTCCGGATGGATATGTATATTCCACTGGATCCTCCAAAGTCAGAATGTGATAATCCCGGCTATTGTTATATTCTGCCAGCATAGCAGCTACTGTAGTGGTCTTGCCGGCGCCGGTTGCCCCGGTCACCAAAAACAAACCACTCTCATATCCCAAAAAATCCCTTGCTCTGCCAGCCTGTCCCAACCCGGCCAGGCAAGGAAGTCCGCCGGCTAATACTCTGATGGCAAAGGCCGGCTTACCAAGCCGTGAATAAAGGTGAATGCGAAAGCGTGCATTGTCATCGCTCCAGGTAAAATCAACCTCTCGACAAAATGAAAATTGTTTTTTTATGTTTTCATCAGCCACAACAGAAAACAGCCCTGCTATGTCATCACTGCTGGCCGTATATTCCAATAAAGGCTCCAGCTGCCCCGCCCTGCGCCAATACACCGGCACCTCCGCAGAAATAAATATATCCGATGCTCCCTGCTCAACAGCATTCGCCAAAATTTCAAAAAATACCGCTTCATTTACCCCCATTTTCAAACCCCTTTACCAAAAACAACACTTCTTCAGTATATGCTTAATACTCATATTGAAATATCATCTATTTCCATTACTGCTTCGATTTCTACCAGCCCGGCCAATGCCTTTGCTATACCATCCTGCTTAATGGATATCATTCCCTTTTCATTAATTGCTTGTTCAAGCTCAGCCAGACTACAACGATTAGTGATACACTCCTGTATTTTTTCATCTATCACCAATATTTCATGAAGCGCTATCCGCCCTTTTACTCCCTTTCCATTGCATTTATCACAGCCCTGCCGATGATAAAGCTGCATACCTGGTCTAAATTCTTCACCAAGGAATCTGGCCACCGGGCTGTCCGGCTCCACCAGATATGTACTACAACAGTCCGGGCACAGTCTAGGCAACAGTCTCTGAGCCACAATGCCTTTAATGGCAATCCCCAATAGATAAGGCTTTATCCCCATTTCCAGCATTCGGTATATGACCTTTGCCGCCGATGAGGTGTGTATTGTTGCCAATACAAGATGGCCAGCCAAGGAGGCCCGTACCAGCAGGTCGGCTACCTCAGAGCTGCGGACTTCCCCAACAGCCAGCACATCATAATCCTGACGAAGAGTGGCTTTTAAAGCATCCGAAAAATCTAATTTGATTTTCGTATTTATTTGCAACTGATTTATCCCCTTTAATTGGTATTCCACCGGGTCCTCAAGAGTGATAATATTTTTTTGACTGTTGTTTAATAAATCCAACACTCCATAAAGTGTGGTAGTTTTGCCGGAGTTCACCGGACCGGCTATAATAACCGCTCCACCGGACCTGTGGCAAAGCTCGATTAGCTGCTCTTTATTTTTTGCCGTCAAATCCAGACCATCAATGCTAATAAACCGCTCGGCCCGATTCAGCAGCCTAAGAACGGCTTTTTCTCCATTAATAAGCGGAACAATTGATACTCTCACATCAATCTTTTTCCCGAAATATTCATATGAAAACCGTCCATCCTGAGGTAAACGGTACTCCGCAATATTAAGCCTGCACATTATTTTCAGTCTTGAAATAATATTTCCATAAAGCTCCATAGGAATTGGCGGTATCATGGTTTCCAATATGCCATCAATTCTATAACGTAACCGCCCCATGGTCTCTCCTGGCTCCACATGAATATCGCTGGCGCCCCTGCCAAGAGCATCCTCGATAATATAATCAACTACCTCCATTAATGGCGATTTTACCTCCATATGGGTAGGAGCCTGGGGGAAATGTATTTCCCGGCTGGCAGTATTATCCCGTTGGGCCACTGCCAATAAATCCTCTAGCTTTTTGTTAAATACTACAGATGTCATCTTTATTCCCTTAAAATATTTCATATAATGGCAGAATTATTTAAACTTTATTTTCTTACTATATTTTATCATTAAAATTTATTTTTTCAATAAAAAAATATGTACTACATAAAAATTTTATGTAGTACATATTAACATGGAATTTATTTAAGTATTAAAATCCCTATGGAGAGACAGTTGATGTGTCGGTTTCCTCCACCAAAGGAGGTGGTGAAATGAGTCTTTACGAAAAGTTATCACTTTTGATAGCAATTCTAACGCTCGTTGCTACCATGTTTAATCAGAGAAAATGATTTTTCCTGTAGACGAACAGAAGCCGACCATTGCCGTGGTCGGCTTCTTAAACCATTACAAGGGAAGCTGACTAACGCCATCAGCTGTCTCTCTTCTTGCTTCAATTATAACATTATTTATCTTTTATATCAATACTGGTGCATACATAGAACTTACCCTTCATTTGCGCCCTAACGGGCTTAATTCACGGAGTTCTATAGTAGCAGTAGTGCACTAAGCTCACTCTGCGCCTTTATTGCTCGATTTCACTAAGTGCACCTTGCATACATAGAACTTACCGCTCATTTTCCCCCTAACGGGCTTAATTCACGGAGTTCTATAGT
>JAFVER010000071.1 GCA_017475925.1 Anaerovibrio sp. | reverse complement strand
TTGGGGCAGAGGCCCTGCTAAGATGGCGAAATCCAAAGGGTAGAATGGTTTCTCCCATGGAATTTATTCGTATTTTGGAAGAAACCAAGATGATTATTCCTGTGGGGCGATGGATTTTTGAGACAGCAGTGCAGCAGTGCAAAAAATGGCAGGAAGACAATCCTGGAATGAGCATAAGCATTAATTTGTCCTATGAGCAGATAAAGGAGGCTTCCTTCAGGGATTTTGTGGTGAATTGTCTGAAAAAATATGATTTAAACCCGGAGCTGATTGTACTGGAGCTGACTGAAACCACAATAGTTTCTGACTGGAGCAATATTAATAGCCTTTTTGATGATTTTCGCCGTTGTGGTATCAGGATTGCCATGGATGATTTTGGTACCGGCTATTCATCCTTGGCATATCTGAAAAATCTGTCCTGTGATATTGTAAAGATTGACCGAATGTTTGTTACCAATATTACCAAGGAGGAAAATCATTTTGATCGCCGCCTGGTAGGGGTTACGGTGGATTTGTGTCACAGTGTAAATATTGACTGTTGTATAGAAGGAGTTGAAACAACCGAGGAATATGAGCTGCTTAGGGATATTTGCCATGCAGATACCATTCAGGGTTACCTGTTTGGACGGCCGGAGTCTCCAGATAATTTTGAGGAGAAATATTTTAAGTCAGCTCAGGCTTAGGTGATTTATGGCAAGAGAAAGAAGCGAAGTGCCAGATATAACATTGTTGGGCAATCACCATACAAAATATGATTTTGAATATAATCCGGAAATATTGGAAACCTTTGATAACAAGCACCCGGAAAATGATTATTGGGTGAAGTTTAACTGTCCGGAGTTTACAAGTCTTTGCCCAATAACTGGGCAGCCGGATTTTGCTACTGTGTATATATCCTATGTGCCGGACAAAAAAATGGTGGAAAGCAAATCCCTGAAGCTGTATTTGTTTAGCTTCAGGAACCATGGAGATTTCCATGAGGATGTTGTTAATACTATTATGAAGGATTTAGTCAAGCTGCTGAATCCCAAATATATTGAGGTATGGGGAAAGTTCCTGCCCCGCGGCGGTATATCTATTGATCCCTATGCTAATTACGGGTGTCCTGGGACCAAATATGAGGAGCTGGCCTGGTACAGATTTAAGCAGCACGATTTGGCCTTTATGGATAAAATAGATAATCGTTGATTGCGGAGAAAGGTGATGATAGTTTGAACAGTTTAATGCGTAAGATTTTGCTGAGACGCAGTGTGTATAGTTTTTCTGCGAACCTGCTCCGCGAAGAGGATTTAATGGCAATTCTTGAAGAAGGAAAGCAGTTATCAAATGTATCCAATAATCAGGCCTGGCATTTCACCGCCATCCAAAACAAGGTTGTTATGAAGAGGTTCGCTGAACTGAATGCGTATTTTGTCATGAAGAATGGTACTGATAATAGCGTTGTTACCAGCAGGAATATTGGAAAAATCATCGACAATATATCCACACTGCTGGTGATTTCCGGTAACGGTGATTTAAAATACACTGAGGATGCAGCTAACACGCTTTTTGGCAGTATGATGCTGGCTGCGGATAATTATGGTGTAAAGTCATGTTGGTTAGGCACAAGGGAGTCCTTGATGGCAGAAAACGAGGTGGCCACAGCTGAGCTGTTACAGGTACCGGATGGATATACACCGCTTTGTGTAGGGGGCTTTGGATATCCTATAGATGATAGCGATATAAAGATAACCTATCTTGACAGTGCCATAAAAATAATCAGGTAAAACAAGTGGATAGCATAATTTTTACTGGACTTTTCTTAATGAGAATTGTTATAATTATCTTGATGTTGAAGTCTATGAGAAATTTTTCATAGACAATAGAGTAAGGAGGTCTATATAATGTTTCAAAAGACAGATTTTTGGATTGGTTTAGCTGTAGGTGCGGTTGTTGGCATTTTTGGCTACCGTTTTATGCAGGAGCGTGAGCAGCAGATGGCAGCTATGCAGTGCACGCCACAGGCTGGCCAGATTCCATTGGCTGAGCTTCAGCGTCAAAAGGAAGAACTTGAGGATATGATTGCAGCTCAGGAGGCCGCTCAGGCTGAGTGATTTCTGCCAGAGGAAGGGGTTGTTTCGGAATATTTCTGGAGCAACCTCTTTGTTGTTTAGAGGATAGACGCATTTTGCTTTTTAGGGGTGAGCAGGATGGAAAATAAATTTAAAAATACTATTAAAACAATGCCATTATCTATACCCATGGGCGTAGCTGCTGCCGGCACCATTGCTTCCCTGTGGCTTTCCAGTAAGCGAGTCCATATGATATGTGGTGCTATGTGGCTGGGAATATCAGCTGTTCATACCTGGCAGCACTGTCAAAAGGTAAAAAATGATGCGGCGAAAGTGGTGGAAAAATTGGGGATTATGGATTTTATGAATATCCCACAGACAAAGTTTGATTTATTTGTTCGATCCGTAGAGGTGTCATCCTATATTCCAGGACGGGTGAGACTTTACAGTAAGGCTTTGGTTGGCAACCAGGGAAAATGTAGGGAAGTATTGGCATATCTACAGGGGATTTCAGAATTGAATGATGTGAAGATAAATGACGTAACAGGCTCAATTTTGATTATGTACAATCCTGAGGTGTTGCGTACTAATAAGGAATTAACAAGGGCCGAAAATTATATCAGGGCCCATGCTAGGAGGTAATCGGATGTCATTTATGTCTGGAATGATGATGGGAGCAGCCATTGGACGTAATATCCATGATATGCTCGGTGGCAGAAAGAAATGGAAGGGAACCCAGCTGGCATGGAAGGCTTTTTCTCAAACCTGTTGCTTAAAAACGGGCTTGGCAGATTTTTCCTTGGTATGCAGACTCGCTGGCCGGCGGCGTTATCGGGTGCGTGCGTTGGTTAACAATCCTTCGCTGGCTGAAAGCTTGAAGGAGGAGCTTTCCAAGGTAAAGAAGCTTTCCGGTTTTGAGGTAAATCCACTAACTGGAAGTATTCTGTTAATTCATACCATGAGTGAAGACTCAGTGGATAAGCTGATTTCAAGACTCGGACAGCTGGTGAAGGAGTCCGCACCTAATGCATTGACAGCTGATGCCTGCTGTGGAAATGGACAGAAAAAGGCCAATATGCCGGTTTTGTATGCCGCCAATTGGAATAATACAACTAAAATGCTTAATGATAGGGTAAGAAGGCTTACCTGTGGTTGGTTTGATGTATCTACGCTGATGTCAGTGTTCTTCCTGATAAGGGGCATACGTAAAATGCTGCTGTATGGGCAGCGCCCATCGGGGCCAACCATGGTTTGGTGGGCTCTTCACATGATGAAAGGTTGGAAGGACTAATGAGGTTTAACTGCTATAGTGTGAGACTGGGTGTGTCCCTTTCTACTCCGGATGCCCGGATTTTGTGTGTGCGTCTCAGAGCACTTCCAGGCATTGTATCGGCGGTAGTAGACCAGTCAGAGCTAAAAATATGGTATCGTGGCATTTTTCCTATGGCACAGGTAAAGAAGCTGGTGGCACAGATAACAGTTGGTTATAAATCAAAGGAAAATGAGCCTGAAATGGCGGATTACCGTCGTGAAGCTATTTTATCCGTTGGCAGCTTCATTGCAATGCAGCTTTTGAAAAAGGCTTCGCCAGCGGCCTTTGCCAGTGTGAAAATTTTGCGTAGTGGTTTGATTTTGTATATTGCCAGAAATTTTATCAAAAATGGTGTTACTGGACTGGTGCGGGACAATAGGCCAAATGCAGATACGCTGACAGCAACGGCAGTAATTGCCTCTGTGCTGGCGGGAAAGCCAGAGTCCAGTCTAAGCCTTTTGGCCCTGTCTAATGGAGCAGAAATGCTGACCAGTTATGCAGCTGAGAAGGCCAGAGGGCATATTTCAGGGCTGCTTAATCTCAATCAGCCTTATGTATGGCTGGTGGATAATGGCGTTGAGCGTAAGGTGTCGGTAAAGGAGATTAAGGCGGGAGATGTTATTGCCGCCCATACGGGAGAAAAGATATGCATTGATGGTCAGGTGTTGTCAGGTACAGCGGCCATTAATCAGGCATCTATTACCGGAGAGTCAGCTCCTGCCATGAAGAAAAAGGGCCTGCCGGTATATGCTGGAAGTGTAGTTGAGGCCGGTGAGGTTGTTATAAAGGTAGAAAAGGTTGGCAAGGACACCTCCCTGGCCCATGTGGTTCATTTAGTGGAGGAAGCGCAGACTCGGCGTGCTCCTGTGCAGAATTTTGCTGATACCATGGCAAATCTGCTGGTACCAATTTCTTTTTTGGGGGCAGCGATTGTATATGGTGCCACCAGAGACTGGCAGCGGGTATTGAATCTGCTGTTTATTGATTTTTCCTGTGGGCTAAAGCTGTCTACTGCCACGGCTATTTCCGCGGCAATTGGTGCCGCAGCGAAGCAGGGTATATTGGTAAAGGGTGGTAACTATATTGAAGCCCTGGCTGATACCGATACTGTTGTATTAGACAAAACAGGTACCATTACTGTGGGGGTACCACAGGTGTCGGCTATTGTTACGGCAAGTGGTGTTGAAGAAAAGGAGATACTCCTTTTGGCAGCTTCAGCTGAGCATCATTCCGTTCATCCACTGGCGGTGGCTATTCAGAAATATGTGAAGGATAAGTCCTGGACCGTGCCTCAGCACAAATCCTCCAAAACCATTGTTGCTCGCGGTATGACTGCCGTTGTGCCGGATTTTGAAGGCTTCAGGGGTGGCGATGTGCTTGTTGGCAGTGCTAAGCTGATGAAGGAGCGCAAGGTTGTCGGCATGGACCAGATAACCATCGAAAATCTGACAATGGGGTATATCTACGTGGCTCGCGATGGAAAGCTGTTAGGGGCCATCGGCATAATGGATCCTATTCGTCCATTGATGAAGAAAACCTTAAATCAGATGCGCCGCTATGGAGTTGACGAGGTAGTAATGCTTACCGGCGATTCCAAGGCTGTTGCCAGCGAAGTGGCCAGGGATATGGATATAGATGCTTATCATGCCGAGGTTTTACCGGAGGATAAGGCTAATCATGTGATGAAGCTGAAAAAGCGGGGGACTGTCATGATGGTTGGTGACGGAATAAATGATGCACCGGCTTTGGCCTTTGCCCATGTGGGAGTTACCCTTGGGGGACGGCAGACAGACCTGGCGGCTGAATCATCGGCAGTTACTATTCGTTCCGAGGACCCTAGCCGGTTAATTGATGCTTTGCAGCTGGGGCGGCGAACTATGAATTTGATTCACCAGAATTTTACCGCAACCATAATGGTAAACTCCGCAGCAATGCTTTTAGGGGCTTTGGGGGTTATCACTCCACTGTGGGCGGCAGTTATTCACAACACAGCTACCCTGGCTGTGGTGCTGAATAGTGCCCGTATCTTAGCTCCAGAGAAAAAACGGTCTATTGGGGCATAATTAACTTATAAAAAACAGACTCACTTTGAAAGTGGGCCTGTTTTTTTTTTGGTGCGCCCAGCATGGGCGCACTCTAATGGGTGAAAGTCCCTCGCCAGCCCTAATAGCGGGAATCAAACATGTATTAAAGGACAGAAAACTTCATAATGAGGGCTGTTTGGGGATGGTACCTGCGGAACAGGAAGAGTATCCAAAAGCGTCCGATCATGAGAGGATTAATGAAAACAACGACTTCATCATGGATATGCAGACGGACAGACTACTCGAGATGATTTTAGCTAGAAATAACATGAATAATGCCTATTTCAAAGTTAAATCCAATAAGGGAGTCGGCGGAGTCGATAAGATGAATGTGGATAACCAAGTTTATTGAAGGAAAATTGTTTCTTAAGGTGAACAGTGATAAAACCGTTGTAGCACACATAAACGGGGTAAAATTCCTCGGATATGGGTTTTACATCTACAAAGGAAAATGCCGTCTGAAGCTTCATTCTAAATCCAAGGCGAAGATGAAAAGCAGATTATGCGAAATTTTGAACCATAACAAAGGGATTAGTAATGAGGTGCGTCAAAGAAAATATCTACAATTTATAAGAGGCTGGCTCCAATATTTTAAGCTGGCTGATATGAAGAACATACGTAGAGACACTGACGGCTGGATTAGGCGCAGGATTAGAGCTGTGTACTGGAAGCACTGGAAGAAAATTAAAACAAAATACCGCATGATACGCAGGTATAATCTTCCAGAATGGAAAGTGCATGAGCTGGCAAATTGCCGCAAAGGCCCATGGCGAGC
>JAFVER010000070.1 GCA_017475925.1 Anaerovibrio sp. | reverse complement strand
CTATGTATATTGCAATAAATGCAGTCGGCGCCACTACCTATGCGCCGCTTATTAATATGATTTTGGCCTTGGGTGAGGAGATAGGATGGCGGGGATTTCTCTATCCTCAGTTAAAGACACGATTTGGAAGAAAGAAAGGATATATATTGGGCGGTTTTATATGGGGAGCCTGGCATTGGCCGCTTATATGGCTCATCGGATATGAGTATGGTGCTTCAGCTGCTAATCCATCCGGATATGCAGGCTTTCCTGTTTCCGGAATGTTGGTGTTTTCTATTGTTACAACAGGCCTTGGAATTATGCATGCCTGGCTTTATGAAAGGAGTGAAAGTATCTGGCTTCCGGCACTCTTTCATGGTGCTTTCAATGCAGCAGCCACACTGCCCGTTACAATATGTCTGACTAACACAGGTAATGCAAGACTTCTTGGACCTGCATCTAACGGAATTGTTGCTGCACTGCCGTTTCTAATTATTGGGACGGTTATGTTAGTAAGAGGGGAGAAATGATCGTGGCAATCTTCTTTGCTTCTATTAAAGCGGCTAAAATCGACAAAAAAGTACGTTGACAGCCGCTTAAAGTTCTACTAAGATATATTTAAAACGGCTCTATGGCAAGAAAAAAATACGTTGACAGCCGTTTAAAAGATAGAGAGGTGAATATCTATGATAGGACGCAAACAGGAGGTTGACGAGCTAAGACGGTTGTATGAGCGGAACCGGGCGGAGTTGGTAGCTGTTTATGGCAGACAAAGAGTTGGAAAGACATTTTTGGTTGATGAGGCATTTTCGGGGAAATTTACCTTTAGACATGCGGGGCTTTCGCCGGTAGATGTAGAGGCTAATGGTCTGCTAAGAGCACAGTTAGATCATTTCTACAATTCACTTATCCTATTTGGGATGGATGAATGTAAAAAACCGGATTCGTGGCTGGATGCGTTTTTATTGTTGGAAAAATATCTTCAGAAAATTGATGATGGAACCAGACAGCTGGTGTTTCTAGATGAGCTTCCGTGGCTGGATACAGCCAGGTCAGGATTTATAACTGCATTTGAAGGCTTTTGGAATAATTGGGGCTGTCATAGGAAGAATCTGATGGTAATTGTGTGTGGCAGTGCGAATTCATGGATTCTGGACAAATTAATAAACAACCATGGTGGCTTGTATAACAGAGTGACCTATGAGATCAAGCTTTCACCATTTACATTGAAGGAATGTGAAGAACTATATAACGATAATGGTGTCAAATTTTCGAGATATGATATAGCACAGAGTTATATGATATTTGGTGGTATACCTTATTATATGGGCTACATGGACGGCCGATTGTCGTTAGCTCAAAATGTTGATAAACTATTTTTTTCAAAAGGGAGTAAACTACAGAATGAATATGATAGGTTGTTTGACTCCGTATTTGTCAATCCTGAGGCAGTAAAGAGTATTGTGGAGTTTTTAGCCACCAAAAATGCGGGATATACCAGGAAGGAGATAATAGAAAAGCAGGGTGCATCCAACGGGGGAAGATTATCAAGGAATCTGAATGCATTGATTGCCAGCGATTTTGTGATAAAATATGTGCCTTTTGGACTCAGTAAGAAAGAGGAACATTATAAACTCATAGATCCTTTCTGCTTGTTTTATCTTCGCTTTGTTAAAGACTGGAACCAGGAAAACGACAAGTATTGGCAACAGAATGTTGTTTCTCAGCCGGTATCT
>JAFVER010000069.1 GCA_017475925.1 Anaerovibrio sp. | reverse complement strand
GGGAGTTAAGTGCCCATAGCGGTGAGTGTCTACTGTTCAACTTCAACAGAGTTTTGTTTCACAGGACACTTTCGCATAGGGCGCATTACCCAATCGGCTTTGCCTCTTGGATGCTTCCGTAGCGGTCAGTGTCTGCTGTTCAACTTCAACAAAGTCTTGTTTCACAGGACACTTTCGCATAGGGCGCATTACCCAATCGGCTTTGCCTTTTGGATGCTTCCGTAGCGGTGAGTGTCTACTGTTCAACTTCAACAAAGTTTTGTTTCACAGGACACTTTCGCATAGGGCGCATTATCCAATCGGCTTTGCCTCTTGGATGCTTCCGTAAAGCTTAGGATTTATTCGACTATGATTCAGTGGGACTCCAAAACGCCCACTGAATAAGTATCATTTTTCAAGGAGGTATGGATATGGATAAGGAATTTTATAAAACCGAAATAACCCAGGAACTTTCGTTTAAGATAAAGGGAAAATCCTATGCTAAGGGATGTACCTTGCCAGAGACTGAGTTAAGATATATTCATTTTCTCCACAAAAATTTAAAAGAGGAAACCCTTACCGGTGAAATGATTTGTAATCATCATATTGCTGACAGATTGCTGGATATTTTCCAGAAATTATATGATTTAAGTTATCCAATAGAAAAATGTCGTCTTATTGACGAATATCATGCTGACGATGAGCTTTCCATGACTGATAACAACAGCTCCTGCTTTAATTATCGGTTGGTGGCCCATACGAACCGAATTTCCAAGCATGGGTTGGGAGTGGCGGTGGACATAAACCCGCTGTACAATCCATATATCAAGACAATTGAAAGTGGTCTGTATATAGCACCGGCAGCCGGTCGTGCCTATATGGAGCGGGACAAGGCTTTTGATTATAAGCTGGAAAAGGATGACCCATGCTATAGGCTGTTTATAAAAAATGGTTTTGAATGGGGAGGTGAATGGGAGGATGAAAAGGACTATCAGCACTTTGAAATACCGGTAAAGCAGATAAAGAAATGGTATCCTGAGTACAACTGATGTATAATGCAGTGTCAAGCTGTAAGCTTTTAATTTTAATATAAAATGGAGGATAAGGTTTTGAGTAAAATATTGATAAAAAATGCATATGTGTTAATGACTGATTACACCACCAAGGTGGCGGATATTGCGGTAGAGGCCGGGGAAATCCTGGCTATCGGTGATGTTCCGGCGGATTTTTTGCCAGATAAGACCATCAACGGCAAAGAGCATTTTGCTGTACCAGGCTTTGTAAATGCCCATACCCATGCCTCTATGACGCTTCTAAGAAGCTTTGGGGATGATATGGAGCTCATGGACTGGCTTAATAACCGTATTTGGCCAACCGAGGCCAAAATGGTAGAAAAGGACATACGGATTGGTGGCGAGCTGGCTCTGTTGGAGATGATTAAATCCGGTACTACCGCTTATTCGGATATGTATGGACCTTTTTTGGAATCTGTAGCGGATTCCACCATAAAAGCCGGAATTCGTGGTGTTCTTGCCCGTGGCCCTGTTGGTATGTTTCCAGGCTCCCGTAAGATTTTGGAGGATAATCTCAAACTGTACGAAAACTATAATGGGGCCGGAAATGGGCTGATAAAGGTTATGATGGGGGTTCATGCTCCATATACCTGTCCACCGGATTTTTGTAAGTACGCCAGGGAATTGGCAGGAAAGCATAGTATTCCTATTCATATTCATATGAGCGAAACCAAGGCAGAAATCAAGCAGATGCAGGAGCAGTATGGCAAACGGCCTTTTAAATATGCTGAGGAATTGGGATTGTTTGATTTTCCGGCTGTAGCGGCCCATTGCGTATGGCTGGATGACGAAGATATTTCCATTATGAAGAAGCATAATGTTTCTCCTGTGCACAATCCAGGCTCCAATATGAAGCTGGCCAGTGGCATATCTCCGGTGCCACGTCTGCTGAAGGAAGGCATCAATGTGGCTTTGGGTACTGATGGAGCCTCCAGCAACAATAATCTGGATATGCTGGAGGAGGTTCGTCTGGCAGCGATGCTCCATAAGGTAAATGAGCTGGACCCATTGGCTGTACCGGCCAAGGAAGCCTTGAAGCTGGGCACGGAAAACGGTGCCAAGGCTCTGCAACTCGGTAAGGTTGGCAAGCTGGCTCCTGGCTACAAGGCAGATATTGTGCTCTATAACATGAATCGTCCTGAATGGTGCCCACGCCATGATTTGGTTTCCCTGTTGGTTTATTCCGCCAGCTCCAGCTCGGCAGATACAGTATTGTGCAACGGTAAGGTAATCATGGAAAAGGGTGAGGTTCTTACCTTGGATGAAGAAAGAATCCTTCATGAAGCGCAGAAAGTGGCTATGGATTTGGTGAATAGATAATGGCCCAGAAGAAGTTTTATGCAGTAAAGCAAGGCCGACAGCCGGGTATATACACTACCTGGGCTGAATGCCAACGGCAAACTACTGGCGTTAAAGGGGCTAAATTCAAGGGCTTTGTCACCAGAGCGGAGGCCCAGGCATACATGGATGACCAGGAAGCGCTAACAGCTCCCCCTGAAGGGGTGGTAGCATTTGTGGACGGGTCGTATTTTAATGGTGAATACAGCTGGGGAATGGCTGTATATGAAAATGGTCAGCTTAGCTACACCGCCAATGGCAAGGGTACCTCTGCGGAGGCTGCCAAGCTTCATAATGTAGCTGGTGAGGTGGAGGGCGCCAGGCAAGCGGTACTTTGGGCGGAGGCTCAGGGGATTGACCATATAACAATCTGCCATGACTATGTGGGGATTTCTGAATGGGCTCTAGGCCATTGGAAAACCAATACACCACTTACTGCTCAATATGCTTCCTTTATGAGGGAACGGCTAAATATGGTAACCTTTGTCAAGGTGGCAGGGCATACAGGGGTAGCAGGTAATGAACTGGCTGATAAATTGGCTAAAGCGGCATTAGGGTAAACCTTAAATAAAAAAAGACTTGGGGTGTTCTCAAGTCTTTTTTTATTTGTTATAATATATAGCAATGTTTTTTTATGAGGTGAAAATTTTTGCAGAAAAAAGTAACTAAACGCTCTGGCAAAGAGAAAAATAAGCATTTAAAATCAAATTCCAATAGCAAAAAAAATAATAAAAATACGTCAAAGGTAAACGCTGATAGCTCCGACACTCAGGCAGTATCAACCAGAAGGTCGGAGATTATTGGCGTGCTGTTTGTGGCAGTAGGCTTAATATCCATTTGTGGATTAGCAGGCCTCAATGTAGGTTACATTGGAAAATTTGTAGCGCAATTTCTGAAATGGATTTTCGGCATTGGTTCGGCAGTGGTTTCCCTGCTGTTTATCGTCGTTGGTGGCTATCATATCATGAAGCATCAACGGTTGGGCTTCACCAAGACCTCCGTTGGAGTGGTTTTACTTTTAGTGTCTTTATTGGGATTGTATCATCATTTGGTTATTCCTAATGGTGCGGAAATATTGCCCTCCAGTCTGCCTGAGGGCGGTGGTCTGATAGGAGGTGTTTTGGCGTTCGTTCTTCATAAGCCTTTGGGCAATGCAGGAACTACCATAATCTTTTTTGCAGCTATTATCGGGTCCATTCTGCTGGCTACTCCTTGGTCTTTGGCATCGGGCATAATTTTTACCAAGGAAGCCTCTGAAAAGGGAGCGGGCATGGCCATGGATATGGCCGAGGTCGTTTATGACGGAGCAAAAAATGTCGGCAGCAAGGTTCAAAATCAGGTAGGGGAGCAGGTCCAGCGGTTAAAAACCAAAACCTCCTTTTATGACCAATCCCAGGATGAATCATTTTATGATGATGGTCCTGTTATGGCAGCCGACAGCCAGGCTTCCACAGCCTCTGGCTACCACGGTGGAGCTGCCTCACGTCAAAGGGGAGAAGCTGGCGATATTGACACGATAATTCGACTGGATGGAAGTACAGATATTCCTGCCTGGCAGGCCCCGGAATATGTTGGTAATAAACAGGAATTTGACGGTCCTGATATGAATGGTTACACGGAAGCTGGCAATTTTGACAATCAGGCTGGTTTCAGTGACGAAGAATATGTAAGTGAATTTGCTAAAAAAGCAGCAGGCAATCTTGATAAAAATTTAAGAAATTTAGATACATCAGGCTATGTCAATGTGCATAAAAATAAGGTTCCAAGGGGGACCTTTGATAATTGGCGGTTAAAGGGCAACATAAAAGAAGATAACAGCTTATCTGATGACGCCTTTGCTGAATTTGATAAGGCTGATCTGGCTGAAAATAACAGTGATGCTTTAGCGGAAGAAACAAGCTTTTCGCAGGAATCTAAAGCGGATGAGGAATTATCAGCGGTATTCAGTTTTGATGAAGATACCTTTGATGATGTAGAGGGTGAGGCATTGGCATCAAATGATGAAAGGCCTTTGATTGTAAACTCTTTTGATGATTTGTTGGCTGAGGACAGGGATGAGTCTGCTGAAAATGAGAGCACCATGGAGGAAACTGTTGAAAATCAGGAGGAATTAACCGATATAGACAGCTTTTCCATTGAGTTTAGCTCT
>JAFVER010000068.1 GCA_017475925.1 Anaerovibrio sp. | reverse complement strand
GATTGGATAATGCGCCCTATGCGAAAGTGTCCTGTGAAACAAGACTTTGTTGAAGTTGAACAGTAGACACTCACCGCTATGGGCGCTTAACTCCCACCTAAGAGGATGGGAGCCTTAGCGCCCGTTAGCGTAGGATAAAAAGGATTCAAAAAGGAGATATGCTAAATGTTAAATTATTCAAATACAGAAATTATTGATGGTGTTTTGGCAGAGTTTGAAAAAATTGCGGAAATTCCCAGACCATCGGGGCATGAAAAGGCGGTAAGTGACTATCTTTTAAATACCTTTAAGGAAATGGGCTGTGTTGTTCGTCAGGATGAGGTAAATAATATTATTGCTGACTTACCGGCGACCCCAGGATATGAACAGACACCGGTTATTGCCATGCAGTCTCATATGGATATGGTTTGTGTGGCTGACCATGGAGTGGAGTACGATCCACTAACTGACAGCATAAAGCTTATCCGTGATGATAATATATTGACTGCTGATGGCACCAGCCTTGGAGCTGATGATGGCATTGGTATTGCTGAAATCATATTTATCATGAAAAACCTAAAAGAGCACGGGCTGCTGCGGGCAATTATTACCGTAGATGAGGAACGGGGAATGACCGGAGCAATAAATTTGGACAAGAAATATCTATCTGATGTAAGCTATATGATAAATTGTGATTCGGAGAATTATGACGAGCTTACTGTTGGCAGTGCCGGCAGTGTCAATGTTGATTTTAACCGACAGCTGACCTTTACCAAGCCCCAGGGGACCCGTGGCTATAAATTGCATATAAAGGGACTAAAGGGCGGTCATTCGGGCATGGAAATACATAAAGGTCGGGCCAATGCAATCCGGAGCATGGCATTGGTTCTAAACGCCCTGGATGAGGCTGGTATTAACTATGAACTGGCCTCCTTTAATGGTGGCAAGGCTAGAAACTCCATACCAGCCGTGGCCGAAGCCATTATTACCGCTGTAGTGGACAAGGAAAATATAGCCGAAATAATTGAAATGGAAAAAGAAAAATATCTGGATATATATGGGGAGGTTGATGGAGGAATTTCCTATGAAATAGATGAGGTGGATTTGCCTGACAGGGTAATGACTGCCGAGGAGCAAAGCAGCATAATAAAGCTGATTATATTGCTGCATAGTGGGGTTTATTCCATGTCACAGCTTAACCCGTCCCTAGTGGAAACCTCAGCTAATCTAGGCATGGTGTCCATGGAAAATGATGATGTTATTAATATAAAGGTTTTGCCTCGCTCATCGGTGGACAGCAAGGTGGAGCTGCTGGCCCTTCAGGCCGATATTTTGGCTGAACTTACCGGCTTTACTGCACTGATAGATGCCAAGACACCTGGCTGGAAGGAACGGCGGGAAAGCAGGCTTGCCAAGACAATGCAGGAGGTTTTCCAGGAGCAAAATAATATGCCCATGAAGGTGGAAAGCATTCATGCCGGACTGGAATGTGGGTGGCACCTGGTAAAAAATCCACAGCTTGATATTGTTTCCATTGGGGTAACTACTCATGATATTCACAGTCCGGCGGAATGGCTGGAAATATCAACTATTGTTCCACAGGTGAAATTGATTTGTGAAACCATAAAGAGATTATCCAAGAATTAAAATATTTTAATCATATATATAGCCACCTCATCCGCCTCGCAAGCTTGGCACCTTCCCCTCAAGGGGAAGGCAGGAACTACCTCATCCGCCTCGCAAGCTCGGCACCTTCCCCTCAAGGGGAAGGCATGAATAAGTGTCTATATATACATATGAAGTTAAATTAAAAATATGTGGAAATTTATTTATCGTATATGATATACTATGACGGTTGAAATGAATAAAGAAGAATTATAGGAGGAAAAACTTAATGCAAAGTTTTGAAATGCAGTTAGGCGGACGCCCATTTACTGTTGAAGCCGGCAAAATGGCCAAGCAGGCAAATGGTGCTGTTTTGGTTCGCTATGGAGAGACTGTTGTTTTGGTTACAGCTACGGCTTCTGATGAGCCTAGAGAGGGTGT
>JAFVER010000067.1 GCA_017475925.1 Anaerovibrio sp. | reverse complement strand
TCCATATTTGCGGTGATTGACTGTCTATTGCTAGGCGACAAACCACAGTCATAGTGGTACTATGTCGAGGATTTGTCAACGACGCAAGGACAGTCAAGACCTGTGAAGATGGATGAATGGAATTAATCAACACGCCCTAAAAGTATTGCTAAAAAAAGCCGGGCTAGAAGCACGGCTAGTAGATTGTATCTATTTAATTTGAAATCAGCCTTAAAACATATCTGAATGCATTACAATTTATAATCAACCTGTGCTTGATCACGTTTTCCATAGATAATACGGACAATATATACCTGATGCTTCGCTTCATCTATCAAAAAATAAATCAAGTAGTTTCGGATTACCATAGCATGTATGCCTTGTTTTTTCCAAGAATCTTCGCGAGCAAGGGGAATTCTGTCCGGCAAAAGGTCAAGAGAATCAATGGCACTTTCTAAATCCGCCATTACAGCCTCCGCAGCTTGCGGTGCTTTCAATTCATACAATATATGTGATGAGATGTGTCCCAAATCCTTTTTTGCTTCGTAAGAAAGTCCAATCTCATACCGTTCCATTTAGTCCCAGTTCACTCCTGATTTCCGCAAAGACTTCCTTGGCAGGTGCAACTCTCCCTTGCCGTATATCTTCCATACCTCGTTCAAGCATTGCGTCGAATTCATCGTCGGTTATTTCGTCCCTTGCCTTCGGGCGGGCAACATGAATACGCCGTTCAATCGTTTCCTTAGTTGCCTTAAGCATGAAGTCTGGTACACTAAGATTCTCTTTCGCAGCATAACGTTCAATTAAAGCCCTGTCAGCCGCATCCAGCGCCAGAGTATATGTCATATTGACCTCTCCCGTCTTTTGTTTTCTTTTCTAACTTTATTATACTTTTTATCATTATACCATATCGGGCAATAATATACTCCCATTCCCCATAACCACCTCTTCACTCGCTTATTATAAATTCTCATATCCATTACCATTAATTAAAAAAGTAATATTATTTATTATATTAATATATTATCATGTTTTCATTAATATATCTATAGAAATAGTAGAATACTATTATAACACCATTGTTCAAATTTTCTCCTTTAGAGGAAAATCCTGCCATTAGCGTTTTACCACAGGCCCTAGCTTCGCGTCGCCCTAAAGGACTAGCTTCGCATCGCAACCTTGTGAAGATATCCTAACCACCTGTTAAAGTTTACTTCCCCACCTAAAAAGGAATGGGACATCTTTCACCAAGTTATATAAACCTAAAACTCCCAGCCGTAGCCGGGAGCCATGTAAACTCGCAAGATATTTAATGCGTTTTTCTTGCCGATTTCCTTCACTTGTTCAACAGTGAGCTTGGTGAAACGAGCAATCATCTCTATTGACATTTTTTCTTTGAGCATCTCAATGGCTACTTCCACCATGCCATCAGCTCTAGCCTCAGCTCTATTTTTCTCAATTACCTCACACATCTCGCTCACTCCTTCCTCCGTAGTCTTAAATCTACGTTTACGACTTGATGTTGCCGGGAAACGGTTATCATCATAGACATTATCTTCAGTAAAAAGAGACTTATTCAGTGGGCGCTTTAAACTCCCACTGAATATTAGTCGAATAAATCCTAAGCTTTACGGAAGCATCCAAGAGGCAAAGCCGATTGGATAATGCGCCCTATGCGAAAGTGTCCTGTGAAACAAGACTTTGTTGAAGTTGAACAGTAGACACTTACCGCTATGGGCGCTTGACTCCCACCTAAGAGGATGGGAGCCTTAGCGCCCGTTAGCGTAGGGTAAATGTTTGTAATTTGACTTTCCTTATCACCAAGCAAAGTTAAAGAAATTTAAAATACTCGATTTTTATTTCTTCATTAATATTGTAAATTCCTGTCTTTTTTTCAGAAATTTATAAAATTTCTTTTTATTACAATGTGATGAAATAGAATAAAGAAAAATTTAAACAATTAGAGTATAATATCATATGAAAAACATAACCCATCAGGAGGTCTTATGATTACCAAGGAATTAATTGATGAAATAAACGCTTTGGCTAAAAAGAAACGCACTGTAGGTCTTACTCCAGAGGAAGCCATCAGACAGCAGGAGCTGCGCCAGGCCTATATAGTCAGCTTCCGTGAAAATATGAAATCCATTCTTGATAATATTGAACTGGTTGATGAATTACCCAAGAATAAAATAAATTAATATAAATTAATACAAATTAATAACTAACCATAAATAAACATCATTTGTAAATATAATTCACTTATAAATTTAAATCTTTACAAATTATCTCCTTCAAAAAGAAAAAAAGACACGGAAAATCTATTAAAATTCTTTGTATACATGCTATTATTTAATTGACAAAATTTATCATACAACTTATACTTGACGTAGAGATTGCTTATTGGGGAATAAGCGTAAATTGGGGTAAATTATATTTAAAGGAGATGTTCCGGTATGCCACTTGGTAAAAATCCAGTAAAAATTACTGAAACCGTTCTTCGTGACGCTCATCAGTCACTATTAGCAACCCGTATGCGCACTAGACACATGCTTCCACAGCTGGAGGCATTGGACAAAATCGGGTACAATGCCCTGGAGGCATGGGGCGGTGCAACCTTTGACACCTGTCTTCGGTTCTTGGACGAGGACCCATGGGAGCGCCTTGACACTTTAAAGGCTCACTTAAAGACTCCTATTCAGATGCTGTTGCGCGGTCAAAACCTCTTAGGCTATAACCATTATTCAGATGATGTGGTTCGGGCATTTGTTAACAAAGCATCTGAGCACGGTGTAGGCGTATTCCGTATCTTTGATGCCTTAAATGATGTTACAAATCTCCGCACTGCCATAGATGCAGCACTTAAAGCAAAAGAGCATCCGCATGTTCAGGGCTGTCTGGTGTATACCATCAGTCCAGTTCATACAAATCAGACCTTTGTTGATTTGGCATTGGAATTGAAAAAGATGGGTGTTCATTCCATTTGTATTAAGGATATGTCAGGTTTGCTGAAGCCTTATGTTGCTGAGGATTTGGTAAGAAAGCTGAAGGAGCAGGTTGGACTTCCGGTTGAGCTTCACACTCACTACACCTCCGGTTTTGGCTCAATGACTTATTTAAAGGCTATAGAAGCAGGTGTTGATATCATAGACTGTGCTTTGTCTCCATTGGCTAATGATACCTCTCAGCCTTGTACCGAAACCATGGTTGCAACTCTTGAGGGCACAGATCGTGATACCGGTCTTGATCGTCAGGCTATGGAGCCTATTGCTAAGCACTTCCTTGGTGTAAAAAAGGAAATCATGAAGGAATTCAACCTTCCTGGCTACTTCGATGTAAATCCAAAGGTATTGGATTTCCAGATTCCAGGCGGTATGCTTTCCAACTTGGTTAACCAGCTGAAGGAAATGGGAGCTGCTGACAAATATCAGGAGCTTTTGGATGAAATGCCTAGAGTTCGTGAGGACCTTGGGTTCCCTCCATTGGTTACCCCTTCTTCCCAGATTGTTGGTACCATGGCTACCATGAACGTTATAATGATGGCTAATGGTCAGCCTCGTTACACCATGGTTCCAAACGAAGTAAAGGATTTGGCCCGTGGTAAGTTTGGTAAGACTCCTAGACCAGTTAAGCCAGAGGTTATCAAGGCCATGAAGATTAAGCCAGAGGACATGATTACTGACTGTGCAGTGGCTGATGCCAAAGAGCCAAAGGTAGCAGACTTCAAGCAGCATCTTGCTGAGGCTGGCTATCCTAATGCATCTGATGAGGATATTCTCTCCTATGCATTGTTCCCACAGGTTGCTTTGGAATTCTTTAAAAAGAATAGATAATAATGCATTTACAAATAAAAATGACCACCCCCTGTGCGATGGTCATTTTTATTTGTTGTGTTATCTGTCATGCTGAATGATGTGGACATTCTCTAACAGTATCTACAGCTTCATGGACACAACACAAAAACTCCACTTGTTTGCCTGTGTCAAAAGCCAGTAGCTTACTCATGACCTCTCCCTTAAGCGAGCTTACATACATTGGTCTGAGCTTGTTAAGGGTCAAAGCCTTAATGTCTGCCCTGCACTGCTCACAATGACAGGTTCCCGATACACCATCAATGGCTTTATCCAAATTCATTTCCACAAAAATCTCCATGACATTTCTTACCTCTACTGCAACACTCACCTTCCTCATCATTTTGTCAATAGGAAAAAAATCCTCTTTTTGATTTTCCCATTGGAATATTAGACACATAATATAAGAAATCCTCTTTAAAAATAATATTTTTTACAAAATTCATCAGACAAAAGTATATCTCTTCTTTTAGTTTTTATATTGCCAATCACAGGTATATTTTTCAATAAAATCAATGGTGGTAAATAATACCAAGCCTAAAAGGCTTAAAACAACAATTCCGGAATACATTTCCAGATAATTTACCCTAAGCCATGCATCCATTATAAAATATCCCATGCCATACTGGGTGCCAAAGGTTTCTGTGAAAAACAGCACCGATATAGCTGTAGCCAGAGCCACTCTAATGGCAGTGATAAATTTAGGCAGGGAGGCAGGCCACAAAACCTCGAAAAAAATGTCTTTAAAGGACGCCCCCAAAGAGTACAACGGATAATAGGTTTCTGTAGGGATTGCCCTAATACCGTCCCGAACCGCCACAACTACCTGAAACACTATTATAAGAAAAATCATTACTATTTTAGATAGCTCCCCTACTCCAAACAACAGCATTAAAATGGGCAATAAGGCAATTTTAGGTACCGGATAGGTCAAATACACTATTGGTGCCAAAAACTTATCAGTGGCGGGAAAATATCCCATCAGCACCCCCATAGGTAAGCCTATGGCTACCGCCAATACCAGCCCCGCCAATATACGTAACAGACTATACAAGCTATGAATAGCAATGTACTGCATAAATATGTCCGCCAGATTTTCTACCACCTTGACCGGCGAAGGAATAATCGGCAAATCAACAATCTGGGACACTACAAACCAGATTATTGTCAGCACAATCGCTGCCAGCCCATACCAGACTCCCACTAGTTTTCCCATGCCTGTTTCCAATCCTTTTTTATCGTAGTTCTAAGCCTTAAACTCATCTCAAAAAACTCCGGCTTCTGACGAATATCCTTCCCCCCAAAAAGCGGGTTATCCAAAATCGTGCTGATATCGCCAGAATTAGCCGACAAAATTGCAATTCGCTGGCCTAAATAAAGGGCCTCCTCCACATAATGAGTTACCAATATAGTAGATACATTGAACCTGTGCCAAAGCCGTAGAAAAATATCCTGCATTTCCTCCCTGGTGATGGCATCCAAGGCCGAAAAGGGTTCATCCATAAGCAGCACATCCGGCTGAAGAGCAAATACCCTTGCCAGGGCAACCCGTTGCTGCTGACCACCGCTAAGCTCTGTCGGATAACGATGCCCCAGGCCCTCTATCCCCAGCTGACGCATCAGCTTTTTCAGCATCTTTCTGTCCAAAAGCTCCGGTGCACGCTTTATTTTCATGCCTAGCCGTATATTATCATATACTGTGCGCCAAGGCAGCAGACCATAATTTTGTGGCATAAAGCCAATGGTCTGCTTCTTTGGATTTAATTCCTCACCATTAATATGAATCTTCCCATCATATTCTGTAATAAGCCCGGCAATGACCTTCAAAAGGGTAGACTTGCCACAGCCTGACGGGCCAATTACAGCCAAGGTTCCCCCATCAGGTATGGTGAGGTTAATTCCAGAAAGAGCTGTATATATATCGCTGTCTGATTTATATTTTACCGATAAATTTTCTATATTAATCATGGCAAATAATCATTTAAACAAATCGATTACAATATCCTCATAGGTATAATCATGCTTAATAAGGCCCTTTGTGTTCATCCACTTTATGCAGTCCCTTACATCCTTGACCTCCGGCAGGCCAGCCTCGTGATACTCCGGCAATTTTAAGGCTGTTTTGGCAATTTCCGGAAAGCCACTTTTTTGTATAATTAAATCAATATATTCATCCTGGGGATGAGTCTTTAGATAGCTTACCGCCTTATTATAGGCCCGATAAAACGCTTTTAGTTCATCCCTTTTATCATTTATGCATTTCGACGTAAACATCATCACCCCTGGGTTAATGCCAAGCTGCTCAGAGTCTGTAATAAATCTACAGCCATTAGCCACGGCAATGCTCCCCATGGGCTCCGGCAGGGTGGCTGCTGCCAGCTTGCCATTTTGCAGCATTTCCAGACGGGTAGGAATTTGTGGTATTACCACCTTGTTGATACTGTCCTCCCGCATATTATTCGTTACCATTATCTGGTCTGTCACATATTCAATAATTGTATTTTTGGATACAGCTACATCTTTACCGGCAAAATCCTTTGGACTGGTCACTTGTTCATTTGGACTGGCTATCAGCTTGTAATTTCCAGCAGTAAACGAGGTGGCCTTTACATCAAAGCCACCATCCTTGGCAAAAGCAACTGCCAAAAGGTCTGAAATAGCACCATCTAAATTACCGCTCTGCAACGCAGCATCCCGATCCATGGCACTTTTAAATTGCTGAATTTCCACCTTCAAGCCTTCCTCAGAAAAATACCCCTTTTCCTGAGCTATGATGATAGGGATTGAATCAATATCCGGCATAACTCCCACCGTAATATTTTTCATATCACTCCCCTGCTTATTGGAACACCCTGCCATAAGGATGGTTAAAGCACAAACCAATGCCAAAACAATTGCAAAATACCTCTTCAAAATATTCACTCCCTAAAGCTACCACTGAATAAGTCTCATTTTATCTGGTAAAATCCTGCAAAACAGTCATACCCTTCGCCACATAGTAAATCACACTGTCAATTAATCCCTTGTTTTCATTATAAAGCTTTTCGGCTTCCTCCTTGGTTTTTATCGCCTTCTGTCGCATAGCCTCCAGCTCATCAAGCTGACGGTTTATTTCATTGTAGGCAGTTTTAGCATCTTCAATAGACTTGTTTATTTCAGTAACCCTATCAGAAACTGATTTTTCCTGCTGGTCAATCTCCTTGGCATCCTTCTTGTCCTGAGCTTCCTTGCCACTTATTTTATCGATAGCCTTTTCCATACCAGTTTTTTCCTTCTGGCTTTTATCCAGCTGCTCCCGTTTTCCCTTTAAATTATCAGCCTCTGACTGAGCCTTTTTCTGCTCCTTTTCCAAATCCTTAATCCTTTGATTAAGCTCCGCCCGACGTTCAGTAAGATTTTCCTTTTTTTCTGATGTCGCCAAAACACTTTTTTCTGATTGCTCCTGCTGTTGTTTGATTTCAGCAGTGCGAAGGTTTTGATCACTGATGTAGCCCGAAACGAACAAGCCTACCCCCATAGCAAAAATAAAGGCTACAAGCAACAGTAATATCATTTTTCCTTTACCACCCTTATCAGGGGAAGGGGGCATTGCATTTATCCGCTCTCCCGGCATTGCCTGGTGCTGATACCCACCATTATATCCCCCCTGATGAGGACTTATCTGCCGATTGCCCTGGTTGATATTCACCGGCTCTAAATGCCGTACCCTGTTATGATTATTTTCCGGCCTGTCATTGTTTGCCATTTCATCAGTAACTCTTGGCAATGGCTGAGTCTTGTCTAAATTATCACTCATACATTCTCCTTAGAATTTATACTAAAACTTATAAAATTTATATAAAGATATGTTTTAATTACTTATTTAACATGGGAATTAACCTGCCTGGTCAGCAATTCAGCCTCTTTTTCCAGGGTCCTGGCCTGTTTCAGTGAAGCATCCGCACCTCGTATGGTAACTGCATTTTTATCATCCATCCACTTGGCATAGCCGGCAGCATAATCAATATGCAAATCACATATCCGCATCCGCAGACGATGCAGGGTACCGGCAGCCGCTGGCACATTCATATCCTCCAATTCACCTTTGCGGGCTTTCCACTCCGGCAGCACCTCTGACTCCATTATATTTTTTAGCTCAGCTCTGGTTTCATTGTTTCCCAGGGAACCACCTGCCAATGTGTCCTTTAATTTATTGTCCAATGAAGCGACCTTTTCATCATGGGCAGACATAATAGCCGCAGATTGCTCTAAATATTGCTTTACATGCTGTCGTCTGGACTCATGCACCAGCCCAATAAAGTCCTTAAAATTGTTTATTTCATAAACCTGCCAGCCTCCATCCGACTTTTTTACCAGCTCCACATCAAGAACATACTCTTCCCCTGCTTCCTCCTGAAACACCCTTACCTTGGCTATAGCTGTACCTGTTTCGTTATCAACTGCTACGCTGTCCAGCCGTCTGAAGGAAGTAGCACCGATGCCGGACCGTTCCACAATCATATCGGCATCCACCAGAGCAGTACCATCATTGTTATTCGTCTTATTCCATTGACCATATTCCACATAATTATCCGCAGCCATTTTCAGACTCATAATAACCGGTGCTTTAAACATCTTGGTAAAGCTGCTTACCGCATCCTTTGTAGTTCCAACGACCGGAATATTGGCTTCCACCATTCCCTCCAATAGGGCATCACTGCTCACATCAAGCAGATGGTCAAAATCAACATATTTAGCCAGCTTGTCCTTATCGTGGGTCTCCATTGAGGACTCAATCATCTTTATGGCATATTCCGGTGTATTTGCATAGTATGCAAAATACCACCATAAGCCACCTAAAGCCACCAAAACTGCTATGACAATGACAGCAGCCAATCTGTATTTTATAGAACGGACAACACTGCCCATATCACCACTTCCCCATATTTATTCCACAATTATTCCACCACCAACAACCTGCTCTCCGTCGTACAGCACCACAGATTGCCCTGGTGTAACAGCCCGCTGAGGCTTGTCAAAGGTTACCTTTATTTTTCCATCAGACAGTGGCGTAACTGTCCCCATGCCTTCCCTGGCACCGTATCGTATGCGGGCATTTACCCGAATTGGAGATGTCAGCTCATCAAAGGCAAGCCAGTTCGTCTTTTCGGCAATAAGACCTTCTCTATATACATCATCGTTACCGCTGACTACCACCTGATTTTTTTCCATATCAAGCTTCACCACATAAAGTGGCTTTTCATAAGCAATACCCAAGCCCTTCCGTTGACCTATGGTATAAAGTGGCACTCCCTCATGCCGTCCAAGAACCTTACCAGACATATCTACAATATCACCCGGTTTTAGACAATACGGACGATATCGACGAAGCATAGCCTTGTAGTCATCATCCGGCACAAAACAAACCTCCTGGCTCTCAGCCTTTTTGGCTACCACCAAACCATATTCTTCGGCCAACTGTCTGGTTTCAGCTTTGGTCTTTTCCCCAAGAGGTAGCTTGATATATTTTAAAATATCCCGCCTTATCCGGTATAGTGCATAGGACTGATCCTTATGCTTATCAACCCCCATATAAAGACCATATTCACCATGGGCGGTTTTCTTTACCCGGGCATAATGTCCAGTAGCAAAATATTCTGCACCAAGCTGTTTGGCTCTTTCCATAAGAGCGCCGAATTTTATCTGAGGATTGCAGGCAACACATGGATTAGGCGTCCGACCGGCCGAATACTCATCAAGGAAATAATCTATTACCTTAGCTTTGAATATATCCCGAAAATCTGCAACATAATGCCTTATTCCAATTTGCTCCGACACCTTTTTTGCATCACTTACTGAGCTTAGCTTTGACGCATCTGTTTCAGGTGAAAGGCAAAAGCCACGACCTTCATCACTGAGGCGCATTGTAATTCCAAATACCTCGTAGCCTTCTTCCTTCAATATGGTGGCTACCAGAGAGCTGTCAACCCCACCGCTCATGGCCACAGCAACTTTTCCCTTCATTTATCAAAATCCTCCTACAGATACTATAACCAGCCTTACCTGACCTAAGCTAACGGGTGCCAAAGCTCCCTCCTCATAGGTGGAAGAGCAGCACCCGCAGAGCCAATTATTAAATAAAAATCTCATATAATTATATAACTGAATGACATCAACGTCAAAAGCTTTGAAACACAACAATATAACGATGCTTAAGATGTCCCTCTCCGCGTTGAAATACTAATTGGAAGAATTTTATTCCAAAGAGGAAAAAATTGAACAATGGCGTTATAATAGACCTAAGCCTTTTTTACTGATGGCATATTGCCAAAACATTATATCATAAGCTGCCGATGGGAGAACGCTATGATTGTAGGAATAATCGCTGAATACAATCCATTTCATAATGGGCATTTATATCAAATCAATAAAATCCGCCAATTACTGGGCAATGACGCCAGCATCATCGCCTGCATAAGCGGTGGCTTCACCCAGCGTGGCGAGCTGCCGGTACTCAACAAATGGCAGCGGGCAGCACTTGCTGTAAAAAATGGAGCAAATCTTGTTATAGAGCTGCCTGCCTTGTTTGCCACCCGCAGTGCCCAGCACTTTGCCTTTGGCGGAGTGTCCTTATTACATAAATTAAACATAGTGGACCATTTGGCTTTCAGCTCAGAACATCCAGATTTATCCCTTCTGACAAGAGCCGCCCATATAGATATATCAGTACATCGTCCAAGGCTCCAGCAGCTTATGAGTCAAGGCTGGTCCTATGCCAGTGCCACAGCGCAAATCATCGCAGACTGCACTGATATTAATATTGACGTTCTTAAAGAGCCCAACACTATTTTGGCCATTGAATACATAAAGGCATTAAGCAAGCTAAACTCACGTATTATTCCTTTGTCCATTCAACGGATAGGGGCCGGTCATAACGACCCAAATTTAGCAGGAAGACTGGCCAGTGGCACAGCTATACGGAATATTATTGAAAAAAATGAATTTTCTTTAATACAAAATGTCCTTCCAGAAAGTACCTATAAAATTCTCATGGATTATTTGGATAAACCAAATAACACTGTTGGCAGTCTTGCAAGGCTCTATCCTGCCCTACAATTAAAAATTCTGACTCAAGCACCACAAATGCTGGAAAACCTGTGCTCCATCAGTGAGGGTCTGGAATATAGTCTCATGGATGCTGTAGCAGCTCCCTCTATGTATGCTTTTATTGAAGGATTTGTCGGGAAACGGTATCAACGTACTAAAATAACCAGGCTGATACTTCATATTTTGTTGAATATCACCAAGGACGCTGCCCAAAGGGCCGATGAATCAGGTTCCCTTTATGCCAGGGTATTGGCCTTCGACAACACGGGACGGGAGCTCCTTAGAGCCATAAAAAGTACCTCCCACATTCCAATCATCACCAAGGTCACCAATATTATTAATCGTCGGGATTTTATGAATAAGCATTTTAGCAGTCCTGTTGAGGAAATGCTTTATTATGACCTGCTCGCCTCTGAGCTTTATGAGTTATGCCAGGCTGAGCCAAATATTCACCGTGATTTTATAACCTCTCCCATATATGTGCATTAAATTCGAGCGACCCTTATTGGCTCGTTTTCATTAAATGCTGTTACCAAAAAAGCTTTCTGACCATGTACATCTGGCAGAAAGCCTTTTTTTAATGAAATGAAACCTTAAAAATTTTCTATCAGATTATATCCCTTCCCCATTAAAAAGGTTGCCGTTTCAGGTTCATTGGTTTTAAACACCACCACCGGCTTTCCTGTTTCCCGCTCAAAGGAAATATACAAATAGGATATATCTATATTGGCACCATGAATCGCACTTAAAATGTTATCAAGGCAGCCTGGAGTATCCTCCATAATAATTGCAATGACCTTGTCCTCACGGCACTGATAGCCTGCTTCCCTGAGTACCTTTATTGCCTCATCCGGCTTATCAACAATCAGGCGGATTATCCCATACTCGGCACTGTCATTTGCCAGCATTGTATAAATATTGATTTGGTACCTTGCCAGGACATTGGTTATTTTAAAAAGTCCCCCTTCCTTATTTTCAGTAAACAATGAAACCTGCTTTAGCATATTTAACCTCCATTATAAAACAACAATGTTTCCAGCCAGTTTTGCGGCGAATATTTTTCCACTAATTCTTTAGGATATGGTTCCAACGGGGTATCAATGAATTCCTTAATCCGTGAATTATCATCAACCCCTAAAATAAATACATTACTTCGGCTATACATGTCATATTCAGCTGCATATATATTATTTGTAATCAGCTTTTTCCCCCAAACCACTGCCTCAATAGGCCGATAGCTCATGCTGCGTTGACCTTCCCGCAGAACCTCCAGCACGCATTTACTTTGAAAGATTTCTCTTATAACGTCGCTGTAAGCCATTCTTTTATCAGTCATATACTTTTGATACTTAGGCTGATATAAATGATGCGGACTTTTCATTATTACCATTTTATCTTTTATACCGGTAGCCTTAAAAAAATTATGTATATCTACAAGCTTACCAATACGATCATAGGACCTCCCCACAAAGAAAACATCCTGCTTAATATCAAAATTACCTTTTAACCTTATCCATTCACTGACAGATGGTGAATTTGCATCAAAGTACATTGGATCATAATAAAATTGTACATATCTTATGTCTAGCTCTTCACTTTCACCCTTGTCAAAGGTTACAAATTCCAGATTATTTATTCCTTTATATCTGGCTGGATGCTTACGATTTTTTTTGCCAATAATTGACTCGTAATATACGATTATTTTAGCCTTGGGATTTCTTTCCTGAAGGTATTCTATCAGGTCCCGGCCCCGTAAATCATTTCCTATAATAACCACATCATAGGCTTCTATAAAGTCCTGCCACCTATCATACCATTGCCCTCTATTGGTGTATTTTTTTAAGCCGTTAGGAAGATGTTCATATATTTTAAACCGTCGTTTTTCTATGTAGCCTGTCAATGGCCGATACAAGGGATAAAAATCAATATTATCATATTCATTGGCCAGAATACTGCCTACCCCCAATAAGGCAATTTTGTGGTCCTTTATATACTCTTCAAAATTCCACATTTTGATCCTCCCTCCACGGCTTTCGTCCCTGTCGCAGCTTTTCTATCTCCAACCCCGGCAATGTAAAGCCTCGGCCCATTACCTCATTGGCTGACATTATTATCATAAAAGCATATCTATCCACGGCATTTACTATGGCCTTTATTTTGGCAATCTGGGTGGTCTTTACCACCACAAATACAATATCACGGTCCGTATGGGTAAACGCCCCCTG
>JAFVER010000066.1 GCA_017475925.1 Anaerovibrio sp. | reverse complement strand
TACTCACCTGCTGTTTAAAAAACGTAATGCTGTTGTCACGGTTAAGGATGGCGATAAAGAGCTTCCTCGGGAGGTGCTCAGACTATTTCAGGATGATGAGGAGCGGCATCGTATGGAAGCAGAGACCTTGGCTATTTGCAGTGAAAACCGGGGAGCAGCCAAGCGCACCGCGATAATATTAAACGATTTGCTGGTGAAGGTTGAGCAGAACAAGGTAAAGGCGACTGATAAGCTGGAGAATTTTCAGACGTATTTCATGCAGATTGTGCACAATAAGGAGCCACAGGGCTTGCTTACCCGTGGCGTAGTGATGCTGCTGTATCTTCTGTCCCATGTATATAGTGTGCTGGTAAACCTGAAGCTTGATTGTTACAAATTTGGTATTGCTAAAACCACTAAATTGGATTGCTTTGTTATAAGTCTGGGAAACATCACGGTGGGGGGCACTGGAAAGACTCCCACGGCACAGCGCCTGGCGAGATATATTAAGGATATGGGTTATCGGGTCGTTATTCTTAACCGTGGCTACCGGGCTAAATGGCAGGGTGAGGTAGGATTGGTTTCCGATGGAAATCATATATATATGGAGGCCTATCAAGCTGGTGACGAAGCCTATATGCTGGCCAAGCACTTACCTGGGGTGCCGGTGCTTATTGGTACGGACCGTTCCAAGACCGGTCAATATGCAGTAGAGCACTTTGGCGCAGAGGTGGCAATCCTGGATGATGGATTCCAGCATTGGAAGCTGTATCGTGATGTGGATGTGGTGCTGATAGATTCGGTAAACCTCTTTGGTAATGGCTATGTACTGCCCAGAGGCACCTTGCGGGAGTCAATTACCCATCTGGAGCGGGCGGATGTGTGCCTGATGACCAAGGTTGACCAGGGCCTGCCGGGGTTCAATAAATATATCAGGGATCAAATTGCCAAATATGGTAATAACCCTATTATTTTGGAAAGCGTTCACCATCCTCAATCCTGTATAGAATTGTGTGATTGGAAGCGCAACATAGCAGATGAAGGTATGCCTATCTCCACTATTAGGGGGAAACGGGTTGTGGCACTTTCGGCAATTGGAAATCCTGCATCCTTTGAACAGACTGTTTGCAGCACTGGCGCTGAGATAATAGAAAGCTTCCGCTTCCCGGATCATCATGAATACACCCAGGAGGAAATGGTGGATGCAATGGAGCAGGCTGTTCGTCAGGGAGCAGAGGCAATTGTTACCACTGAAAAGGATGCGGTGAAGCTTCCAATGGAATTTTTGGCGGCAGTACCGGATGACAAGGCCATTCCTGTGTATATACTAACCGTTGAAGTGGTATTGCAGAAGGGTAAGAATGAATTTGAGCATCTGCTTAGAGAAAAGCTTGAGCAGCATAAAAAGAAAGGCTGATGGTAATGAATACATTGTGTGTTATTCCGGCGCGGTTTGCCTCTACCAGACTTCCTGGGAAGCCGTTGGCGGATATTGCCGGAAAACCGATGATTGTCCGGGTTTATCAGCAGGCGTCAAAGGCCAGGCGGTTGACTGGAGTAATAGCGGCTGTAGATGACGAACGGGTTTATGAGGCTGTTGTTTCAAATGGTGGCAGGGCCATGATGACGGCCAAGGATCATCCCACGGGAACAGACCGTTTGGCCGAGGTGGCGGCGGCTCATCCAGAGGCCGAGCTTATTATCAATGTTCAGGGTGATGAACCCATGATAGAGCCTGCCATTATTGATGAGTTGGCGGCAGCCTTTGATGATGACCCGGATTTGCAGATGGCAACAGTGAAATCCCCCATGGAAAGCCAGGCGGATATTAATAATCCAAATAATGTAAAGGTTGTTACTGACAAAAACGGCTATGCACTGTATTTTTCCCGTTCGCCATTACCATATTTTCGGGAAAATACCGGCATGACAGTTTATAAGCATATTGGTATTTACGCCTATAAACGGGATTTTTTGCTTGAATATGCCAAAATGATGCCCACACAGCTGGAGCAGACCGAGTCATTGGAGCAGCTTAGGGCATTGGAAAATGGTTATAAAATCAAGGTTATAGAGACAGATTATCACTTTGTTGGGGTAGATACCCCTGAGGATTTAGCGGCGGTCAATGCAGCATACCAAAAGCTATCAGGCTAAGCTGATATCAATGGCCTTTGGTAGCATGTTAGGATTTATGGGCATATGAAAGGGTGGTATACATTATGAATACTGTTCAGGTGGGAAATTTTGAGATTGGAAATGGCAAACCGTTGGCCTTGTTGGCCGGCCCATGCGTTTTGGAGGGACTGGACCGTTGTCTGATGATTGGCCGTACAATCAAGGAAATTACTGGAAGATTGGGCATTCCATATGTGTTCAAAGCCTCCTTTGACAAGGCAAATCGCTCATCCTTTAATGGATTTAGGGGGCCGGGACTGAAAAAGGGACTGGAGATGCTTCAGACAATAAAGGATGAATTGCAGGTTCCCATTGTAACAGATGTTCATACTGAGGAGCAGGTGAAGCCTGTGGCCGAGGTTGTTGATATTGTACAGATACCGGCGTTTCTCTGCCGTCAGACTGACCTTCTGTACGCAGCGGCTCAAAGTGGAGCGGTAGTCAATGTAAAAAAAGGGCAATTTATGGCGCCTGGAGATATGCGAAATGTGGTAGACAAGCTTCATGAGGGAGGCTGTTCCCAGATTTTACTCACTGAGCGGGGGGCCACCTTCGGCTATAATAATTTGGTGGTGGATATGCGTTCATTCCCTATTATGCGTTCCTTCGGTTATCCAGTGGTATTTGACGGGACTCATAGTGTACAGCTTCCGGGAGGAGCCGGAACCTGTTCGGCCGGGAACCGGGAATATGTGCCTAATCTTGTAAGGGCCGCTGTTGGTGCCGGAGTAGATGCTCTCTTTATGGAGGTTCACGATAATCCAGAGGAAGCTTTATGCGATGGACCAAACATGGTTTACCTTGATAAATTAGAGGAGCTGTTGAAGGATGCCATTGCAATTCATGATATTGTAAGGGAAAGGTTGAAATAAGGGAGTCAGGCTGATGATTAAAGATTCGGCAATTCAGACACTTCGCATAGAGGCAGAATCAATTACCCATCTGATTGAACATGTGGATGATGAGTTTGAAAGGGTGGTGCAATGTATATTGGACTGCCGTGCCAGAGTGATAATAACCGGTATGGGCAAATCAGGTCATGTAGGCCGAAAGATTGCTGCCAGCCTGGCCAGTACTGGCACACCATCCTTTTTTATGCATCCTGCTGAAGCCTTTCATGGGGATTTGGGAATGGTAACGGCTGATGACGTGGTTATTGCGATTTCCAACAGTGGTGAAAGTGCTGAGGTGGTAAATATACTGCCGGTAATAAAGCGTATCGGAGCGAAAATCGTTGCCATGTCCGGGCGACGGGAATCCTCTTTGGGGAAAAATGCTGATTATTTTATAGATGTCAGTGTAGAACGGGAGGCATGCCCTTTGGGGCTTGCACCAACGGCCAGCACTACAGCAGCCCTTGCCATGGGGGATGCCATTATGGTAGCCCTTCTTGAAGCTAGGAATTTTACCAAGCAGGATTTTGCACTGTTCCATCCAGGTGGGTCTTTGGGGAGAAAGCTGTTACTTACAGTGGAGAATGTAATGCATAGTGGTGAGGATAATCCGATTATCCATTATAGTGCTACTGCCAAGGAAGCCCTCTTTATGATGACCGATAAGGGCCTGGGAGCAACGTCGGTTATTGATGATGATGGTAATTTTATCGGATTGGTTACAGATGGCGATATAAGACGGGGATTATCCAAGGGAAGCCAGTTTTTGGATGAGTCTGTGGACAAGCTGATGACCAGACATCCGCAGACAATTTCCCAGGAAAAGCTGGCGGCAGCGGCGCTTAGTATCATGGAAAAACACAAGCCGAGACCTATTACGGTGTTGCCGGTGGTAAATGAGGATAATAAGCCGGTGGGCATAGTCCATCTTACTGACTTACTTCGGCAGGGAGTAGTTTAATATGAACATTGAAGCTGATTTACAGCAGGCGGCAAAAAAAATCAAAATGGTTGTTTTTGATGTGGATGGTGTACTTACTGACGGTCATATATATATGGGGAATGACGGAGAATTATTAAAGGCATTTTCTGCCCGGGATGGAATGGGAATAACCCTGCTTCACAAGGCGGGAATAAATACTGCTATCATAACTGGTCGAAGGTCAGAGATTGTTGCCAACCGGGCCGGGGAGCTTAAGCTTACCGCCCTGTGGCAGGGCTGTAGTGATAAGCGACAGGCCTATACAGAGCTTAAAGAAAGGTTTTCCCTTGGGGATGAAGAGGTTGCTTATGTAGGGGATGATTTAAATGACCTTCCGCTAATTATTCAGGCTGGCCTGGGCTGTGCAGTCGGCGATGCGGTGCCTGAGGTGAAGGAAGCTGCCTCTTTTGTTGCAAAAAATAATGGTGGAAATGGTGCTGTACGGGAAATTATTGAGTTTATATTGAAGGCCCAGGGGAAATGGCAGCCATTGATTAACGGTTTTGTAGGAAAAACAATGGTTGATGATTTGGCGCAATAAGTATATGCTTTTGGTGGGGGATTTTTATGGTATATAAAATTCTTATGTTTATGAGCTGGGTTGCCTGCAGGACGCCATACAGTCTGCTTATGAAGATTGGTGCAGGTCTGGGGCGGCTCTATTTCAGGTTCATAAAAAAACAAAGAAATTTAGCGATAAAACAGATGCGGGAATCGTTGAAAATCGACCAGGCTGAAGCGGAGCAGCTGGTGCGGGAATCCTTCATCAACATGGGCAAGAATTTCATGGAAGTTTTATATATGCCAGCCCTTAACAAGGAAAATTTTGATAAATTTATTGAGATTGAGCATTTGGAAAGAATGAAGTCCGCTATTTCGGAAAAACATGGAGTAGTGGTTCTTACTGGACATGTTGGGAACTGGGAATGGCTGTCGGCGGCCTTTACCATGAATGATTTGCCGGTAAGTGCTATTGCCAAGCAGCAGCCCAACATGGATTATACTAATGCCCTTAACGATTTGCGGGCAACCATCAATGTGGAGATTTTCTCCAGGGGCACCAGTGAGCTTTTATCAGCGGCCAAGGCGTTAAAAAAAGGCCGGATTTTAGGCTTTTTGGCTGACCAGGATGCTGGACCAGGCGGGGCCTTTATCGAGTTTTTGGGAAAAACGGCCTCAACTCCAATGGGAGCGGCTGTATTTGCTAAAAAATTTAACTCGCCTATTATACCGGCCTTTATTTTGCGGCAGCCGGATGGGCATCATAAGGTGTTAGTAGGTGAGATAATCCGATATACTGACACTGGAAATCCAGATAAGGATTTATTTGATTTAACATACAAGATGACAAAAATATTGGAAAAGATTATTTTGGACAATCCTACCCAGTGGTTGTGGTTTCAAAAACGCTGGAACACTCCTCCGGAGCAGAAGGTTCAGAAGCATCATATGGTAAAATGAGACTTATTCAGTGGGAGCTTTAAACTCTCACTGAATGTAGACGAATAAATCCTAAGCTTATGGGCGCTTATCTCCCACCTAAGAGGAAGGAGCCTTAGCGCCCGTTAGCGTAGGGTAAAGACAGAGGTTGGAGCTAATGAGTAAAAAGGGAAAGGCTGTTATAGCCATTTCTTCATTGTTGTTAATACTATTGATTATTTGGGCAGTAACCAATATACCGGCGGTTCCTGAGGATATTTCTGTGCCATTGGATAAACGGGTGGTAAATTTTGATGGAAACTCCATCAGCGAGGAAAAGGATGGCCGGGTATTGTGGACCATAAATGCGGAAAAAATCGAGATGGATATTGATACCAAAAATGCAGCGCTGATAAATGTAAAGGCCATATTTAATTTTGAGGATGGACGGACCTTGGAGCTAACGGCAGCTAAGGCCAATTATGAGGATAAAACCAGTCATTTGGTAATAGAGGATGGGGTGAATGGTAAAAGCAGTGATGGTGGTAGGTTTTCCTGTAAAGAAATTGAGTGGCTGCCTTCTGAGGATATACTTGTTATGAAGGGGGAAGCCAGTCTGGAATATGACAAGGAGCAGGTTAAGGCCTCGGCTGACAGAATAGAAAGCTCAGATGGATTTAGAAAATTTAAGGCTACTGGCAAGGCGCATTTTGAGAAAGGAAATTAAGCCATGAATATAAAGGACAATATTAAGAAAGCAATACTTTTGGCAGGGGTTGCCACCATAGCCCTTTCAGGGACTATTTATGCAGCGGCGGATTCTGCTGGCGAAAAGGCCAGCCTGGATGCTGAGGAAGTAGAATATGACATGAATTCAGGGATTGTAAAGGCAACTGGTAATGTGGTTATGGTTAAGGGAAATGCCACAGTAACCGGTAATTATGCTGAGTATGATTCCAATAAAAAGGATGGCAAGGTAATCGGTAATGTGGTGGCAGTAAAGGAGGATATGCGCATGAGCGCTGACTCTGTGGTGACTGATGGAAGCAACCACATGATAGCCTCCGGTTCAGTTAATGGAACTAAGGCAGATAAACACTTTGTGGGACCAAGGGTTGAGTATTTTGACTCAAATCAGTATGTATTAATTCCTAATGGTGGAACGATATCCTCGAATGAAGGAACCTTTACCGCCGATTATATGGAGGGATATATGACTGATGATCGGCTTCTGGGACGGGGCAACGTCCATATGATAAGTCCGCCAAACAACATGGAGGCTGGTGGAGATCAGCTGGAATATTTTGGCACCGAATCCGGGAAAGCAATTCTCACAGGTAATGCCTGGGCAGTACAGGATAACAATACACTGAAAAGCAAGAAGCTTACGGTATTTTTAGCTGAGGATGGTAAGGCAAGGGTTAAGTAAATTGTATATGGCGATATTTTTGGAGGGCTAATCAGTGCATATTGAGGCCAAAAATTTAGTTAAAACATATAAAAAACGCAATGTTGTGGATAATATTTCTCTTAAGGTATATAAGGGGGAAATTGTGGGACTTCTGGGGCCAAATGGCGCTGGAAAAACCACCACCTTTTATATGATTGTTGGACTGGAAAAACCAACCCAGGGGGAGGTATTTCTGTCGGATATTCCTATAAGTGGCCTTCCCATGTATCAGCGGGCGAAATTGGGCATAAGCTATCTGGCCCAGGAGGCCTCTATCTTTCGGAATTTGACTGTAGAAGAAAATATAATGGCCATATTGGAGGCGCAGATTAAGGATAGAGAAGTCCGTAGAAAGCGTGTAAATGAGCTGCTGGAGGAATTTCATGTCTCTCACGTAATAGACCGTTTGGGGACGGAATTGTCCGGCGGTGAGCGTCGTCGGGTTGAAATAGCCCGCTGCTTAGCTTTAGAGCCGCAATTTATCCTTTTGGATGAGCCCTTTGCAGGAGTTGACCCTTTGGCGGTAGCTGATATTCAGGGAATAATAAAATATCTGCAAAAACGGGGAATGGGGATTTTGATAACTGATCACAACGTAAGGGAAACACTTCATATTGTAGACAGAGCCTATATTCTGAATAATGGAAAAATCCTTTTGGAGGGTGACAGTCAGACCATTGCTAACAGTGAATTGGCCAAGAAATTCTATCTTGGTAAAGACTTTAAATTATAGGGGTAAAGCAGATGCATATAAGAATTTTAGACTGGTATATTTTTCGAGAGGTTTTTAAGACCTTCATATTTGGCATTTGTGCATTTTCGGCTGTATTTATCGGCTCTGGCACCCTTTTTAGAATTGCACAGTATATAACTGAATATGGTGCATCACTGTCGGCTATAGCCAAGATTTTTGTTCTTAGCTTGCCGGGGGTTATAATCTGGACCTTCCCAATGTCCATGCTACTGGCCTGTCTGCTTACTATTGGCCGGCTGTCAAGCAGCAGTGAAATCACCGCCATGAAGTCCTGTGGCATAAGCTTTTACCGTATAGCAACGCCTGCTATCGTGCTGGGAGCCATTGTCAGTGTGTTTGCCATTGCCTTTAATGAATACGTGGTTCCATGGTCAAATGAGGCTTACAGCAATGTACT
>JAFVER010000065.1 GCA_017475925.1 Anaerovibrio sp. | reverse complement strand
ATAGTACCACTATGACTGTGGTTTGTCGCCTAGCAATAGACAGCCAATCACTGCAAATATGGACAAACTCATTTAATCAACACGCCCTAGTCGAATAAATCCTAAGCCCCCTGTTAGCTTAGGGTAACCCCCACCGGTTGCGTTGCAACCACCTCCCCCAAGGGAGACAGGTTTGTGTAGGCCCTTACTAGGTGCACCTTGCATATATAGAACATGCCGTTCATTTGCATCCTAACGGACTTAATTCAAGAAGTTCCATAATAAAAAGTGCTGTGTGTTGACTAAAAAAGTCAGCTCACAGCACTTTTAAATTTGTCACATTTTAGATTTTATTGCAGTCTGGCACCATCTCTAAAGGCCTGTCCAACCACCCTGTCATCAATCTTCAGATAGGTTTTATTTATGGCATCAAATACTATAGGTGCAAGCTTGCCCACATCCACCTTATCATCAGGCGTCAGCACGCTGTCATCAATGCTGATGTTTTTAATTTTACCAATTAAGCGACCGGTGGATTTGTCGTAGCTCACCAGCTCGCACTCAAGGGCCATCGGCAACTCTTCTATCAGTGGGGCATCTACAAATTCACTCTTTATAGCCGTAAACCCAGCCTTTTTGAATTTGTCCGGCTCATCGGAGCCACTGACTATACCCACATAATCACAGGCTACTACATGCTTTACATCACCCATGCTGACGGTAAAGGCCTTCCTTTCCTCAATGTTTTCTGTTGTCTTGTGTCTTGAACCCATGCAGATATACACCTCATCAGTATCATTGATACCACACCAGGCTGCATTCATGGCATTGGGATTACCATCCTTATCATATGTGGCTATAATAAACACTGGCTGTGGATAAGACCAAGGCTTTGAGCCAAAATTTTTTCTCATGCTTATTTCCTCCATATTCCTTATTTTACTACACATATTCGATAAGGATATATAATTTCCTTCATATTTTACACATATTCCGTTAAAAAGTTTTTCACCATTTGCTTGCCTAATGGAGTAAGAATGGATTCCGGGTGAAACTGTATACCGACTATTGGATATGACCTGTGACATAGGCCCATTATTGTGCCGTTATCCAGCTCCGAGGTAACCTCCAGACAATCAGGCAATGAGCTTCTATCAACTATCAACGAATGATATCGCCCCACCTCCACTACAGGTGGCAATCCAGTATAAATTCCTTTTCTGTTGTGCTTTATCAACGAAGTCTTGCCATGAACTATCTCGCCGGCCCCCACCACCTTCGCACCAAAGGCCTCGCCAATGGCCTGATGACCAAGACAGATACCTAAAACCGGCAGCTGCCCTTTAATGTATCTAATAAGCTCCAAGGCAATTCCCGCATCAGCCGGCACCCCAGGACCGGGGGAAATGACGATGCCCTCATAATCCCGATTAGCCACAGCTTCAACTGTTATCTGGTCATTGCGAAAAACCTCCACTTCCATTCCCAGCTCACATAATAATTGATAAACATTGTAGGTAAAGGAATCATAATTATCTAAAAGTAACAACATCGTTCTCCACCTCCTCTACCACAGTAAACATTGCCCTGGACTTCTGTAATATCTCCTTATATTCAAAATCCGCCTTGGAATCATATACTATTCCAGCCCCAGATTGAATAAAGGCTTTATCTCCTTCCACAAGCATTGTTCGGAGGGTAATACACATATCCATGTTTCCGCCAAAATCCATATAACCCACTGTACCGGCATAGGCCCCTCGCCTGACTGGCTCCAATTCGTTGATTATTTCCATGGCCCTTAGCTTTGGTGCACCACTGACTGTTCCGGCCGGAAAGCAGCCCTTCAGTACCTCCATAGGAGTAATGCCATCCTTTAATGTCCCCATTACCTCGGATACCATATGCATTACATGGGAAAATCGTTCCACTTCCTGAAGCTTGGTTACCTTTACCGAGCCAGGCTTACTGATGCGCCCAATGTCATTTCTTGCTAAATCCACCAGCATAGAATGCTCGGCACATTCCTTTACATCGGCCTTTAATTCAGCCGCCAGCTGTTTATCCTCAGCCTCAGTTGCCCCACGACGCCGAGTACCGGCTATTGGATAGGTATATACATGGCTGCCTGCCACCTTTACCAGCATTTCCGGGGATGCTGCCACAAATTTCTTCCTGCCAAAATTTAAATAAAACATATAAGGGGATGGATTAACCTGACGCAACCGCCGATAAAAATGAAATATCGGCTTGGTAAGCTTCTCCTGAAACTGACAGGAGGGAACCACCTGAAAAATATCGCCAGCTATGATATATTCTTTACATTTTTCTATCATTCTGGCAAAGCTGTCAGGCATTTTTCCGTATCGCTTAAAAAAATCAACCTTTTCCTGGCGGGGACTGTGGCGTTTAGCTACGTATTCTATTGGTTGATGAAGCCTATTTGCCAAAGCATGGAGTCTTTCAACAGCCGTCTCATAGATTTCAGTCAATGACTGCTCAGAATTAATGTTCACCAGATATATCAGCCGAGAAATATTTTTTTGTTGATCAAAGGCCAGCAGTACACGACATATCATGAACTGCCCCAGCATATCTTCATCATCAATATTTACGTTCCGTACCCGATCAAAAACAGCTGAAATTTCATAATTAAAATATCCTACAGCCCCTCCGTTGACCAATGGCAAGACATCATCTATTACACTGCTTTTCAGCCCCTTCATGTATTTGTTTATAGCTGCTACCGGATCTCCGCTCAGCACCCTCATTTTATCCTCTTCTTGTATCAGCAGCCGGCTTTTATAAACCTGAATATTAATGAAGGGCTCCGCACCAATAAAGGAAAACCGGCCAAAGCTCTGGTGAGCATCGGCTGACTCAAGGAGAAAGCCCTTTTCCTCACCCACCAGCTTATAAAACGCTGACACCGGTGTATCAAGGTCTGTGGTCACCGGCATACTGATTGCCAGTAAATTGGCAGCTTTGCTCAGCTCTTTAAATTTCTCCAGAGACGGTGTAACCATAAAACTTCACCTCTTATCCAAAGCCTGTCGTATGGCACTGATTAGCTCCCCGGCTTCTTCAAACCGGTCCTCCATAATCAGCTTTACCACTGCTGACCCTACAATCACCGCATCGGCTTTGGCAGCTGCTTTTACTGCTGCTGCCGGACTACCTATCCCAAACCCTACAGCGCATGGCGTATCAGTCTGCTTTTTAACATGGGCTATAACATTGTTAATTGGCGTATAATCTATTTCACGTACCCCAGTTACTCCATTTACTGATACGCAATAAATAAATCCATCAGCCGTTGTGCAGGTTTCCTTTATCCGCTCGTCAGTGGTACCAGGGGTGACAAATTCCACCAAATGTAGCCCCTGGCCACTGCATACCCTCCGCATTTCCTCTGACTCCTCATGGGGCACATCAGGAATTATAAATCCATCCATGCCAGCGGCTTTAGCATCAACGGCCAGCTTTTCAAAGCCATAATTCAGCATATTGTTAATGTACCCCATTCCCATTATTGGGAGCTGAGAAAACTTACGGATTTCCTTGACCAGCCCCAGAACCTTTGGCAAGGTCATGCCATTTTTTATGGCCTGATAGGAGGCGGCTTGAATTATTGGACCATCAGCCATTGGATCAGAAAATGGTATTCCCAGCTCAATAATATCGGCTCCAGCCTGTTCAGCCAGCTTAAAGGCCCGGATGGTTCCTTCAAAGTCCGGCAAACCGGCAGTAAGGTAAATCACCAGTCCAGTTTTATTTAAAGTCTTCAGCTCGTCAAATTTCTTCTGTAAACGACTCATAATCAAATCTCCTCCCCCAATGCCCTGGCAACCTGTTGAACATCCTTGTCCCCCCGGCCGGACAGAGTAACCACCACTACTTCATCCTTTTGAGTTTTTGGCATCAGCTTCCCCAAATAAGCCAGGGCATGAGAGCTTTCCACTGCCGGAATAATGCCCTCCTCCCGGGATAAAAGCTGAAATGCATCCTGGGCTTCCCTGTCATTTATACCAACGTATTCTACAATACCCTGGTCATGAAACATAGCATGCTCCGGCCCAACTCCCGGATAATCAAGCCCGGCAGAAATAGAATAAACCTCAATAACCTGCCCATCATCATCCTGGGCTAAATAGCTGTAGGCTCCATGTAACACGCCTGGCCGGCTGGCTGGGTTGGACAGGGTCTGGGCATTATCGCCTATCCCTGGGCCTCTGCCGGCCGCTTCCACACCAATTTTTTTCACATCACTGTCCTTGGCAAACTCATGGAAGGTGCCTATGGCATTGGAGCCACCCCCTACACAGGCAACCAAATAATCCAATCGTCCACCAGCTTCAGCTTTTATCTGCTCTCTGATTTCCCGTCCAATTATTGACCGAAAATCCCGTACCATTGTTGGATATGGATGAGGACCTACCGCCGAACCGATAATATAATGTGTATCCTCGATATGGGCCGCCCAGTAACGGATTGCCTCACTGGTGGCATCCTTCAGGGTAGCTGTACCAGTGGTTACCGGTACTACCTCTGTGCCCAAAAGCTTCATTTTAAATACGTTCAGCTTTTGCCGCTCTATATCCACAGCTCCCATAAACACCTTACATTCCATACCAAACAGGGCTGCCACTGTAGCCGTGGCCACACCATGCTGACCAGCTCCCGTCTCTGCAATAATCCGCTTTTTTCCCATACGCTTAGCCAATAGCACCTGGCCTAAAGCGTTGTTTATTTTATGCGCTCCAGTGTGCAGCAAATCCTCCCTTTTCAAGTAAATCCTGGCCCCACCATAATATTTAGTCAGATTTTCTGCATAATATAACAGCGTTGGCCGCCCGGCATATTCAACATAATACCGCCGCAGCTCGGCCAAAAAATCCGGGTCGGCCTGATATTGTTCATAGGCTGCCTCCAGCTCCTTTAAAACCGGCATAACAATCTCCGGCACATATTGCCCACCATATTTCCCAAATCTTCCCTTTGACATATTTTTGTCCTCCTATTCGTTCTTCAGTAAAAATACAAGAATTACATCAAGGCAAATTCCCTTGTCTGCCTTGCCACATCACCAGCCATAACCAGGCCTTCCCCCACCAGAATACCGTTTAACCCGGCATCATGCAGTCGATGGACCTCCTGTATGGTATGAATCCCGCTTTCACTTATGATGGTTCGCTTTTTATCAGCATAGGATAAAAGCTCCATGGTATTATCTATAGTGGTTTCAAACAGCTTCAGATTACGGTTATTTATTCCAATAAATCTGGCTGGTGTATTTAGAGCTATTTCCATATCCTGCCGGTCATGGACCTCCACCAGGGCATCCATTCCCAGCTCCCAGGCAGTAAAAAGAAATTTTTTCAGCTTTTCCGGTGACAGTATGCGGGTGATTAGCAATACAGCATCCGCCCCCAGCTTTCTGGCTTCATAAATCTGATATTCATCAATAATAAAATCCTTTCTGAGCAGGGGGATGTCCACCAGCTGCCTGACAGCCTGCAGGTCCTCATTTTTTCCCATAAAATGGGGGTCTGTGTGTACGGACAGTACACCGGCTCCATTGCTTTTATATATCATAGCCAGCTCTGTAACTGAATAATCATGCTTGAACCGCCCCTTGGAGGGGGATTGAAGCTTGCACTCGGCTATCAGGGTCCAGGGTCTATCATCAAAAGCCCGGCTCATGGCAAAGGTGCCCATGCTGATATCCTCTTGAATATCATAAAGTGGTATTTGTTGTTTAGCCTCCCTTACAAGCCCCTGTTTTTTTTCTACAATTTCAGCTAAATAGTCTCTCATACTTTCTTACCCTCTTTCCTGCTGCTATAAAAAATTCGTTAATCAGCTCCGGGGATTTTATACCATTTATTTCCATTGAGCCAGAGGCATCAATCCCAAAAGGAGTAAATAAATTTATGACCTCCTGGATTGTTTGAGCTGAAATCCCTCCAGCTATCATATATGGCTTTTTTAACTGACGAATTTCCTTGGCTGCCACCTTCCAGGCAAAGCTTATGCCTGTACCGCCCACGGCATTTTTACTGTAGCTGTCAATAAGGATTATTTCTGCTGGAAAAGCCTGAGCCACATCAAGGGAAAAATCCTCACCATAGCGTAAGGCCTTAATCACTGGTTTTTTTATTCCAGCGGCATATTCCGCCCCCTCATGGCCATGTAGTTGAACATAATCCAGACTGCAATATTCGGCCAGCTCATTTACCTCCTCTAATGGCTGGTCAACAAACACTCCTACCTTTTTACTCCCCTTTATTTCCCGGCAAATCCTTTTTACAGTATCCGGTGGACAATATCTTTTGTATTGGTCATGCATGATAAAGCCCATAAAATCTGCTTCATTGGCAATAATGGCCGT
>JAFVER010000064.1 GCA_017475925.1 Anaerovibrio sp. | reverse complement strand
TTTCCAAGCTTTGGACCAATAATGGCTATGTGAATGTGGATAAGGGTGTAATTGATATTGATGATACCCTTGTGGGCAATAAGTTTAATCTTGGCAACAAGTCAGTAGATTTGGCCATTTATGGACGGACTCCAACCCATGACGGTGAGGTGCTGGTATACTGGAACAATGTAAATAATCTTTACCATATGGACAGACAGTTTAAATTGTTTGAAGATGGAGGAATACTTACCAACAATGCTCATTTGGTGGAATACCATGATTGGCGGTTATTCCGCAGCAACAAATATCCTGAACAGTACAGTGTGGTAGACATGATGAGGGATGACTTAATGCGTAAGTATCATTACTACAACTTCAAGACTCTTGTACCTTACAATCCAAAGATTGTTTATGGGTATGTGGAGACTAACGGTGAAATCGTTAATTCCATGGAAACAAAAAATGCTACTCAGCAGGAAATTGAAGTGGGATAACTAATTATTACCATTTAAAAGGGGGCGTCGCACTAAGAAAATTAGTGACGACACCCCCTTTTTATTTACTAAGATTTCATTGTATAAGTAGACATTAACCCCTTCTGTCACTTCGTGACATCTCCTCCAAGGGAGACAAGCTCATCTTCTCTTATAGGCTATATATACCAGCAATTTTTTTACCTTGCCTCCCCATGGGGAGGTGGTTGCCGTGGCAACCGGAGGGGGTATAGTGCAAGCATTCTGTGTTGGCATTTACCAATGGAACACCTCATCCGCCTCGCCCCTAAAGGGACTAGCTTCGCGTCGCAAGCTCGGCACCTTCCCCAGAGGGGAAGGCTAGAACTACATGCTTACATAGTTGCGGGTTGTCTCCGGTATCTTGTCCCATTCTATGCTGTTGGCGGCAATATTATGCTGTAATCCCCAGGCTGCGGCAATACCGGCAGCCTCACCGATACTCATACAGGTAAGCTGTATACGCATAGATGCCTGTAGAATAAAGCTGGCACTGATGCAACGACCGGCAACAATGAGATTGGAAATTTCATTGGTGATTAATGACCGATAAGGTATCTCGTAGTAGGCCCCCTTTGGCAGCTTTTCGCTTACCTTTTCACCGTGGGCATCGATAAACCAGGCGGTACGAGCCACTGCATCCTTAAAACGGCTTTGGTTATGGTAATCATCCTCCACCAGATAATATTTTCCCTTTATGCGCCAGGATTCTCTGGCTCCCAGCATGGATGCCTCTTTAGCCAGATAGGCATGTTCAAAGCCCGGCATATGCTTTATAAAATACTGACTGATACGATGAATCATTTGTCGTCCGGCTCTGACTCCACGGCTGTAGGATACTGGGTCAGAAGCGCTGTATTTTAGCGGAAGCTCCGGGCAGTTCATGGATATGGTTCCTGGCTTACCGACAATAGCAAAGGCCTGCATGTATTCGGCGTCTTCCTCAGTAAGCTCGCCGGAATTTATACCATCCACCATGAATTTTTCCAGTACATATTGTTTGGTACGATGTCTGGCTTCAGCAAATTCATAATGTGGCGGCCTGGTAGGACAAAAGTCGTCTCCCAGCTCAACAGTTACATATTGATAAACCCTTTCCAAATCAATTCCGCCCATTTCAAAGCGGAAGCTCATAGGCTGATTGTTGCCTGTTTTTTCAAAGCCGTGTTCACTTGGTACACCGGCACTGCGGGACAGGATGGCATCACCGGAACAGTCAATAAAGGTCTTCGCCTTAACAGCCCGTAAACCAGCTATGGTCTGAACAATACAAGCAGTGATGGCACCATTTTTAGTGATGGCATCAACAAAAACAGTGTTGTAGAGGATTTCTGTATTGGCTTCCTGACACATTTCGTCATATATAAAGCTTAGAGCCTCCGGGTTGGTCCAGATGCCAACCTCGCTTTTTTCATTGTGGTCATTGTAATCAATACCGTATTTTTCCAGCTGCTTCTTTAGCTCTGTAACAAAAGCCGTATCACTGCCTGGCGCCCAGGTAGTCATACATGGTATAACATTGCCCATGGTTTGAAGTCCGCCCAGTGTAATCCCCTTTTCGATAAGCACCGTGGTTTTTCCCATTTTACCGGCGCTTACTGCCGCAGCTACTCCGGAGGGCCCGCCGCCTAAAATACAGATTTCAGCTTCATATAACAGAGGAATATCATGCCCACCATATGAGACTGAATCAGCTGCTGCATAAACATTATTTTTTGTGTTGTATGCAAGTGGGGCCAGCATCAGCCCAGCTGTGGCGGCACTGGTCATTTTTATAAAATTTCTTCTTGAAATTATAAACTCCATGATAAACTCCTTCCAATCAATTCAGTTCTAATATTATTGAATTAGTAACAGAATACCTCATCCGCCTCGCAGGCTCGGCACCTTCCCCAGAGGGGAAGGCAAGGTAAGACATCCGCCTCGCAAGATCGGCACCATACAATATTTTACTTCGTCATATATATCTATGTTTCCTGTTTTAATACTGATTTTGAAGGAAAAAAAATATTTATGTAGAATATAGCCATGTAGATAGCTATGAAAATAAAGCTGAGAGTATTCGATAGTCTCAGCTTTTGTTCTGTGTTTATGTAAAGGTGTGATCTGGAGCTTATGTAGGGAAACTGGTACAGTTATGATTTAGTAAAATGAGACTGTTATGTAGTGACCTTTGTCAAGTCCCATTTTTACATTTTATATTTTAGACACGAGGCATTTTGAAAGAACCATAGCCGAGTTTCCGGCAGAGCCACTCTGTTATACGCGGATTGGCTACCGCAGTGGAATGGTTTCGCCGTCAGTGCTACCATCTTATTTCGTAAATCACAATATGTGTTAACATAGTCTCAACGTAGATCACTAAACCGTTTCATGTTCCACGGTTCCTTCAAGATGCCTCATGGCATGTGAGCCCAGTTGGCTCTAATAGTCGTTCTTACAGTTATGCAGTTTGTTCTGTCATCATACCCCATATAAAGCAGCTCAGTTCTCTGGCTACAGCAGTAACAGCCACATTGTGTTTCTTGTTGCTTTTTAATACCATGCGGTAAAACTTTCGACGTAAGCGTTCGTTGGCCTTGTCAGCATAGGCAATAATTTCCGGGGAATTTCCATATTGACGTGCCTTCAATGCCTTTAATTTATATCCCACCTTTCCGCGATTGTAACATTGCGCAGCTTCAATAAGCAGCCGTCTCAAATGAGAGTTTCCTGCCTTGGTAATCCCCAAACGTCTTTGGTTGTCACTACTGGAATGTTCTCCTGGAACAAGTCCGAGGAATGAAGCGTACTGTTCAGCTTTCTTGAACCGATGGAAGTCGCCAGTCTCTACAAGTAAAGCCAATGCCGTATGCGTGCGGATGCCGATCATGCACGATAGTATTTGCACCTTCTTAGCATAGGTCTCTCCTGCGGCCAGTTCGGCGATGCGCTTATCAAACCTTTCCAACTTGTCTGTGGTATGCGTGTAGGTCGCCAGATATTCATCCAGGATTTCACGCAGGAGACCGTCAAGATTCAGGCCCCTGAGCCATTTAAGATGTTTCTGTGTCCAGTAGTTCTTCCCTTCGGAAAATCTAAAGCCATGACGGGTACAGAATGCTAGAATCTGTTGCTTCACTTTTTTTAGTGCTATTTTATGGGCATCACGCATACGGATATATTCCTTGACGTCAGAATCCTCCTTCGTTGGAATGTGTACTGCAGTGTAAGTGTTATAGGCAAGGCATTTTGCAATTTTCATGGCATCACGCTTGTCTGTCTTAATTTCCGTTTTCTTGTAAACCGGCATCGATGTTGGAGCAAGGATGATACATGAGACATTGTGGCGTTTGAGGTTTTCATAAAGTGTAAACCCGAGACATCCAGCTTCATATCCACAAAGGAACTCACATGGACCATCATAATTCTTTTTGATATTTTCCAAATATTTCAGGATATTCTTATAGTCTGGTTCCACTTGGATTGTAGCGAAGCTCATGTCGTTTTCCACGGTGTAACAAGAAAGAGTGTAATTTGTGGTATGGACATCCATCCCGACGTAGATTATACTTTTCATAAGTGACCTCTCCTTTGTATGCGGTAATTCCTGTTGGTTGTGTTTCACCTCCTATTTTACAGGTAAATCCACGTTTTGCAATCGGGGGGGGCACTACATATTATCTTATTCAGTGGGAGCTTTAAACTCCCACTGAATATTGGTCGAATAAATCCTAAGCTTTACGGAAGCATCCAAGAGGCAAAGCCGATTGGATAATG
>JAFVER010000063.1 GCA_017475925.1 Anaerovibrio sp. | reverse complement strand
CGTCCTTTCCCGTATTCAGATGGCTAAGGGTATGGGAGTTCCTATGTCCAATTATGGAGTGGTGATAGCCTATCTTACTGGGATATTGGACAAGATAGTAATGTAAAAAATACCTCATCCGCCTCGCCAGCTCGGCACCTTCCCCATAGGGGAAGGCAATGTCTACTGTTTGATTTTTCACATTACATATTGCTATTAATACTTTTGCAAAGATTTTTTAGTGTATGTATTGCTTATATTTATTTAAAAACTTTTTAGTATAAAAAGGATTTATTGATGTGGCTATAGAATAATTTTATGTAGTCCTTTGTGGGATTGTTAAAGGATTTCATTGTATAAGGGGAGTTAGTTACATGAGCAGAAAAATGTCTCGGCGTAAATTTTTAAAGGTTGTTGCCGGGTCAGGAGTCCTTGGCTTTGGGGTGATGGCAACCGGCTGCAAGGGGAAATCCCCCGGTGGCAAGGGGTGGATTCCTGATCAGTATCAGGGGAAAGGAGATTTCCCGGTCAATTTAAAAGGGCGGGTAGCCATAAGTAAACACAACCCGTCAATTGAACGTGATGATGAAAAATGTATTTTATGTGGGCAATGTGTAGAGGCCTGCAAAAATGTCATGGGGGTTTATGGCAATTATCCATTGCCGCTAAAAAAGGAGATTGCCTGTGTTAATTGCGGTCAGTGTGTCATGTGGTGCCCGTCGGGGGCCATCACTGAAAAGCGCAATATCAAGGATGTATTGGCGGCGTTGGATGATGAAGATAAGTATGTGGTAGTTCAGACTGCACCGGCAACCAAGGTATCATTGGGTGAGGAATTTGGTATGCCGCCGGGAACCAGTGTTGGCAAAAAGATGGCCGGAGCCCTAAAGGAGGCTGGCTTTGATGGTGTTTTTGACACCTGCTTTGCCGCCGACCTTACCATTATGGAAGAAGCCTCTGAATTTGTGCATCGTCTCACCAGCAAAAAGGATGAAATTCCTCATTTAACCTCTTGCTGTCCAGGCTGGGTAAAATATTGTGAGTATTTTTATCCTGAGCTAATGCATAATCTGTCTACCTGTAAGTCACCACAAAATATGCTGGGGGCCACGATTAAGTCCTATTATGCCAATAAGATGGGTATTGACCCTAAAAAAATCGTTAATGTTTCCATCATGCCGTGTACTGCAAAGAAATTTGAGGTAAGGCGGAAGGAACTTCAGGCTGACGAGCTGCGGGATATGGATTACTCTCTTACCACCAGAGAACTGGCTGTGCTGTTAAAGCACAAGGGAATAGACTTAAACAAGGTTCCTGATACAGAATATGACTCTATCCTGGGAGAATCCACCGGTGCTGGCCGAATTTTTGGTGCCACTGGTGGGGTTACCGAGGCGGCTGTCCGTACTGCATATTATTTGGCTACGGGAGCTAATCCGCCGGCGGATTTGCTGGACTGGAAGCCGGTCCGGGGCATGACTGCTGTAAAGGAGGCCACTGCTACTATTCCGGGAGTAGGCGCGGTAAATATTGCTGTATGTCATGGCCTGGCCAATGCCAAGACTCTGTTGGATGGCATCAAGGCAAATGGTAGCAAATGGCAGTTCATTGAATTTATGGCCTGTCCAGGGGGCTGTATCGGTGGTGGCGGACAGCCTAAATCCCAGGTTGCTTCTCAAAATGATATAAAGCTGAAGCGTATTGCAGCAATTTATAGAGAGGACACCGGAGCAGTAAAGCGTTGCAGTCATGATAATGCAGAAATACAAGCCATTTATAAGGAATTTTTTGGCAAGCCACTTAGTGAAAAGGCTGAAAAATACTTGCATACTACGTTTGTCAATCGCCATGATCGGCTGTTTGATTGAGATGAGGTGACATAAATGGCTGTATTAGTAGATATAACAAAATGTATTGGCTGTGAGGGCTGCACAGTTGCCTGCAAGCTATATAATAAATTGGATTTTAAGGCTAAACCACGAAACGTCAAGGATGGACGGGTAGAGCTGGATGACAACCGCTGGACGGTTATTCAGCGTTATACCGACCACAATCTGCGCTTTGTGAAAAAGCAATGTCTGCATTGTTTGGAGCCGGCCTGTGCATCGGCCTGCTTTTCTAAGGCTATCCAGAAGGATGAAAAAACAGGGGCTGTTGTTTATTATCCAGACCTTTGTGTAGGCTGTCGGTACTGTTTGGTGGCCTGTCCGTATTCTATTCCAAAATATCAATGGAATGAGCAGTTTCCTCAGGTGGCCAAGTGTCAGATGTGTGATACCCGGTTGCAGCATGGGGATGCCCCTGCCTGTGTATCGGCCTGTACCACCGGAGCCCTTACTGCCGGACCACGGGACGAGCTTT
>JAFVER010000062.1 GCA_017475925.1 Anaerovibrio sp. | reverse complement strand
TAGGTTTAGCCAATACGAGCCGCTGAATTTGGCGTGTAATTCAACAAAATAATAATCTCAGGGCTGTTCTCAACTCAGAGAACGGCCCTTTAGTTTTGGGCAAAAGAGTCCCTGAAACATACGAAAGTAGTTTTTTCTATGGAGAACAAAACCTTGATAGATGAGGAACTAAGGAATGTTTCAGGAGGATTTGCTCCCGGAATTAATGCTCATATAGGGCAATTTCATGAGGATAAAAAGATAACCAAAGCTCATGTTGGTGAAACTGCGTTTCAACTGCAGTATATGAAAGAAATTGTCCATGATATTGTGCATGGACCAGTGGGACTCATGCCTGAAGGCCCGGACTATTAGAATATGAAGAAGAAATAAAACGTCTGCTGGCGAATGACACGCTTTCCCCATTCACATTTCCGCAACGAATACGTTTGATAATCGTTTGAAATGCGTGCGAAAATCAGCTGGTGTATTTACACACTAAAAAAGCAGGGCCATTGGCTCTGCTTTTTACTCGTTATCACACTTTTGGCAAATCTTCCAGTTTAAGCTTTAAGTAAGGTGGAGTTACGCCTTCAGGCGCTTTTTCCAATTGTCCATATTCTTTAAACGGACGCTCTCTATAGAGCTTTTCAAGGAGCTTTTTATCACCAGCCTTGGATGCCTTATATATAGCAATATCATATTTTTTGTTGTATACGTTCCATTCATGTGTGGTCATGCCGCCTGATACCTGGTTCATGTCCATTTCATTGAGTTCTACCTTTGCGTTCATAAGTCATTTCTCCCTTCTATGTTTGAGCCGTTGCAATTGTTCTTTATCTTTTCTGCCTATACATACGGACTACAGGAAAATTTATTACAGGTATTCTAAAATTATGGAGCTGTCTTCAAACAATAAGTGAGCCCTTTGATTTTCATTATCGGACAATCAACAAGGGCAGCTTTTATGAAGCCCTCTATGATAAAGCCATGGAATATGTAGCTGAATAGTCTTCTACAGCCCCTGCGTGTTGCTCTTTCTAATAAATAGGCAGGGGACGAACACAGTAAAAGCCCTGAGTGAATTCTTAATTTTAGATTCTACTCAGGACTTTTTATATATTTAAAGTCAGATATTATTTTTTATCTGGTTTATTATGTTCATCATGCTTTGGAGGTAATGGCTTTGGTTCTTTATCTTTAGGTGGCTTTACTACCTTTTTATCATGGTCAATGTGTTGAGCTTCCGCCGAAATGTGAGGTGCCGGTGTATTATCGTGGGGATGTGAAGTAGCTGCAAAGGCAGGAACTGTACTTAACATCATAATACTCATAACAACGGCTAAAATAGTTTTCTTGTTCATAAAATCGCTTCCTTTCTTTTGATGGTTTTATTATAGGGAGCAAACATAAACTATTCCTAAACATAAAATAAAGAATACCATAAATAAAAATAAAGCCAGGATAAGAGGAGACCACCTCCCGCATAATTAAATCATTATTTAATCTGAAAATAAGCACTTGTCCCAAGAATGGGCAAATGCTATAATAAACACAAGAAAAGAGGCAGTTGGTGTTTGCACCATCAGCTCCCTCCGAAATAAACCGTTTAGGAACCGGCACACAACCGGTTCCCTTTTACTTACAGAAGATTACCTTCTGAAAAACCCTAGAAATGACACTAAGAGATTTAGTAGGGCTATCAAAAAGGATAGCTTTTCGTATTTGCTCATAGCATCACCTCCCCACAAAGGATGGGAAGGAACCGATGACATCAATGCCTCTCACATCTCGTTATACCAAATATCTGTTTTAGACTCAAACTTAAGAGGATAGCCAGTTAAGGCTACCCTCTGTTTGTTTTAATCACGGGAATATTCATCATCTCCACCGCCACCTGAAGGCTTTGGCTGTCTACGGGAGTAATCATCTATCCAATACGACCATCCCAAAATGGAGGGTCATTCAACTCAACCAAAGTACTATACTTATTTTAATTTTGCACCATCATGAAAAGCCTTGCCTACTGGTTTTTCATTTATCTGTAAGTAAGTGTGGTTAACTCCATCGAAGATAATCGGTGCCAGCTTGGCTACATCAACCTTATCATCAGAGGTCAATACCCGCTCGTCAATGCTGACATTTTTTATTTTTCCTACTAACCGGCACGCCTCTCTGGCATAGTGCAACACCTCGCACTCAAAGGCCATCGGTAACTCATTAATAATAGGTGCGTCTACAAACTCACTCTTGGTTGCGGTAAATCCAGCTTTTTTGAATTTATCTGGTACCTTAAGGCCACTTTCAATACCAACATAATCACACTCGACCATATGAGATACATCGCCAATGCTGACAGTAAAGGCCTTTCTTGCCTCAAGATTATCTGAGGTTTTATGGTTGGCCCCCATACAGATAAATATTTCATCATCATCATGGATACCACCCCATGCTGCGTTCATGGCATTGGGATTACCTTCATTATCATAGGTAGCAACAATAAAAACCGGCTGTGGGTATACCCACGGTTTAGCCCCAAAATTTTTTCTCATACCAACATCGCCTCCAGTAATGTTTTCTAACATAATAAAATATTATTTCCTGTTTGTAAACTGATTTAAATCTTAAGGTCAATATGCCCCTCCAAAAACGGAGGGGCATATTAAATAGTATATTAATGATAGTTAGCTGTTGCTTTTTTGGGAATTATCAACTGTATTTTGTTTCCCGTGGCCGACCCCGTCAGGAGGTGGAAGTGGTTTGCCGTCTTTATCCTTTGGAGGCTCAGGAGGTCTGTGTCCGTTGTTATTGGCTCCATTTTGCCCATGTATTTCCTTGTCATCAGGTGGAGGCAGCGGATTACCATTTTCATCCTTTGGAGGTTCAGGGGGTTGTTCGCCTTTCTTCATCTGCGGTGGTTGTCCCTGCTGCTTACCATCAGCATCCTGACTGATTTGTTGGTGACTGACCGAATCAGTAGAATGGGTAGTAGCTGCAAAGGCAGGAACGGTACACAACATCATAATACTCATAATCCCGGCAGTTATGGTTTTCTTACTCATAAAATCGCTTCCTTTCTTTTGATGGTTTTATTATAGAAAGTAAATATAAACTATCCTTAAACTTAAAATAAAGAATATCATAATTTACCTGTAATCGTTTTTCCATTCATCCGTATGTATAGTCACAAAGGATAAAACAAAGGCAAAGACCTATATACAGAAAGGAGATATGACTTATGAAAACGAAGGTTGAACTTAACGAAATGGAAATGGATCAGGTAGCCGGTGGCCGTATCAGAATCAGACTCCATGGCCCGCGTAAAAATTCCATCCAAAGAATCAAGGAATTGATAGATATTTTCAGAGGTGTAAAGGATACTGTTGAGACCACGGTACAAAAAAATACCACGGAGCAAAAGTCAGCATGACGCAGAAAAAATAATGCCTTACCTGCTAAGGGGATTTAGAGGAAGGCTTACAATAAAAAGGCTCGTTGCATTGAGAAAATTGCAATGAGCCTCTTTTGTTATACTGTAAGCACCAAAATATCCTATGGCCAATCCGACACAAATAAAAAGCAGCCCGTAGGCTGCGTCATAGTATAGCGGTATTATTATTCAGTTGGTAGGTTCACATTCCATGGGAGATACTTTTCCAAAACAGCATCGTCCTTTAAGTACTATTCAATGATTAGTTCGGTGGGAGGAGATTTTTATTTCGCATAGCTGCCAGTTCCTTGGCCTCTTTGCCTGTCACGTGCTCAATATCCATTACCAGCACATACAGAGCTGACATAAGCTTGCCTATTTCTTTTTCCCTGCTTTCGATGGACTCATTCGGGCAATATTTATCCGAAAGCATATCCAATGCCAGACGTTTTTCAGGGTCGGTGTTATCCTCTACAATGCGTACAGAGCCGAAAGCAATGACACTGCGAAAATATGTGGTATATTCTGCCGGTACTATATTATCCTGCTCAATTATGCAAAATGAGGCCTTGGGATTCCTGCGCAGGGCATCCAGTTTATGACCGCTTTTTGCTACATGGAAATATAGCTTGTTGTCCGAATAGGCAAAGGAAAGTGGTACTGCATAAGGATAATCATCATCACCGGATACGGCCAGTACCCCGGAGGTGGATTTTTCCAATATGGACATACATTTGTCAGTAGATAATTGCTGGTTCTTTCTTCTCATTTCCCTAAACATAATAATCACTCCATTCAGCGACGTTATACTAACTTTATCTAAAAATATAATACATAAAAAAACATGTCAATACAAAGAGTAGTGCATTAATGGCACTGCTGTCCTGCTATTATCCGTAGCATCCGGCAGCTTGCGGGGTGCTTTTTATTTTAAGGAAGAAAAGTTTGAACAATGGCGTTATAAAAAAAGAGCCCTGCCTGTTTTTGGAGGATAACAGGCAGGGGAGAATGAGATGAATTGTGTAATTTTAAGTATTACATTTTTTTCAAAAATTTAATCAAAAAAAAGAAGCCGTGTGTAGCCGGCTTCTTTGAGAGGGACGGGTTGGAGAGGACCCGTCAAAAAGGAAAAAAGTAAGCACGGACTAAATTTATCATCTACGATAGAAGATAGCCCGTATCGTTTTACATATATACATACGGCTGAAAATCGAATCTATTACAAAAATTTTTAAAAATAATTTTGTAATACTTATCTCCATGGTACGTATGTATGAGTGGAAGATATTCATAACCGACTATTAGGGCCAAAGGGGGATTTTACATGATGGCAAATTTGGAGCTCGGCGTAATCTCATTGTTATTTATCGGCTTGACTGGCGCGTTGGGAATACTGGCAGGAAAAATGCTATGCCGCCTTTTGGTTGGGTTATATGAGGAAATTCATCAATATTAGGAGCGTATATTTGGGAGCTGTTTCGGCAGCTCCTTTTGTTATGCTGTCATTTAAATTGCTTTTCCAGCTCCAGGGTGGTTTTTTCTATGGCCTCGCTATGCCCGCTTACTGCAGCAAATGGGGAGAATTGCGCCGCCCGCTGCTTCATGGTTAAGGGTGCATGTTTCTTGGATACAGGCCGTGGAAGATTTATTATATCGACGTATGGGCTTTTCTGATCAACCTTTTTGTTCATGCCTTGTGGCCTCCAATTTGTTGGTTTCTTTCAATGGTCATGGCCCCCTCCTGCAGGTTTGCACCTTTTAAAATGGCGTTTTTGCCAAATTTGTGCTTGATATCCAAAATGGTGTGCTGGAGGGATTTTTCCTTGGCTTCGGCCTTTTTTTCCAGCTCCAGCTTTTTGGCCTCAGTCTCATAGTCAGTAAAGAGGTCAAGCTGTTGGGGCTTTTCATTTTCCTTTTTTAGTGCACTTTCGCTGATTACGTGGTTGGCGGTAACATT
>JAFVER010000061.1 GCA_017475925.1 Anaerovibrio sp. | reverse complement strand
TAAGGCACACCGATGTAGTTCATTGAATTGGCAATGATACGGCGGGAAATGGAGTTAAAGCTACGGCTCACCTGTGGCATCTCTCGACCCATCAAAGCCGAATAGGTAGAAGGGCCAACCAGACCATCAGCCTCAAGTCCCTGGTTGCTCTGGAACATCTTAACTGCTGCTACAGTTGCTGGTCCAAAGTCACCATCTGCGGCAACATCATATCCAAGATTAGCTAACTGACCCTGGATCTCTGCCACCTCACTTCCCTGATCTCCCATACGAAATGCTGTCGCATTGCACACGGAAAAAACGCACACAAACATCATGGATAGCGCGAAAATACGCATAAACTTACCCAAAAAGACACTCCTCTCTCTATGCGCCTACGAGGTTAGCTGTCGGGTTAGGATTGAGAAAGACTACCCTTTAAGATCCACTTGTGCAGCATCCATGCTGCAACAGCTGATTTTCATTCACCCCAAAAATTTGGTTCCCCCGCTCCATGGGCTGGATTAGGCTTTTTATAGATATATATGCCCATTATATTAGATTGTAAAATGCTATGAGTGATCAATAAGCCGAGTTCTGTTCCGCCGAAGCGGTGACAATCATTTATCTGGACTGCCAGTTGCCTGACAGCTCTAGCGACACACCCGGAAGGTCAGCGGGCCACTTCATATCCTTCCCTATTCGGTCTTGCTCCATGTGGGGTTTATCAAGCCAGCCAGTCACCTGACTGCTGGTGCGCTCTTACCGCACCTTTCCACCCTTACCTGCCTGACAGGTCAAGCAGGCGGTTTCCTTTTCTATGACACTTTCCCTAAGGTCACCCTCGCTGGACGTTATCCAGCACACTGCCCTGTGGAGCCCGGACTTTCCTCAAACGATATCATCGTCAGCGATTGTCTTTCACGCTCATAACAATGACATTATAGCACCGTAAAAAAACTGTGTCAAATTACCTATATGTATTTTTGGGTATATGCTGATAATATATTGGTTATTTTTTTAGTTTTTTGATGAGGTTTTGGATTTTTTGTTCGATATCCTCAGCCTGTGTTATATCAGTAACTACAGCAAATATTCTTGCTCCATGTTCCCATACGTCAAAAATATTTTCTTCTTTTATTCCCCCGATTGCTACAAAAGGTACAGATGAATTTTGGGCAGCATATTCTACATAATCAAACCCTACTGGCTTTGCTGTAGCTTTTGTTTTAGTAGCAAATACAGGCCCTATGCCCACGTAGTCAATTACAGTCTTTAATTTATTAGCTGCTGCCAGCTGCAAGGGTGAATGGGTCGAAAGTCCAATGACCATGTTGTCGCCTACCAGTCTACGCACCGTCTGAGGTGGTAAATCCTCCTGTCCTATATGTACCCCATCAGCCTCTACCGCCAGGGCTAAATCTACAAAATCATCAATAATTAAAGCAGCGCCAAAGTCCCTGGTAAGCCTTCTAATCTGCAAGCATTCTTCATACCTTGCCAAGGCACTTTTGGTCTTTTCCCGATACTGGATAAACCTGATTCCAGCCCTTAGCATAGCTGTAACTACATCAATATTTTTTCGTCCATTTGAGGCGGCCTCAGCAGTAATCCCATATATGGGAAACTCATTGAACCGCTCCATAATTTCCTGTCGTGTCATTTACTCACCCTCTATCCTTATGACCTGAAAGAAATCCTGTGACAGGCTATCCTCAATAACCTCCACACCTGACCTTATATCAGCCAATTCCTTGCGTAAATATTCAGCCAACGCTTTAACCATAGGAAATTCCGTGGCAAAATGTCCCGCATCAATGATATTTATGCCATGCTTTACTCCCTGCTGAGCCTCATGGTATTTCAAATCGCCGGTAATATATAAATCAGCTCCCTTAAATGCTGCCTGACTGATAAATTCCGCCCCTGCGCCACTACACAGGGCAACCTTATGCACAGTATCAGATCCTCCCTTTACTAATCGCACATAAGAAGTGTTCAGACTTGCACATAGCTTTTTAGCAAATTCAGCAACAGTAACAGACTCCCCAACATATCCGATACGTCCCATAAATTCTTCATTTTCTCCCTGCACCGGAACAAAGCCTTCGACCCGTTCCAAGCCACACAGCCCGGCTAAAATATCATTGCAGCCGCCCTGGGCAATATCCAAATTGGTATGGGCTGAATACACTGCTATATTTTTGCTGAGGAGCTGCTGGAGCAGCCGCCCATCATACAAATCTGTACGGATATTTAGAAGCCCCTTGAACAGCATTACCGGATGATGACTGACAATCAGATCCACTCCCCGGTCTATTGCCATTTCTACCACTGGTTGACTTACATCAAGGCATACTAAAATCCGTTTTATTTCCTGTTGGGGATTTCCCACCTGTATGCCGGGATTATCCCAGCTTTCTGCCAGCCCCTTTGGGGCCAGCTTTTCCAATAAACCGGCTATCCTTTGAAATTTCATTGTAAATATTCCTCCAATAGCTTTATCCTACGATTTAATTCATTTATTTTATCAGTTACTCTTTCACCGGCCTTCGCCAATTCGTCGGCAATTTTTTCCCAGCCAGAAATGGTATTACTAACATATTCATGGAAATATTCCGGCTGCTCCTTTACAAGACAGGGCCCCAATATAAGCTCTGCCTCCTGTGGCAATGGCATAAAACCAGGCTGAGCCTTGATTACCTGATACAATCGGCCATCTGCTTTAACAAGCCGTTCCTCTTCAATATGCCAGGCATGGGCATACAGCCACTGCCGCAGGTATTCCTGTCCATTTTGAGGCTGTAGCACCATATATTTTAACTTGCTTACCACCTGGGGACCAGCAGCAATTATATCTGCCTCCAGCTTGCCCCCCATACCGGCTATGCATACAGCCTCCACCTCCCCAGGGCGAAGCACTGACAAACCGTCGCCCTGGCGAATATCTATAAGGCCATGAAAGCCAGCCAGTCTTACAGCCCTACGAGCCGCCTCACAGGGCCCAGAATTCAAATCAGCAGCAATTATTTTCCGTTTATTATTGGCCTGAAAAAGGGCAATTGCTAAAAATGCATGGTCTGTGCCAATGTCTGCTGCATTGGCGGTGATTGGCACAAAATCGGCTACTGCCTGTAAACGTGGGTCCAGCATTTCATCACCTCATAATTACAAATTTTTATTCAAACTTCCCACATGGATATACCGGTGAAATCAAGGTGCAATGCCTAAACTTAGTGTACACAAATAGTGTACACACATCCTTACATGAAAAGACCAATCAAACATCGTCTTTTAGACTTGTTTCTTGGATTTTCATTGTATAAACAGACATTAACCCCCTCTGTCACTGTGTGACATCTCCCCCCAGGGAGACAAGCCCATGTTATCTTACAGGCTATATACTTAGCAACCTCTCTATCCTTGCCTCCCCATGGGGATGTGGTTGCAAAGCAACCGGTGGGGGTAGAGCGAAAGCGCTCCACGTTAGACATTCACCTGGCATAAATGGATTAATTATGTCTGTGGTAAGTTTGAGATTTCTACACTAACTAAAGGGGGACTGCATAGGCTGTCCCCCTTTAATTCATTATGTTGCTTAGCTCAATCCGACCCAGTGCACTGACACTAGTCAAGGAAATCCCTGAGCTTTTTACTGCGATTTGGATTTCTCAGCTTTCTCAGTGCCTTGGCCTCAATCTGGCGAATACGCTCTCTGGTAACGCCAAAGCTCTGTCCTACCTCCTCCAAGGTCCGAGCCCTGCCATCCTCAATACCGAAGCGCAGCACCAAAACCCGACGTTCACGGTCCGTCAAGGTATCCAACACCTCAGTAAGCTGCTCCTTCAGCATCATGAAGGAGGCCTGCTCAGCCGGTGCCGGAGCATCATGATCCTCAATAAAATCTCCCAGATGGGAGTCCTCCTCTTCACCAATCGGAGTCTCCAAGGAAACCGGCTCCTGGGCAATTTTCATAATCTCCCGAACCCGATCAACACTAATATCCATCTTTTTGGCAATCTCGTTCGGTTTTGGATCCCGCCCCAAATCCTGCACCAGCTGTCTGGTAACACGGATAAGCTTGTTTATGGTTTCCACCATATGCACAGGAATCCGAATCGTCCTCGCCTGATCAGCAATGGCCCTGGTAATGGCCTGTCTGATCCACCATGTAGCATAGGTACTGAACTTATACCCCTTAGTATGATCAAACTTCTCCACTGCCTTAATAAGGCCAAGATTGCCCTCCTGAATAAGATCCAGGAACAGCATACCACGACCAACATATCGCTTGGCAATACTTACCACAAGACGAAGATTGGCCTCGGCCAGTCGCTTTTGGGCATCCTCCCCATTAGCCTTGGCGGTATAGAGCTCCTCGATTTCTTCATCAGTCAGTGGCTCTATCTCGATTTCCACTGCCCCCAAATCCTCGTCGTACTTGGCGAACATTTCAGTATCAAAGTCTTCATCCTCTACAATACTATCCTTGTACTGCCCTACAATAGAGGTAATCAAATCATTCTTCAGATGAAGATACTTGCGGGCGACATTATTATTATCCAAATTTAACAGCCTGGTCCATTCTGAAATTGGACGCACGCTATCCCTGCCGGACAGACCATCCTTTTTTACAATAGAATCAGCCGCTATACACAGCTCCGCTGACACACCGGACTCCATCCGCTTGGCCAGCTCCTTTTCCTCCGAGCCGGTCAAAAGTGGAACACGACCTATCTCCTTTAGGTACATCCGTACTGGATCATCTATATTTACACCATCAGGTATATTTATGCCAACCTCAACATCTACATCATCATCAGGTTTATCGATGTCATCATCAGAAACATTGTCATCGAAGGAAACCTCTACACCATTCTTGCTGAACTTATCTACTATTATCTCATCCAGCTCCTCCGGTGAAATATCCTGTCGCTGAAGGGCCTCTAATATTTCACCAGCTGTAATCTTATTTCCGTTTACTCTTGCCCGCTCAACCAAACCGGCTAAATTGGTAACATCCGACTCTTCAACATTATCGGCATCTATCAGTATTGCCGCCTTTGGAACGTCCTGTGTACCGGTGCTTTGGCTGTGTTTTTCATTCTTTAACTTTGGGACAGTCTTATTACTTGCCTTCTTGGAAACTGTTGCTTCGCTATCCTCAGCTATGCTTTGCTTTTTGCTTGGTCTGGCAACTTTACTGCCAGCCTTTTGTACTTTAGCCTGTTTTTCTTCAACAGGTGGTTTTTCTGCCTTCACAGCAGTTGCTTTCTTGGCAGACTTGTCAGCTTTCTTTTTGGTATCCTTCACAGGCTTTACAGCTTCTGATGCCTTGGCAGGTGCTTTTGCCGTAGATTTTTTTACAGCTTTAGTCTTTTTTGCCGCTGAAGCAGCTTCCTTTTTTACCTTATCCTGCTTTACTACTGGTTTGCTTTCTGCCAACTCAGTATCTGCAGCCTTATTCTTTTCAGCCATTGATAAACCTCCTTTCTGCATTTAATGCTAATTCATTATCAATCAACACTTTGTAATTCATCCATTTCTTGCTTTATTTTTTGACTGATAGCCAGCTCCTCAATGTATTTTGCATCACCCTGCTGATGTAAAACCTCAGCATTCCTTGAATGCACCTCATACTGGCTGTTCAGATAGCTTCGTCGTAATTGGCGGACACAGGCTTCATACAATAAGGTACCATCCTCGTCACCAAAGTCCTCCACCAGGGCCCGTGACATTTCGGCTATAGACTCCTCACCAAGGAAGTCCAGCCCCATTATATCAGTAAATTTACTCCCAGCCTGATATTTGTCATAAAGGGCCTGCAATATTTGCCTGTGGACAGGCACCGGCACAGCTTTTATAGGCACCAGGGTAATAAAATGTTCAATCAAGGCAGGCTCCTCCCAAACCATGCGGATAATCACCCGCCCGGCCCGACGGACAGCATCATCAATCTGATGCACTGCCTTTCGCACATTATCAGCATTGACTGGTCTGGCAACGCCCCCATGCCCTCGTTTGGTCAGCTCCACAAGTATATCATTTTCCGACACACTTAGCAATCGGGCAACCCTGGCAACATAAGCACTGCGTTCAACAGTATTTCTTATTCCACCCAGAACAGGAAGCATTTCCGTAAGAGCCCGAAGTCTCCCCTCCAGTCCACTTACATCACTATGGGCCATAATGTGCTTTAAACGAAAATCCACCACCGAAATAGCCTGCTCTATTACCTTTTTAAATTCATCTGCCCCATGATTACGAATAAATTCATCCGGGTCCTTTCCGTCCGGCAATTGTACCACTTTGATTTCTGCACTGGTTTCCCCGGCAATCTTCAAAGCTCTTGATATAGCCTCCTGCCCGGCAGCATCACTGTCATAACAAAAATATATTGCAGGAGCATACCGAAGGAGCTTCTTGCACTGCTCCACTGTAAAGGCCGTTCCCAAGGATGCCACTACATTTTTTATTCCGGCAGCATAAACCGAAATAACATCCATATAGCCCTCAACCACCAGGGAAAACCCAGCCTGGGCTATATGACGATGGGCCTTATCCAGCCCAAAAAGCAGCCGTCGCTTATTGAACAATGCGGTTTCCGGTGAATTTAGGTATTTGGGCGGTCCATCATCTATGATTCGGCCACCAAAGCCACACACCCGCCCCCGTTCATCCAGGATAGGTATAATAACCCGATTACGGAACCGGTCGTATTCACCAGCTCCCTGCTGGCGCTTCACTATCAGGCCACTTTCCAGCAGCAAGTCCTTGTCAATGCCGCGCCTTTCAAAGGCTGTGAGCAGCTTGTTCCAGGCATCAGGAGCAAAGCCAAGATTGAATTCTTCGATGATGTCATCCCTTATCCCCCGCCGGTGAAAATACTCCAACCCTGCTTTGCCATACTTGGTTACAGTAAGGCAGTTATGAAAAAATTTTCCTGCCAGCTCATGAACCCCTCTAAGGGCCTTAAGCTTTTTTTCCCGGGCAACCTCCTGGGGAGTTCTTTCACGCTCCGGCAACGGAATATTCAACCGTTCTGCCTGCAAAACTATGGCATCATAATAGGAAATATTCTCAATAAGCGATATGAACTTAAATATATTGCCCCCGGCATGACAGCCGAAGCAATAAAAAAATCCATCATCCGGCTTTACGGAAAATGAAGGGGTATCCTCCTGATGAAAGGGACAGCACCCCCAATACCGGTTCCCCCGGCGCTTAAGCTGTACATAGGTTGACACCACAGAAACCAAATCCGACTCTGCGCGAACCCGTTCAACAAATTCATCTGGCAAGTACATTGCCATTAAAACTCATCCTTTACTCAACAAAACAGTGCAACAGGAAAACCCTCTTGCACTGTTTATATTCCATACAAAACTAAAATATCCTTTTTTTAAAAAAATTTATATGACCATACTTTCATGGAGAATTTAAAGCCCCACTGATTTTAGTGCACTGACACAATGATATTTTGACAAACGTCACCATATATATTGCCAACTGCTTTGTTGTCGTCAATCGACATAGCCACCGCTATGCCTCATTCCTCCGCCTCGCATTTGGTAGCAGCTCTGGCACCGTTTTTTGTTCAAAAATCATCATGCCGATACACTAGTCCCATTTTACCCTACGCTAACAGTTGCTGGTTTTCCATTACCTTGACCTGAAAATAAGCAACTGTAACCGTCAGGATTAATTCGACCAGACCAAGCAGTAGTAAAAAACTCCCACTGAATAAGTCTCATTTTACCATAACACCAATAGGTGGCATATATATATCATTGAACAGCTGCACCGCATAGCTGTCAGTTATCCCGGCAACATAATCTACAACAGTCTGTTCCAATCCCCATGTATCCTGCCGATGCTGAAATTCCAGTGGCATATTTGCAGGATTTTCAAAAAAATACTCATACAATCGCTGCAGCACAAACACAGCCTGCCTACGCTCCTTAGCCAAACGCTCCGAGTGGTACACATGAGCAAACATAAACTCACGGAAAACTTTCATGGCTTCGTTCATTTCATCAGAAAAAGCAATATCTCCCTGCTTCTCCGAGGTAATAATCATATCTGAGACCATGGCAGTAATCATTTTTGATGTATCTACGCCAATTTTTTCCCTGACCAGCTGTGGCAGACTGTCCGGCTTTAAAAATTCGGCACGCAGGCTGTCGTCAAAATCATGGCAGAGATATGCTATCCGGTCTGCCCAATGAACAATTTTTCCTTCCATAGTATATGGCTTTACTTTACCACTGTGGTGCACTATGCCATCCATGGTTTCTTTGGTCAGATTAAGACCCTTGCCGTTTTTCTCCAGGTATTTTACTACCCGAAGGCTTTGCTCATTGTGGGCAAAATGACCAGTCAGCTGTGCTAATGCCGCTTCCCCGGCATGCCCAAAGGCCGTATGTCCTACATCATGGCCAAGAGCCACAGCCTCGGTAAGGTCCTCATTTAGTTGGAGGCTTCTGGCAATAGTCCGTCCTATTTGGGCCACCTCTAAGCTATGGGTCATCCGGGTGCGATAATGATCCCCGGAAATAATATACACCTGAGTCTTGTGCTTTAAGCGCCTGAAAGCCTTGGAATGGATAATCCGGTCCCTGTCCCGTTGAAACCTTGTCCGAAAAACACAATCCTCCTCCGAGCGTTCCCGCTGGGCTTCCCGGCTTTTTGCTGCCAATGGAGATAACAGTTTATATTCATTTTCTTCCGTCCGTTCCCTTACATTCATTGCCCTACACCTCCCTGTTTAATGCTACGTTGTCATAATATATTTTACTTCAAAGCTATCATTTTGACTAATCCATGTCAAGTATAAGGGAAACACTTTCACCGAGCTATAAATTTATATTTAAGGATGGAAAAATTTTACCAACTGGGTTATAATGGACTAAATATGTATTAGAGGGGAGCGTCTTAGATGACTAAGGAAGCTATTGAAAGTATTCTCAAGGAAAAAATTGCCGCAGAGCGCAGCAAACTGCCAGCTCATGAATATATTGACCTTAACGCTGTTACCAACGGGCGTGGGGCAACAGATGCCGGGCTGCTTTATCTGAAAGCTGTAGATACTGCACTGGACATCATGGAAAAATCTGTTTCTGCTACATTGGCTGAGATTATCAAGGATTAATTTAACCTAAAAAAGGGGTTGTCGCATTTGATGATTTTTTCATCAAGCGGCAGCCCATCAGTTTATATTTCACCCTACGCTAACGGTCGCATTATCCAATCGGCTTTGCCTCTTGGATGCTTCCGTAAAGCTTAGGATTTATTCGGCTAATATTCAGTGGGAGTATAGAACTCCCACTGAATAAGTCTCATTTTACACTATTGGCGCAGTCCTGTGGGACTGCGTTTTTATTGTATAAAGAAAACGCCAGCAGCAGGATTAATCTAAGCCTGAGCTGACGCTAAGTTATAATATTCATTTAGATTTCCATGCTATCTGTATTTATAAGAAAATCATAAACACTCATTACCAATATGCCTTTTTCATTATAAAGCGGTGCCACAGCATCCTTTGTAATAATAATTTTTTTGAATCCATCGCCTGTATTCACTAATGAACGTTGTTCCTGTTCCATCTTTTCTTTATCAGGCAACGCATAGGCTGATTGAATATAAAATCTCTTTGAACCTTTGTTG
>JAFVER010000060.1 GCA_017475925.1 Anaerovibrio sp. | reverse complement strand
TGTATAATATATATCGTTGACGTACCGTACCATACATTAATGGTGCTAATACTCGTTATATGAAGGTGTTTTGATGGTTGGGAGGTTAGAATAGATGCTAAAAGGCAGGGATTTACTCTCCATTCATGATTTATCCGTGGATGAGGTAAATGAAATATTGGCATTGGGCCATGAGCTAAAGGCCAAGCAAAAGGCTGGCATTGAGCATCATCTTCTAAAGGGCAAGACCTTGGGGATGATTTTTGAAAAGTCATCAACCCGTACTCGTCTGTCCTTTGAGACGGGGATGTATCAGCTGGGTGGGCAGGCGTTGTTTCTGTCCAATCGAGATTTGCAGTTAGGCCGTGGTGAGCCAATAAAGGATACAGCCAGGGTAATGTCCCGTTATTTGGATGGGATTATGATAAGAACCTTTGGACATGACCGGGTAGAGGAATTTGCCCAATGGTCTGATGTGCCGGTAATCAACGCCCTTACAGATCTTTTACATCCATGTCAGGTATTGACGGACCTCCTTACCATTCAGGAGCATAAGGGAATTAATCTCAAGGGCTTAAAGATGGCTTATGTGGGGGACGGCAATAATATGACCAATTCCTACATGTACGGCTGTGCCAAGGCCGGCATGGACTTTGTGGCGGCTACGCCAAAGGGCTATGAGCCAGATGAGCAGGTATATAAAAATGCAATGGAGGATGCCAGGGAAACTGGCGCAACCATAAGACTGGTGAATGACCCGTTTGAGGCAGCCAAGGCTGCGGACATTGTGGTTACTGACACCTGGGCCAGTATGGGACAGGAGGCCGAGCATGATGAACGCAAGAAAATCTTTAAGGCTTATCAGGTAAATGCGGAGCTGCTGAGAGAGGCGGACAAGCGGGTAATCGTAATGCATTGCCTGCCGGCATACAGAGGTGAGGAAATCACCGATGAAATCATGGAAGCCTATGCGGATGTGATTTTTGATGAGGCAGAAAACCGACTTCATACACAAAAGGCAATTATGGCCCTTCTGATGGGGGATTAAGTTAATTCGTAATGCAAAATTCGTAGTTTTGCCTTCCCCTTGAGGGGAAGGTGGCACGCGAAGTGTGACGGATGAGGTGTAAAACTAATTCGTAATGAGCTAGTCCCTTTATGGAGGGGAGGGTGGCACGCAAGGCATTACGGATGAGGTATAAATTTGAATAAAAAGGAGATTTTACTATGACAGAGTTTAAGAAGGTTGTATTAGCATATTCCGGTGGTCTTGATACCTCCGTTATTATTCCTTGGCTCAAGGAAAATTATGGTGGCTGCGAGGTTATTGCCTGCTGTGCCGATATTGGTCAGGGGGATGATATGCAGGCTATTCATGACAAGGCCCTGCGGTCTGGTGCCTCCAAGTGCTATATTGCTGACCTTACTGAGGAGTTCCTTACTGACTATGTCTGGCCTACCCTGAAGGCTGGGGCTGTATATGAAGGCAAGTACCTTTTGGGTACATCCTTTGCCCGTCCGCTGATTGCAAAGAAGCTGGTGGAAATCGCCAAGAAGGAAGGGGCGGATGCTATTGCCCATGGTGCCACCGGTAAGGGGAATGACCAGGTGCGCTTTGAGCTGACGGTAAAGGCATTGGCACCAAACATGGGGATTATTGCTCCATGGCGGGAGTGGGAGCTGTTGTCCCGTACCCAGGAAATCGAGTATGCCAAGGCCCATAACATTGATATTCCAACTGATAACAAAAAGTATTCCATGGACAAAAACATTTGGCATTTGTCCCATGAGGGTTCTGATTTAGAGGATCCTTGGAATGCACCGCAAAATGAAATGTTCCTGGTTTCCAAGGCTCCAGAGGATGCTCCAGATAAGCCTGAGGAGGTCAAAGTTTGTTTTGAAAAGGGTATACCAGTAGCTGTAAATGGCGAACGGATGGGAGCGGTAGAGCTTCTTAGCAAGCTGAATGAAATCGGTGCCCGTAATGGTGTAGGTATCGTGGATATCTGTGAAAACCGTTTGGTGGGAATGAAGTCCCGTGGAGTATATGAAAATCCAGGTGGAGCAATTCTCTACTACGCTCATCGTGAGCTGGAGTACCTGTGCCTTGATCGGGCAACCTATCATTTCAAGGAAGGGGTTGCTATTCGCTTTGGTGAGCTGGTATATGATGGAATGTGGTTCAGCCAGCTCCGGGAGGCATTGTCTGCCTTTGTAGACAGCACTCAGGAGAATGTTACTGGTACTGTTAAGCTGAAGCTTTATAAGGGCAATATCATGAGTGCCGGCGCCAAATCTCCATATTCCCTCTACAATCAGGAATTCGTAACCTTTGAGGAGGATCACGTATATAATCAGGCTGATGCTGAGGGCTTCATTAACCTCTTTGGTCTCCCGTTGAAGGTTAGGGCACTTATGCAGGAAAAGGCAGGTAAATAATATGGCTGAACAGCTCTGGGGAGGACGATTTTCCAAGTCCACTGATGAGATGATAAATGATTTTCAGGCATCCATTGATTTTGACAAGCGAATGTATGCGGAGGATATAGCCGGCTCTATGGCCCATGCTACCATGCTGGCCAAGGTGGGAATTATATCTGAGACGGATCGGGATGCTATCATAGCTGGCTTAAAGGATATATTCCAAAAAATAGAAGCAGGAAATTTTTCCTTTGAGGTGGCTTTGGAGGATATTCATATGAATATCGAAAAGCGGCTTACGGAGTCTATTGGCGAGGCAGGTGGCCGTCTCCATACCGCCCGCAGCCGCAACGATCAGGTGGCGTTGGATACCCATATGTTTATCCGCCGCCAGGTGGTGGAGGTCCAAAAGCTGATTTTGGATATGCAGAAGGCGCTGGTGGAAACCGCGGAAAAATACAGCGATGTTATTATGCCAGGCTATACCCATCTTCAGCGGGCTCAGCCAGTTCTGTTTTCCCATCATATGATGGCTTATTTCTCCATGCTGAAACGGGATTTTGACCGCTTCAGTGGTGTATATGAGCGCTGTGATATTATGCCATTGGGGGCCGGGGCCTTGGCCGGAACCACTTTCCCCATTGACCGGGAATTTGTAGCTCAGCAGCTGAACTTTGACAGCATTTATTCCAATAGTCTTGATGCTGTATCGGATAGGGATTATATTATGGAGTTTTTGTCTGCAGCCTCCATTCTGATGGTTCATCTTTCCCGACTTAGTGAGGAAACTATTTTGTGGTGTTCCAGGGAGTTTTTCTTTATTGAACTGGATGACGCTCACTGTACCGGTTCCTCTATGATGCCTCAGAAAAAAAACCCGGATGTATCCGAGCTGGTTCGTGGTAAGACCGGTAGGGTGGTTGGTCATCTTATGGCCATGCTCAGTACCGTAAAGGGCTTGCCCTTAGCCTATAACAAGGACCTTCAGGAGGATAAGGAGGGCATTTTTGATACCATTGATACCATTAAATTCAGTCTGGCAGTATATGCCCGCATTTTACGCGGAATGAAGGTTCGCCCGGAGGTAATGCGTCGGGCGGTGGCGGAGGATTTCTCCAATGCAACTGATTTGGCGGATTATCTGGTAAAGAAGGGGATGCCGTTTAGACAGGCTCATGCAGTAGCTGGAAGGGCCGTTCATCACTGTATTGAGGAAAATAAATGGCTGGCAGATATGTCCATGAATGAGTTCAGGGAGCTGTCCGAGCTCTTTGAGGATGATATTTATGAGGCCATCAGCCCGGAAACCTGTGTAAAAAACCGTAATTCCTATGGCGGAACCTCCTATAATCAGGTGGATATGCAGCTAAAGCTGGCGAAGGATATTATGAGCAATGAAGCTGCCGCTGTAAATGCCAAGGCTGAAAAACAGGTAAGTGTAAAATAATAATTTAAGACAAAATAAACCCGTCAGCATTTGTAGTGACCCCATAAGTTAGATTACTTGGTCTAACTTATGGGGGTCTCTACAATATGCCAAAACGGGTTTATTAATTTGTCTGCTCATTTGCCTGATGGCTGGTATCAAGCAAATGAAAAACGGCTTAGATATAATAAATTCACAAGCTTTACATAGGTAATTGTGCCTATGATAATTACCCTTTATGATGCTAATTTTTTTGTGCTAAATAATAACATGTCCAAAGAAATAGATTTATCTGGAAATTATTACCTTAGTTTATCTGATTTCATATTGTAGAAAAGCTTTCTGTCATGAAAAATTTATCGTGGAAAAATGGGGTGGTAAAAGAACCGGCGAAATACTAAGTGATGCGTTGATAAATATTGACTTGGATAAATTTGATTGTCTAATTCTTTGGCTGGAAGATTATCTGTATAATGATATTCAAGAAGAATTTGCTAATGAAATATATCATTCAGGACTTTCCAAGGAAGCCCATGATATGAGAAATGATATGCTTTACCGAGACATTATACGGAAGGAAAATAAAAAATACAATAATATGCTGAAAATGGAATTTACTCTTACTAAGAGCGAATTGGACCGGGAAGAAGAAATATCCCTTGGAACAATAAAGATGGCCCGTAGCGGCAAGGACCTGTTCGATATTTCAGAGAATATGCACAACTGTGTATTTAGGCTTTACACGGAAAAGGTAAATAAAAAGCTTTGTACAATTTATTATTTACAGAAATATGACGAATATCTCGCCTGCATTGAGGTAGTAAATGGAGCAGTTATACAAGCATATGGGAAATATAACAGTGTATTAAACGGAGAAGTCCGAGCTGCTGTGAAGGATTGGTGCGTAAGAAAAAATTTGGAGTTTACACCGATGGAATAGCGTGGGAAAATAATGTATAACCGCCTCTAGCCAATAGGTTAGTGGCGGTTTGTATTGCAGATGAAAAAAATTTTAAAAATTCATATATAGGTCATAAAACTTTGCTATTATATTTGACAAATAGAAAGGAGAGTCGATAGTATTATGAATGATGAGGAGCTTATTCAGGCATTTCATGTAATGTGGAATGATTTTCCGGAGGCTGTCATGATTATAAAAAAGGACCGGGAAATCATTGCAGTAAACAGTAAAGCCGCAGATTTTGGCCTTAAGCCAGGGATGAAATGTTCGTCAGTAGGTAGCCCGGAGCAGCATAAGGGCTGCTTGTGCAATAGGGCAGCTGACAGTAAACAGACTGTGGCTATTACCTACCAGGGACCTTTTGGTAAGGCCTATGGGTATTGGATTCCTATTAGTGAGCGCCCGGAGTGGATTATTCACTTTGGGGTGGGTTCGACCTTTGCTTATGAGGAAAGTAATATTAAACGGTAAGTTGAGTATTGGAAAAGTGTTGTGTGTAGATTTGTGTGTGATATTGTATTTATTATATGGGAGGGTATTTAATGAAAATTGCAGTGCTTAATGGTAGTCCAAGAAAAGTAAATACCGCAGCTATGATACAGGCCTTTCGTGAGGGGGCAGAAGCAGCGGGGCATCAGGTAGAGGAATATCATGTAGGCAAGATGAAAATAGCCGGCTGTCTTGCTTGTGAGTATTGTCATACCAAGGGGAATGGTGAGTGCATTCAGAAGGATGATTTTGAAAAGCTGTTACCAGCCTACAAAGAGGCCGACATGATAGTTTTTGCTTCCCCTATTTATTATTTTGGCATGACTGCCCAGATGGAGGCTGCTATACAGCGGGTTTACTGTATCGGTAAGCCACAAAGGGCTAAAAAGGCGGCATTGCTTATTTCTTCCGGGGCAGCTGGTTCGCATAATGGTGCTTGTACTCAGTTTAAGGATTATATGGCCTATGCTGGTATTGAGGTTGCTGGTATTATTACCGCTGCCGCTGAGGAAAATAAATCTGAAGCCAAGCTGAATGAAATCAGGGAATTTGCCAAGGGACTGTAAGGAGTAAATCCATAGCGCCCGTTACCATAGGGTAAGGAGTAGCCTGAAATTTAAAGCGGGTGATTTTTGAAAAGCCTTTTCTGTTTCGGAGAAGGCTTTTTATGGTGTGCCAGCATGATGTGATTACAAATGGTGATACAATTATAAAGATACTTAGGGAGGAATTTTGTGATGGAAGAGCAGACATCACTTTTTGCCCAATCTGTGCCTGAGCCTTTGGCAGCAAGAGTGCGTCCCCGTAGCATTGAGGAGATTTCCGGTCAGGAGCATTTATTGGGAAAAGGAAAGGTTTTGCGTCGTCTTATTGAACAGGACAGTGTTTCCTCAATGATTTTTTGGGGTCCGCCAGGGGTGGGAAAGACTACTTTGGCATGGGTCATTGCTAATATGACAAAGGCCAGGTTTATTAACTTTTCAGCAGTGACCAGTGGTATAAAGGAAATTCGTGAGGTGATGAAAAAAGCCGAAAGCAATCGTCTTTATGGTGAAAAAACAATCGTTTTTGTAGATGAAATACATCGCTTTAATAAGGCTCAGCAGGATGCTTTTTTGCCCTTTGTAGAGAAGGGGAGCATTATTCTTATTGGGGCTACCACGGAAAACCCTTCCTTTGAAGTAAATGGAGCATTGCTTTCCCGTTGTAAGGTTTTTGTGCTCAAAGCTCTCAGTGAGACGGATATTGCAAAGCTTTTACACCGAGCTATGGTCGATGAACGGGGCTTTGGCGGGCAAAAAATAAAAATCAGTGAAGATTTATTGAATAAACTAGCTGCTTTTGCTAATGGCGATGCCCGTAAGGCATTGTCTATTCTGGAGATGGCAGTGTTAAATGCTGAAGCTTCCGGGGATTGTCTGACTGTTACTGAGGAAAATGTAGAACAATGCACGTCTCGTAAATTGTTGCTTTATGATAAGGATGGCGAGGAGCATTACAATATTATTTCCGCTTTACATAAATCAATGCGAAATTCTGACCCGGATGCAGCGGTGTATTGGTTGGCCAGAATGCTGGAGGGTGGTGAGGACCCACTGTATGTAGCCAGGCGAATAACCAGATTTGCCAGTGAGGATATAGGTCTTGCTGATCCTCGGGCGCTGGAAATTGCTGTAGCAGCATATCAGGCGTGTCATTTCATTGGAATGCCGGAATGTACGGTACATTTAACCCAGGCGGTGGTCTATATGGCTTTGGCACCCAAGTCTAATGCTCTTTATGTGGCGTATGGCATGGCCCGCAAGGATGCTCAGGAACAGATGGCCGAACCGGTTCCTTTACACTTGCGGAATGCGCCGACAAAATTAATGAAGGAATTGGAGTATGGTAAGGGATATCAGTATGCTCATGATGCGGCTGAAAAGCTTACAAGCATGGAGTGTCTTCCAGAATCTCTGAGAGGAAGAAGCTATTATCACCCAACCAATGAAGGTATGGAGGGGCGCTTTGGACAAAGATTAAAGGATATTAAACAATGGAAGCAAAATCATAGGGATTTTTGATTTGCTAAATTCCATACAGCTTTGTATAATTTTCTTCGGGACTTCTTAAATTTTCGGAGGTATGGTCTTAGGTATGAGTGATAAATATTGTATTGTTCCCAAAAGCAGTCGCATATTGTCTGAGCTGGCTATGGGAATGAAGCTGAACAGTAATGAGGAAAAGCTGCTTCAGGGTGGCTTTATTCGCCATGTAGAAATTTCCCTTGCTGCCAATACTTGGGAAATTATGGTGTGGACCATGCCTGAAATTGCTGATGATTTATTAAATCGGGTGGCAGATTTTGTTGCCGAAAAAAATCAGGTGGCAAAGGTTATTATTTACCAAACGGCCATGAAGCTTAGTAAAATAGTTGAGCAAAACTGGACTAAGCTGGTAGACAATGCGGCCAGGGAAAATCAGGGTGCCAGACATATACTTCTTAATTCTAATCGTATATACAAAAATGACAGCATTCTTTTGCAGGTTCATGGAGATTTTAGCAAATCCCTCTTGGAGGAGCATGATATATTTTCCAAGCTTCGGGATTCGGCAATCAAAATAATCGGTTATCCGATAAAGCTGAATTGTCAGGCAGTGTTTGAGGAAATAGAGGCGCCGGTAGAAAATGAGGTCTACGAAACAAAGGAATATAAGGCTGCCCTTGAGGCGGCCCAAGCCACGGCTGTCAAGCCATCACAGGGCGGTGGCGGAAGCTATACCCCTGGGAAATCCTCAAATGGCGATAGTGCCTCCAAGCCAGTAAGACAGCGGAGCAGCAATGTACCAATTGGTGATGATGACAGCCCGCTGGTGTATGGTAACAGCATTATTGGTGAGATTATACCTATATCAGAGTTAAGTGGCGAGATTAGAGATGCTGTAGCCCAGGGGACCATTGCCGGGGTGGATGGCAGAAGCTTTCAGTCGACTAATTTGTTGTTTTTTGCTATAGCGGATAATACCGAGGGGATTACCTGTAAAGCCTTCTTTAAGTCAGTGGATGACTTTGAAAAGGTTCTTGGGCGGCTGAAAAAAGCTGCAAAAGCTGGTATGACGGTGAAGATAAAGGGAAGTGTCCGCTATGATAAATATGATAATGATTTTGTGTTATATGCGGACAGCGTGTTATTGATTGACGTAGAACAGCGGCAGGATAATGCTGAGGAAAAGCGGGTAGAGCTTCATTGTCATACCACCATGAGCAATATGGATGCGGTATCCTCAGCCGGCAGTCTGATTAAAACGGCTGTAAAATGGGGCTGGCCGGCCATTGCTATTACTGACCATGGTGTAGTGCAGGCCTTTCCTGAGGCTATGGATACGGTTTTTGGCCGTAAGCCGTTGGATATTAAGGTAATTTATGGCATGGAAGGCTATCTGGTGGGGGAGGATTACGAACAAAAGAGGGCCAATCATATTATTTTGCTGGCGAAAAATCCTAATGGTCTAAGAAATTTATATAAGCTGGTAACCATGTCCCATCTGCGGTTTTTCCACCGTACGCCGCGACTTCCAAGACAGCTTATCCAGGAATATCGGGAAGGGCTTATTATCGGTTCGGCCTGTGAAGCGGGAGAGCTTATTCGGGCTATTGTGGCGGAGCAAAGTGAGGATGAGCTGCTGCGAATAGCTGATTTTTATGATTACCTGGAAATTCAGCCTATTGGTAACAATGAATTTTTGGTGCGCAGCGATGACTTTCCAAATATCAAGGATGATAATGATCTTATTAAAATAAACATGAAGGTGGCTGAGCTGGCCAAGAAGCTGGATAAGCCATTGGTTGCCACCTGTGATGTGCATTTCCTCAATCCGGAGGACCAAATCTATCGGGCTATACTTATGAAGGGCAAGGGCTTTGATGATGCAGATCTGCAGCCGCCTCTTTATCTGAGAACCACAGAGGAAATGCTGGCAGAATTCCAGTATTTGGGTGAGGAAGCGGCCTATGAGGCAGTGGTAACCAATCCACGGAAAATAGCTGAAATGTGTGAGAAATTCAAGCCGATTCCCGATGAACTGTATTCGCCGATGATTCCTGGGGCGGATGAGGAAATCACCAGCATGACCTATAATAAGGCTAGGAGTCTTTATGGTGAGCTGCTGCCGAAAATCGTTCAGGATAGAATTGACCAGGAGCTAAAGCCAATTATAGCCCATGGTTTTTCGGTGCTGTATCTGATTGCTCAGCGGCTGGTGCGTAAATCCAATTTGGATGGTTACCTGGTAGGCTCCCGTGGGTCTGTTGGTTCCTCCTTTGTGGCTACCATGACGGATATTACTGAGGTAAATCCACTGCCACCTCATTGGCGGTGTCCTCACTGTAAGCATAGTGAATTTATAACGGATGGCTCCTACGGCTGTGGCTATGACTTGCCGGATAAGGACTGTCCTGTTTGTGGTACTCCTATGCTAAAGGATGGTCACGAAATACCATTTGCCGTATTCTTAGGCTTTGATGGGGATAAGGTGCCGGATATTGATTTGAACTTCTCCGGTGAATATCAGCCAGTGGCTCACAAATATACGGAAGAGCTGTTTGGTAAGGACAATGTGTTTCGGGCTGGCTCCATTGGTACAGTGGCGGAGAAGACCGCCTATGGCTTTGTACGCAAGTATTATGAGGAAAAGGGGCAAACCAAGCGGGAGGCCTATATAAATAAGGTGGCTGTCGGCTGTAATGGGGTAAAGCGTACCACCGGTCAGCATCCGGCTGGAATTATGGTAGTACCCCGGGATATGGATGTGCATTTCTTTACTCCCCTGCAGCATCCGGCTGATGATAAGACCTCGGCCACCATTACAACCCATTTTGATTATCATTCCATTTCCAGTCGACTGGTTAAACTGGATATTCTGGGTCACGATGATCCGACGGTAATAAAAATGCTGGAGGACCTTACGCACCGTGATCCTAAAACCATACCCTTTGATGACCCGGCAACTCTCAGCCTGTTTAATTGTACCAATGCCCTGGGGGTAACTGAGGAGGAGCTGGGGGCAAACTCAGGTACCTTTGGTATTCCGGAGTTTAGAACCAATTTCACCCGTCAGATGATTGCTGATACCAATCCAAGCTGTTTTTCAGATTTGGTGCGAATATCCGGGTTTTCCCATGGTACTGATGTGTGGCTGGGCAATGCCCAGGATTTGATTAAAGCTGGTACCTGTACCCTACAGAATGCCATTGCCGCCCGTGATGATATAATGATGTATCTCATGCATAATGGTGTAGAGCCACTACTGGCCTTCAAAACCATGGAGCGAGTTCGTAAGGGTAAGGGGATTGAACCGGATGTGGTTGAAACATTACGAAAGGCCGGTATTCCTGAATGGTATATCGAGTCCTGTCAAAAGATAAAGTATATGTTTCCAAGGGCTCATGCTACGGCCTATGTTATGATGGCCTATCGCATTGCTTTCTGTAAGGTGCACTATCCGTTGGCCTATTATGCGGCTTATTTCTCCATTCGGGCAGCTGCCTTTGACTCGGATATAATTTCCGCTGGTAAGGCGTCGGTGAAAGCAAAGATGGAGGAGCTGGAGGCTAAGGACAAGATGGATAACAAGGAGGAGGAGCTTTATGTAGTTCTTCAGTTGGCCTGGGAATTGTATATACGAGGCTTTACAGTAAAAAAGGTGGATTTGTATAAATCGGGAGCAGATCGCTTCCAGATGATAACAGAGGAAAATGCTCTGCTGCCGCCGTTTACCACCCTTGCAGGTCTTGGTGGTGTTGATGCCAAGTCAATCGTTGAAAAAAGACAGGCGGGACCATTCTCATCCATAGAAAATCTCAAAAAACGTACTGGCATAACCAAGACCAGTATTGAAGCCCTGCGGGGGCATGGCTGTTTGGATGGAATGGATGATAGCGACCAGATGAGCCTTTTTTAATGATGGATTACAGGTTTACAATAATTTTAAATATGCTAAAATATTAAAATATGTAGATTAATTCTATGGGTGTGTAAAAAGCAGAGTAGACATAATTTCTGATTTAGAAAGGGCCTGAAATATGAAATTCAATTTTACCAAGTTGCAGGGTACCGGTAATGATTTTATATTAATAGACTGTATGAAGGAGCCGGCCTTAGATTATGCCGGAGCAGCCGTCAGACTGTGTGATCGGCATTATGGTATTGGGGCAGATGGTATTCTATTGGTGCTGCCTTCCAGCAGGGCTGATTTTTGTATGAGAATAATCAATGCTGATGGCAGTGAGGCTGAAATGTGCGGCAATGGTATTCGCTGCTTTGCCCGCTATGTGTATGATAAGGGCCTGACTGAAAAAGAAGAATTTACTGTAGAAACTGGTGCTGGGGTGCTGGTGCCAAAAATTATTTTGAATAAAGGCATTGTTCAGCAGGTTAAGGTGGACATGGGAGAGCCTATTTTGGCTGGTGATAAAATACCAGTAGCTGGATTTGGCAACAATCAGGTTGTTAATGAGCCGGTTGCCATTAATGGGCGGGATTTTAAGATGACCTGCGTTTCCATGGGTAATCCACATTGTGTGGTTTTTGTTGAGGATGCGGAGAACTTTCCGATAATGGAGTTCGGTCCATTGTTTGAGGTCTGTGATAAATTCCCGAAAAAAACCAATACGGAATTTGCTCAAATAATTGATGCTGAACATATTCGTATGCGGGTATGGGAACGGGGGGCTGCCGTTACTCTTGCCTGTGGTACGGGCTCCTGTGCAACCTTAACGGCAGCGGTACTTAACGGCTTAACCAAACGTCAGGCGGAAATTCAGCTTGATGGTGGAAGGCTGACTGTGGAATGGGCAGATAACAACCATCTGTACATGACCGGGCCGGCGGAGTTTGTATTTTGTGGTACAGCAGATATTTAGGGAGTTTTTATAATGATAAAAAGCATGACGGGTTTTGGGGCCGGTGATTATGAGGACGAGTGCTTCAAAGTACATGTGGAAATAAAAACGGTAAACCAGCGCTATCTGGAAAACAGCTTTCACATGCATTATACTTTGGGAGCCTTTGAGGGAGATATTGCCAAAAAGATAAAGGAATACATTTCCAGGGGAAAACTGGATATTAATATCAGCTTCAATGATTTACGGGAAAAGAAAACATCAATTATCGTTGATAAGGGATTGGTAGAGGCCTATAGTCAGGCTCTGACCAGTATAAATGAGCAGCTTGGATTGAATCGGCCACTTTCAGCAATGGATATTGCCAAATTTCCAGATGTTCTGTGTGTTGATGAAACAGCCAATGACATGGAGCCGGCCAAGGCAGCGGTGTTATCTGCTGTGGAGGCAGCCTTAAGGAATTTGGTGAAAATGCGGGAAAATGAGGGGCACAACATTCAGGTGGACCTTCTTAAGCGTATTGACATATTGGAAGGCTATGTCAGTCAGTTGGAAAAGCTGGCGCCGGACATTGTAGCAGGCTACAGACAACGCCTGGTAGATTTAGTGGAGCAATACCTTGCCAGGGAGGACATTGATGAAAATAGGATAATTCAGGAGACTGCCTTATTTGCTGATAAGGTAAACTATACTGAGGAGGTTGTGCGACTTCACAGTCATTTTAATCAGTTTAGGGAAATTATTAAACTGGATGAGCCGGTGGGGCGGAAAATTGATTTTTTGATTCAGGAAATGAATCGGGAAATCAATACGGTGGCCTCTAAGGCTAATTCTGTCGGTGCAGCCCAAATTGCTGTTGATGTAAAATGTGAAATTGAAAAGATACGTGAGCAAATACAGAATATTGAATAAGGCCAGATGAAAATATACTGGTTTTAATCAGCCCTTGACGGAATCTAAGTTAATATTGTGCCTGTGGCCTGTATTTACTAAGATTTCACAATAAAAAATAAGGTTGTGACGATTGTATGAATATCAAGTTAATTAATATTGGCTTTGGCAATATCGTTTCTGCTAATCGGGTTGTGGCAGTTGTCAGTCCAGAATCTGCGCCGATTAAACGGGTGGTTCAGGATGCCCGTGATCGATGTCAGCTTATTGATGCTACCTATGGGCGACGTAAACGGGCGGTTATTATAATGGACAGTGGTCATGTGATATTATCAGCTGTTCAGCCGGATACCATGTCACATCGGTTTTCTGAGGAGGCTTAAGGGATGCGAAAGGGTTTGTTGATAGTTATTTCCGGCCCGTCAGGTACTGGAAAGGGCACTGTATGTGATATGGTGCGTAAGCTTAATCCTGATATAGCCTATTCTGTATCAGCAACTACCCGGTCTGCCCGCCCGGGGGAGCAGGAAGGGGTAAATTATTATTTCCATACCAAGGAAGAGTTCGTTGCCATGATAAATAATGGAGAGCTTTTGGAATGGGCCAATGTATATGGGAATTATTATGGTACTCCTTTAAGAAAAATTGAGGAAAAGCGGGCCAAGGGGATAGATATTATTTTGGAAATTGATACTCAGGGAGCCATGAATGTTAAGGAAAAGTGCCCTGATGGATTGTTTATTTTTCTTGTGCCACCTTCATTGGAGGAGCTGGAGCATCGCCTGTGCGGACGAGGCACTGAGTCAGAGGAAAGTCTGAAACGCCGGCTGGGGTCTGCCATTGCTGAAATTGAAATCGGCAGACAGTATAGATATGTAGTAGTCAATAAAACAGTGGATATTGCAGCTGAGGAGATTACCAATATCATCCAGGCTGAACGGCATCGCACTGATTTAAATATTGAAATATTAGATAAGCTGAAGAATCGGAAGGAGATTTTATAATGGATATTGTTACCCCATCTTTAGATCAGGTATTACCAAAGGTAGACAGCCGCTATACCCTTGTTTCTCTGGCAGCTAAACGTGCCAGGGATATTATGGATGGTTCTCATGCGGTAACAGCAGAGCGTACCTCCATCAGAGACGTTACCAATGCCCTGGAGGAAATTTATGAGGGTAAGATTACCTACAAGCGTTTGCGTAATACTACCAAATAAGGACAGGGCTTATGCTAAAGGATAAAAATGTTATTCTGGGGGTTACTGGTGGGATAGCTGCCTATAAATCGGTAGAAATCGCCAGCCGTCTACGCAAAGCCGGGGCATCGGTGCACGTGATCATGACAGCCGGGGCACAGAATTTTGTTACGTCAATGACCTTTCGGGAAATCACCGGCAATCCGGTGGTAAC
>JAFVER010000059.1 GCA_017475925.1 Anaerovibrio sp. | reverse complement strand
TTTTTTGATTCGGCGGAAAAGTATGGCGTAAATCTAGTGCTGGCCGGACATACCCATGGTGGTCAGCTGGGGATATTGGGTGTACCAATTGTTCCACCGATTTTTAAATATATGCGGGGAATGTACAGGGTGGGAAATACCCTTGGCTATGTTCATTCAGGAAATGGCAGCTGGTTTCCCTTCCGCTTTGGCTGTCCACCGGAGATTGCGGTATTCACCTTGACACATGGAGAGAAACAACAATGACATTTACCACTTATGATGAATTTATTAGGAACAACAATATAATTGGTGCCATAAAATATTTACAACAGGTGTTGAAAAATAGCGAGGTCACGGGAAAGGCTGAAATATACGAAAGACTTGGTTATTGTGGTTATTTGACCTGTAATATGGAGCTGGCAGCGGAGAGCTACCTAAAGGCAGCACAAAATGATACTAATTTAAGACGGCAGCTGGGGCATTTCAGCAATTTTTTGTTTTGTATTCATTATTTGCCTGGTATATCCCCTACTGATTTACGGGATAATATAAAATACTATAATGTTTTTTTCCAGGGAACGGAAAACTATTCTCATAGCAATGAAAAGGCGTGGAAAAATCGAAGGCTTCGTATAGGGTATATTTCGGGGGATTGGTGCAGTCATGCCATGGCGGATTTTCTTAGTCCCTTTATAGGCACATACAATGAAGACAGCTTTCAGGTGTTTGCTTATATGCTGAATGATAAGGATACAACAACAGAGGCGTTGATGGAAATCGGCAATAGGGTGGTATGGCGAGATATACATAATATTTCTCCATTAGAAGGAGCTGATGTAATTTATCAGGATAAAATAGATATTTTAGTGGATTTATGCGGTCATAGTAATGGGGGAGAAAGCCTGATGATTATGGCGCACAAGCCAGCTCCTGTACAGGCTTCAGGACTTGGCTGGATAAATACTACCGGTCTTGGAGCAATAGATTATTTTATAACTGACAGGGTATGCTGTGAGGTGCCTAAGGAGGCCGCTTTGTTCAGCGAGGTGCCTCTGGTCATTGATGGCCCACAGCTTTGCTATGCTCCAGTAAACAAGGCCAGGTTTGATTTTATAGCTGCACCAAAAAGACGATATAGTAAAAGGGATGGGGAAATAGTATATGGTGTGTTCAGCAACTTTAATAAAATAACAGATGAAATGCTAAGAGCCTGGGATGAAATATTATCAAATGTGACCCATGGCCGGTTGGTGTTAAAGGACACCACTGCTGAGGCAGCCCGGCAGGAAGCCATTGTAAATCGAATTAAAAAATTATCCAATTGGCATCATATAATTGTGGAGGGGGCAAGCAAGGATTATCTTGCTTGCTATGGTGATGTGGATATTGTATTGGACACCTATCCTTATACGGGGGGAGCTACGGTTTGTGAGGCTCTTTACCTTGGGCGACCGGTTATTGCCATAAAAGGCGACAATCATGGTCGACGCCTAAGCAGTAGTATATTGGAATATAGTGGCTTTGCAGATTTTATAGCTGTGGATAAGGCTGAATACATAAAAAAAGCCGTGGCCATGGCCACGGATAAAGAATATCTAAAGCATTTACATCAGGAAATACCCAATAAATTTATGCAATCTCCAATAATGGACCAACAGGGCTATATGAGGAAAATTGAACAGAAATATCAGGAAATAAAAAAGCTGCCGGTGGGCAGCTAATTTTTTTATGGCGGAGTGGGAGGGATTCGAACCCTCGCACCCTTGCGAGCCTAACGATTTAGCAAACCGTCCTCTTCAGCCTCTTGAGTACCACTCCATATATGGCGGAGAGGGTGGGATTCGAACCCACGGTGCCGTTAAGCATCACTGGTTTTCAAGACCAGCTCCTTAAACCACTCGGACACCTCTCCATAGCAATGAACATTATAACAAAATCAAATAATGTATGTCAAGGAAAGTGTAAATAACACAATTTAAAAAGGATGCCTTCAGACATCCTTTTTAGACTTTGGGGAGCGCCGGCTATCACGTTCGGCTATAAGTAGTTCAAGCTTTAGCTCGTACAGCATGGCATTTATTTCCAATAGTGATTTGTTATTTTGCAACCCATGCAAAATAACTGCATCCCGTTCATTTTTTACATCCAAGGTATAAAACTGGGCTAAGCGAAGTAATAGCTGCAGTTCATCCAGGCTGGTGTTAATGGCCAGACAAATGCAAATTAAAATATCGCGGCTGGGGTTTCGTTCACCGCGAAAAACCTTATATACATAGTCCCCTAAATTTGCCCTACGGGCAATTTCTGCCATAGAAATTTCATATTTTTCAGCCAGGGTGTTCAAATATTCTGCTGGGGTAATATTAACAAAATCTTTCTGATGTTTCTCCAGAAAATCCTTTAAATCGTCCTTGTCAATTAACTCAGAGAGTAAAGCACTTGTATTTGCCATATAATTATAATTCCCCCCGAAAAATGTTTTCCCCTTAGCGCCCATAAGCTCAGGATTTATTCGACTAACATTCAGTGGGAGTTAAAAGCTCCCACTGAATAAGTCTCATTTTACTACATATAATTTTGCCACATAATGGCCAATAAGTCTTGGACTGACTGTCCAATTTTGTTAAATTGACACCTGGGGAAAGAAAAATTAGCACAATGGCGTTATAACTCGGTGAATAGTGTAATTCACCTCGTTGAAACGCTAATTAGTAGATTTTTCTTCTAAAGATGATGTTAGTATGATTTAGTGGACACAAAAAGTGCGACACATTAAAATCTTGATTAAGAAAGGATGTGTTTCACATGGCCCACAACGGCAACCGATACTCTGAAGAATTCAAACGACAGATTATCGACTTGTACCTATCTG
>JAFVER010000004.1 GCA_017475925.1 Anaerovibrio sp. | reverse complement strand
TTTGAGTAATCTCTCCTGATAGGTAAGCTTGGACAAGTTTAACTTTCTCCTCTGCTGTAATTTTATGTTTTTGTGGCATAAAAACTCCCCCTATGATGACAGTTTTATTTTTTACTGTCTCCCATAGGGGGAGCATATCAGAGCATATCAAAGCGACAGCCCCTGCTGTTTATAAATCACCCAATATCCATTCTTAGAATAAACTTCCAATTACGTTTTCCAAACAGAACTCTAATTATATGGACTGTATGAGTCACTTCGTCAATCCTGTAGAACACAATATAATTATTAACAGTAAAAAGCCTGATTCCCCATGCTTTCAATACCGGTTCGTCAACCACAGCAAACTTTGCCGGCATAATAGATAATTTTTCGATTTCCTCTGTTAATTTGTCCAGCAAATCATCAGCGGCCTTCGGATTATGCAGGATAAATTCAATATAATCCATCGCCTCTATAATATCTTTCTCGGCTTTTTGTGAAATGATAATACTGTAATTCATCTTACGCGACTCGCTTTTATATCAGACATAGCATCCGAAAAGGCCCTCGTTCTACCTGCATTGATATCCTCCAAGCCTTCTTGTATGAGGTTGTATAATTCATACCGCCCCATAAGCGCCTCATAAGCTTCAACACTCATAACCGCCAGATCCCCTTTCCCGTTTTTAGTAATAAAAACAGGCTCATTGTATTTATGGCATAAATTTGATATCTCATTGTAACCATTACGTAAATCCGCACTAGATCTGATGTTAGGCATAATAATCATCTCCTTCATAACAAAATTATATAATAATTTTGTTATATATTCAATTACATTGATCCATTTATCATTTGCAACAAAATAGGACTGAGCCTTCTCAGTCCTATTTTGTTGTTTATATAATCCTGCTATCGTACAGCCAACAGGATTATTTTTTCCTCATCAGGTAAAATGTCAAATTCTGCTTCAAGCACAGCAATTATTTGTTCTCTTGATGTAAGCCCTGATAAATCAAGCTGCTTCTCACCATAGTAAGCATAGAGTGGCGGCAGCTCCTCACCTACCGTGCCATAGGATGAGGTTTCTTCAAACAGAATGTCAATATCCTCCCGCAGGCTGCTTTTTTTTGTTATTACCGCTCCTAAGCCCTCACGTTGCAGGGTTACTATACCATTCCTGTCAATAACTCTCACAAAGCATTTTCTGGTAGGCAAAAAGCCCCAAAGCTTCCCCTTGACCATGCCCTCAAAAACGTGCCACTTACCAGCTGTTGCTGTTTCCGTAACCTTTTCCCTAGTCAATCGCATACTCTTGGCAGCTATTTCCTTTAAGTCATCTTCAGAGACAGTACCCGTATTTATACTGTCCTTTTTCAATTCTGTAGCACCTGTCGCTGTTGCCCTTAAAATATTGGTTTTCTTGTCATACTCGATAGCAATCTCTACTGTAGCTTCCTTGGCACCAGACTTCATCACCTGCTCCAGGACTTCATGGCGGATGGACTTCATGTCACTATCTGTCGGATTTACTACAGTACGCTCCACAACCTCCCGAACCATCGCCATGGCTACACCTATAGTAGAAATGATTGGCGCATTTTTTACTATCTTCCATTGTACATCCTTCTTGTTGCCAAGATATGGAACCACAACACCGCCACTGCCGCCACCACCGGCTAAACACAACAGCTCCGGTGAAAGCTTATATTCTTCAATCAAACGGCTGACAATTTCCCAAATTTTTTCTGACGCTATATCCATGGCCTGTTTGGCCGCCTCTTCTGCACTTAACCCTATAGCATCGCCTAGAGCCTGCCATGCAACACGGGCATTTTCAATGTCCTTGCTGTACGCATAGTCTCCCTCTGGAACACTTCTCAGCAAATTAGCTGCTCCGGCAATCGTCAAGGACACCTTTCTTCCATCCCTTCCACTTACCACCGCAAAGGCAGGCTCATCATCCTTCAATGGTGCGATTAGCTCCAGCTTGGGATGCTCCAGGGTATCAGAGAAAATTTCATAAGGCAGCCCGGCAATATGTGCACTTCGTGGACCGACATCAGCAATCTTTCCATCAGCTACCCGAATCATGCTTCCTCCTGCAACGCCAAGAGTTCTTACATCCAGAGAGGATAAATAGGTTTTATGCCCACCAATCTCACCATAACGCACCATGACCCTGCCATCTTTTACTACGGAAATATCTGTTGAAGTACCGCCAGCTTCTAAAAAAATACCATCAGAAAGCTTTTCGTACATCAAAACCCCTGCCACACCTGCAGCAAGTCCCGAAAGCATAGTTAATATCGGGCGTCGGCGCACTTCCTCCACAGTCATAACTCCACCGTCGCAACGCATAATCATCAATGGATTGGAAATTCCTGCCCGTTTTACACAGGCCTCCGTCATATTGGCCGTTTCCATCATGCGGGGAATTAGACTGCCGTTTACTACCGCAGTTCTTGTTCGTACCTTAAGCCCATAGAGCTTGGATACCTCATGCCCTCCTGTGGCGTACATCCCCATATTTCTTGCCGTATCCACCACAAAAGCTTCATTTTCAGGATCATCCACACCATAGGCCTCGGTTGCAACAATTACTTCAGCCCCTGCCGCTTCCAGCTCTTTTATCTTTTCCTCCACTTCCCCTGCCATAGCTTTGGCATCTGCTGTTTCAAGAAAGGTGAAGACTGTTTTTAACTCCTTGCCCAAGGCCAGAGGAATATTGCCAATATTGCTGACATTTTTTGCCCTGCCAGCTTCTATGCCAACCCCCATTCCCAAGATGCCTGTGGTTGCCACATCACCCTCCAGCAGTGCATTGGTGGCCTGAGTTGTTCCGTGGGCAATAAAAACCACTTCCTCTGCCAATATGCCGTTTTTTTCCATGATATTCTGCAAAACACGGACAATACCTTCGGCAACCCCCTCCTTGGAATCATGGGTGGTAGGAATTTTTTCCTTGGCTATAATTTCATAGGTTTCATTGTCAATGGCGACAGCGTCGGTAAAGGTGCCGCCTACATCAATTCCGATTCGTACCTGGCGCATATTTTCACCTCTTTACCGACCTTACTGCAACACAGCAACAAAAATCATCATCAATACACAGCCCCCCCAAGCGTATGGAAGAATCCGCTTCATTACGCTTGTCGCATCTACTCCTGCAAATCCTGAAAGCCATGTATTATGTGAATTTGTAGGATCGGCTATAGCCTGTAAATATCCGACACCGGAAAACATACCATACAGAGCCGTCGCAGGAAGTACATTAAGACTGGTCAATATTGCGGCAATACCTGTGCCCATTCCATACATATTGAAAGGCCCCCGATAAAGAGCCGCCGGTGCTAGTACAGTGAATAACAGCAACACTCCATAGAAGGTGTTAGGCATAACTGCAACAAAAAGCGGATTTAAAATATCTATCGCTGCTTTTTGGGTCGTCGCAGTTACCAGCATACCGATACCCATGAACAGGAAAATAACTCCTGCAACATCTTTGATACCATCAACAATTGAGCCGGTAAAAAGATTTATTGCCTGAGACGGCCGTACCAAAATTGCCGCATAAAAAGAGGCAACTACAAAACCAAGGACAGCAGCAGCTATTGGATCAACCTTGCCATCAGCTGTATTTCCCAGACCAACGGTGAAGTTTAACACACCGATAACCACAAGCGGTAAAATTGGCGATATAAGGGCTGCACTTGGTAAAGTCTCTTTCTTTTTTATCAGAGTAGCCTTCTTTTTTGAGAAAAGCTTTCCGATAACGCTAATCAAACTTCCCGGTACGGATAAAACAGCCAAAATAAAATTTTTCATCAAGGTAATAGCCGAAGCTCCCGCATTTTTCCCTCTCGGAATGTTTAGCGCAATGTAAGCACAAGTAATGGTAACAGACACAATAGCCCCCGGTACAATATAGCGAAGTACAGCCTCCGCCCCGAATATACCAATACCTGTGGCAGCACCGGCAAAATTCAGCGCACTTCCCGTAAGCATCCCCAAAAGGATTAAAATAACCGCGTCAATAGCAGCAATTCCTGCTCCAGTCATTATCGGAATAGCAATAGAACCAATCATAATAACGGCCCCCAGACCACTCATTCCCAAGAAAATGAATGCAGTTGCTGCCGTCATAAGCGCAGCTATAGCTATTGGCTGGTCACCGGAAAGCTCCGCTGCCTTCTTTATAATAGCATCTGAAATACCTGTCTTTTGAATAATCCGGGCAAACATAGCACCAAATACTACTAGAACAATAGGTGCACTTAAACGGAAGGCCCCTTTTACCATGATTTCGCTTAACCAATCAAAAAAAGGAACGCCTGCAATAAACGCAATCCAGGCTGCCATAATTGGAAGCGCCAAAAGTGTTGGCAGGATTCTCATCACCATAAAAGCGGCCAAAAGAACAAATCCGCCAAGAAGTAAAATACCAGATAATGTCAATATTACTACCTCCCTATATAATAAAAATCAGGACTTATAAATATACTACAAGCTCTATCCTTGCAATTCTTCGTCAATTACATAACTTTTCCTTTAAAAAAATTATATACACCACTCCATATATGAACGCAGCTGAAAGTTTAATCATTGGCTGAAATTTCGTAATGATGCACCATTCAGATAGTCACAACAGTCTCCCTGTCTTACTCCCTGCTCCTCCATTTGCTTTATAATACCATCCCTTATTTTAAACCAACCGGTAGACCAGTTGCTGAAGAGGGTGTTTTCCGCCGGGGCCCGACCAATGAGTCGCTGCAATACAATATCAGGAGAAAGGTGACGCAAAAAGATAATCACTCGTTTTTGATATTCATCCCGGCCAATCATAGTTAATTCTCCTGCCTCGTACTGATTGGCCATTACCGTACCCTTGACAATATAAAGGGCATGAAGCTTTATCTGCTCCACCTGTAGAGCCGACATTATATGGGCTGCCTCTATAGCATCCCGATCGGTATCCCAGGGCAGATTTAATATTAAATGGGCGCAGGTCTGCAGTCCATATTTTTTCACTCTTAAAATAGCATCAATAAATTCAGCCAGACCATGACCCCGATTTATTTTATCCAAGGTATGATAATTCACCGTCTGGAGCCCCAGCTCCACACAAATATCAATATTGTATTTTCGCGCAGTCTCCTGCATTACCTGTAAGTAATCCTCCCGCACACAATCAGGGCGGGTAGCGATATACACCGCCACTACGCCAGCAGCTTTGGCCGCCTCCTCCAGAAAGGAAGAAAAATGGTTCAAGGGCATATAGGTATTGGTGAAATTCTGAAAATAGGGAATGAATTTGGTGGCCTTGTATTTAGGCACTATATGAGCTTTATTGGCAGCCATTTGCTCTGAAACAGTCATCGTTGCCGGCAGATTTTCATAACCGGCACCAATTTCCCCACAAAAGGTACAGCCATCCATCCCACAGGTCCCGTCTCTATTTGGACAGCTCACAGGTAATGCGATGGGCAGCTTATAGGTTTTCTCCCCGTAGCGGTTCTTTAAATATTCCGAAAAAGTATTATAGGTACTCATGTAACATTCTTTCCTGTCTGTATATCATTCCTCAAAGGACTCTGTAATATCCACACATCTTTCAAAAATCCGCTGATGGTAGATAAACAGTAACACCTGTCTCCTTCGGGTATATTTGGTCTGTTCTGCCAAGTCCGGCTCTATCACCACATCAAAAAACTCAATATGGTATTCCTTGTTTAAAGCCCGCCAATTTTGCTGATGTGTGATAAAGAAGTAGTAGAAGTGTAAAAAATTTTGCCGTTCCTATCCGGCGTTTGCGCATTGCGCCGGATAGGTCGGGCGGTCATTCGGGCAGGTCTACCTTGCCAACGAAAGAGTAATAAATATCAAT
>JAFVER010000058.1 GCA_017475925.1 Anaerovibrio sp. | reverse complement strand
TGCCCTTTTAGCCTTTAAATAATAAGTTCCTGCATCTAATTGTTTTGTATAAATTAAATGTTTATCTCTAAAATCGTTCAAATAATCTATAATACGTTCATCTTCATCTAGGGCGTGTTGATTAAATGAGTTTGTCCATATGTGCAGTGATTGGCTGTCTATTGCTAGGCGACAAACCACAGTCATAGTGGTACTATGTCGAGGATTTGTCAACGACGCAAGGACAGTCAAGACCTGTGAAGATGGGCGAATGGAATTAATCAACACGCCCTAGTAACTCAAAATAAACACTACACTTTTTTGATAATTGGTCGATAAGTATATTAATATTTGTCGGTGTCTGAAGTACAATTTTATAATACTTCCGATCTTGGTCATCATTATTATACATTGGCATATAATCTACAGTTTCTTCGCCAAAAAACAATCCCGACGCTTCACGGCGGCTATAATTGGCTTCGTTTACTGTGGTCGGAATATTACGAGCAGTCCCTTTTATTTCATAATCTATATCTTTTTTATTTTGACCATTATTGTGATCAACTTTTGTTTTGATAACATAGCGACCAGGTTTTAAAATCAGTGTTCTGTCTGCAGCATTTTCCAGTACACCCACTTGATCTCCTAATTTATTTTGATCAGCATCAAATACAGAAAAATTAAAATACCTTCGTGTGTGACCGATAAAATGCAGATCAACTTCTGACGGCCTATCTACTGTAAAATAATGCTCAGAGACAACAGAGGATTTCTGATATACACTGCTATCGAATTGAATTCTGGAATAGCTCCCATCCAGATTAAAATCAATTCGCTGTGGAGCGGGATCTGTTTGTTGACGAGAACTACGACTAGAACCTTTACTAACGGATGAAAAAATTTTATTAATGTCCTTCCATATATTACTCCCTGCTTCACAACAATTAATCATTGGCCCCATCAAGATACTTGCAGCTAAAACTATACCAATCCCTTTTTTTAACATAAATCTACCACCTTTGACTAAAATTTTAGCGACTAACCATAATAAAATATTGTAACCGGCCAGCTGTAAAAACAAAGAAAATATTATTATTTCACAAACTGAAGGAAATATTAATATCATGGAAAAATATCCATAAACCCTTTGAAAAGAACAACTGACCGTGTGCATTTACCTTTAATAATCTCTTTATGGTAACCGTTGATTATCAATAACAAATGCAGGCGAGTAGAAAGTATATCCTTGATATGTAACGGCATTACCTGTTGTCGTTACATACCCCCAATAACCTCCACTAGACATTAACTTGTCCACAAAAGAAAAATGTAGATGTTCTCCAGCCGAGGCACTACCTGTATTGCCTATAATACCTATCGGAGTACCACTTTTTACACTGTTACCTTTGTTTACTGAACGTTTACTCATATGACAATAGAAGCTATATATTGTTTTCCCATTTAGCACATGCTGTATAATAACAAAATTTCCGTTTGCACTATTCCACCCAGAGGCAGCTACTGTGCCATCAGCCGTTGCGTATACTGTTTTATCACCACTACTGGATTTAACATCAATCCCAGCATGATACGGCCGTGATGGACGTTTTGAATATTTTGTCATCCAATTATTTCCACATACATAAATATTATTTAACGGATATCGAAATTGCGTTGTTACAGGCGTAGGAACAGGTATCTTTCCTATCACTACGTACTGACTTGACGCATATCCTTCCCGGCCATTATATCTTATCTTCGACCAGCCATTAGGATTATTGTGTGCCAATACTTTTACTGCCGTACCATTATTGATTTTATCTATTATGGTTCCATTAGGTGTAGCTCTAAAATTCAGCCGTGCTCCATTAATATTGATATAGCCATCTTGTTCTTGTACAGGTGCAGGTGCGGTAACCTTTACCAGCTTCCACTTTCCTGCCTGCCCGTTATGTCTCTGCCACAATTGAACTTTTGCACCAGTATATATATTATTTCCAGATACCTCCATTATTGGATTAGGAGAAATTTTGTTCTGGATAAAATATGAACCATTTCCGGCATCAATAAACCGCCAAAAGCAAGCATCGGTGTTATCAAACCGTGCAATCCACAATGCTATACCATTGCTAGTGTTACTGTATGGTACATTCAAAACATGCCCTGTACGTTTATGGGCTATTGTATACCACCCGTTACTGTTCCTTTTTACAGTAAATAATTGAGCATCTGAATTATTTTTGTTGTATAACCACACGTTGGTTAATGGAGCTGCCTGTCCACCACCCTTTACATCAAGAGCAAATCCTCCATTCGCTTCGTGGATGAGGTAATAATCTCCCTCGGCAGGATAAACAATCTTTTCTGGTGGTGTTGGTGTTGGTGCTGGTGCTGGTGTAGGCAAATTTCCTATTACCACGTACTGACTTGACACGTAACCTTCACGGTTGTTATATCTTATCTTCGACCAGCCACTAGGGTTGTTATGCGCCAAGACCTTTACTGTTGTGCCATTATTAATTTTGTCTATTATTGTTCCATTAGGTGTAGTTCTAAAATTCAGCCGTGCACCATTGGTCTTTATATATCCATCCTGTTCTTGCACTGGCGCTGGAACATTATTAAATATATTTTTGGGTACCCACCTTGTCTTAGTTCCATTTCTTACAGGATACGTTACATAATATGCATTTGGCGTTTCCTGATGAACTGTTACTCTATCACCTTTATCTACCCGTTCATTGCCATTTCTTTTTGTTAATGCAGAATTGGTGTATGCTGGAACAGTATTGTCAGCTATTTTGGTATAATCTGCAAATGCGGTTGAAGCAAAAGTAAGCACTATCAACAATACAATAAACAATAGGCCTTTTCTCTTCATTTTCATCACCTATCCTCTCATCTTGTAACATGTCAAACATTATTTCAACGCATAATTATTTGGCTCATAGATTGTAAACCCCTTATTCTTTTGAGCCAATTCAGCCCAGCTATACGTATTTACTTTAATAGTATTTTTCCCATCCGTATTAGCTTCATAGAACTGAACGCCTCCATCGCTGACACTATACAAAATAGCACTATGTGGACTAGGTGCAGTTCGTGTACTATTTAAAGTATATCTACGCCCCATCTGTACAAAAGCTCCTGGTCTTGCTTTCATAAACAACGCCTTAACTTCTGCCGTTGCACCTGTACCAAAATTAAACAGATGTCCAACTTCATGAGAGCCTGCTATACTTGCAGCACTATAATTACTGTTTGTATAGCCACTGATATATTGCACACCTTGGAATGTAGCCAAATATACCATATTGGCGAAGCCTCTACATTGTCCACTACCAGTATATTTTGTTCCCATCTTATAACCATTTGCACCATTGGCTAATTGCTGCAGCTTTTGACTTACAGGATTTACCGGTATTGGTGGTACTGGCGAAATATACTGACTTGATACATATCCTTCCCGGCCATTGTATCTTATCTTTGACCAGCCATTAGGATTATTATGGGCCAATACCTTTACTGATGTACCGTTGTTGATTTTATCGATTATGGCTCCATTAGGTGCAACTCTGAAATTCAGCCGTGCTCCATTGGTCTTGATATATCCATCCTGTTCTTGCACTGGCGCTGGAATAGGTTTACTGCTCTTTATATCAATGGTTTTATGCCCTAATTCAGTATTATTTCCACCACCAATATTGATTGCGTAGGCATAAACCTCTTGCCGTCCTGTGCGATTTGTTTTTATCACTTCATTAAACCCGTGATATTCACCAGTACCAGCATATACCTGATTTACATCGGGTCGATGTTTATTAGCATGTATATCATGTCCTTCACCTGTTCCTGCCGGTCCACCAATATATATATGCACCCTAATCTGTGCATTAACATCATCCTTATCTAATGCCCATCCAGTTACAGTAACTGTATTATTACTATTGCTTACAACCCCATCAAAATATCCCATTGGATTATGACTAGATGCCTTTATATCCACAGTTTTATGCCCAAGCTCTATATTTTGTCCGCCACCAACATTTATTGCATATATATATACTTCTTGTTTACCTGCACGTTGTGTGGTTATCACCTCATCAAATCCATGATAATCACCAGCACCGGCGAAAGCCCGTCCTACATCTGGTCGATGTTTATTAGCTATAATATCATGACCTTCCCCCGAGCCTGCCGGCCCACCTATATATACATGAACATGAATTTGTTCATTAACATTATCTCTATCAAAAGCCCAACCAGTTACCCGAATTTGCTGATTAGAATTACTTACCAAGCCATCAAAATACCCCTTAGGATTACTCCCTTGAGGAACATTATTAAATATATTTTTGGGTACCCACCTTGTCTTAGTTCCATTTCTTACAGGATACGTTACATAATATGCATTTGGCGTTTCCTGATGAACTGTTACCCTATCCCCTTTATCTACCCGCTCATTTCCATTTCTCTTTGTTAATGCGGAATTGGTATACGCTGGGACAGTATTATCCGCTATTTTTGTATAATCTGCAAAAGCTGTTGCTGTAATTGCCAATATGGCAAGAAATACTAAAAGAAAAATACCTTTACTTTTCACTTTCATCACCTATCCTTTCATTACTCCCACATTATTGTAACTTATTTGTAATTTCTTCAATCTTCCATCCCCATCATTAAGTGCTAATCCACAATAATGATAAAATAAACTCATAATATTCACCCCGTTTGTAATATTGTGTAATGGCAGTCACCGATGGGCTCTGCCCTAGTACCCTTGGGTGCTTCCCCAGAGTGGAAGGCTAGTTATCATCCGTTTCCCCAGCAAATGGCCTAACGCCAAAAAGACGCTCCGTCAATTTATCAACCATGGCATAGGCTGCCTTTTTTATGGAATTATGTACACTCACCTGAGATATTTGAGTAGTGCCCACGGTAATATACCCGGTATTTTCCTTGCCAGCTTTAGCAAAGGAGCTTTTAGACTTCCCTTCTCCCTTAGCAGCCATTACTATATCTCCCGTATTGACATCCATCATACGGGCAATAATATGTGCCTTGACAGTATTTACATCTGCCCCCACACTATAAATCTGCAAGCCTGTACTGCTGCCGGTGACGTCATTTACATTGCCATAAATAATATAGCGAACTCCTAGTATTTCACCGATTTGTTTAGCTGTATCTGGGTCAATAATCCCGGTAGTTTTCAAATTTGCTTCCGCAAGCTTTTCTGCCAGCATATCCTTGTCTACCACATCATATTTACCAGTTTCCACTAAAGCCTCAATGATATAGTCAGAGGATGTTTTTTCTGTATTATCAAGAATAATATCTGCTGTTGATGCTCCCACATGCCGACCAAAATCCATAACGGCCACCGTAGGCTTTTCGGTCATAGGTGCAGCCTCAACCTGAGATACCAAGCATAAAAAAACTCCCATTATCAGAACAAGCTTTTCTAAAACTGTATGCATTATACTGTAGCCTCCTAAACCTTTCTACGCCTTGCCTTACCATCCATCTTTGCCAAAATTCCAAATTTTTTGTTATAAATAAGATCCCCCACTGCTTTATACAGCGCATTGCGTACTTGAACCTGGCTGAAACTCTTAGTACCAATGACTATTTTTCTTTCTCGTTCTACCACTTTACTAGCAGAAGCCAAAGAACCGATATTTATTGCCTCCGTTCCCATATCGCTACTATCATAAGCAGCATTATTTTCAGTTGCTATATACATATCATCGTTTTGGGCAACTTCCCCATCATCGATTACTTCATCATTAACCACGTTACCGCTACCATCTATTCCACTATCATAAACACCACTGTTCATCGATTCCGTATATGGATAATATTCTGAAAGTGTTTCTTTCTTGGTTTTTCGCTGGGAAAACTCTACATTGGTGCTGGCGGACTCTCCTGTACCACTGGCTGCCAAAACAATTCTGCCTGTTTCCACATCAATAAACCGTGCTGTAACATTAGCAATAACTGTATTAATATTAAAGCCTGCACCACCCTTGGCCGAATCTGAATATGACGCCCCACTGCTTTTTGTACTCAATCCTGTTACACTACCAGCTACCAGGTACTTTACGCCAGCCAGCTTGCCAATCTGTGCAGCAGTCGTCAGGTCAACTATACCAGACATATTAAAGCTATGTTCTTTCATAATAGCTTCTAGCATTTCCCGCTCAATTAAATTAAATCTTTCTGAATCCAAAAGCTGTTCTATAACAAACTCCGACACCATGGAAGCATCTTCCATAGAAAGCTGCCTTGAAACAGCTGCTTTATTGGCATAGGGTAGCACTGCCACATTTGGATAATCGTGCAACGAAGCAGCTTTTCCTGTTCCGACGAAGCAGAACAGCATTATCAACATACAAATACCTTTTCTCATTCCTACTCATCCCCTTTATTTAATCCGTAACTGACAGCGAGCATTATTTATACTTTCCACCGCAATACCATATTCAGTTGCATTTCTGAGTATTCGTACTATTTCATGAGGTTTCTGTACAGATTCCACATCTAACACCACTGTATTGCTATTTTGCTCCCTTATGTAGACATTATCTACACAAGTTAAGGAACGCAGCGTATGCATAACCTGATATAGCTGTTCTTCATTATCAGCCATCAATACAAATTCTGTCCCCTGCGTATTTTTTGCTCCATGCTTTTTAAATTTTTCTATGAGTTTTACTGCTGCTTGCTTTGCTGCTGTACTAGTGGCTTTACTTCTTGCTGCCGCCTGACTAACACCAATACCTGTCCCTTCTGTCAGAAATGAATCTATCAGCTTTCCTGTACTATAACTAATCACATCTATCTTTAACAACGCCCTACTATTCATAATGGATGTATCCAGCATTCCACTTTCATTATATTTTGGAATAGCAACATTGCCTGTTTCATCTTTTAATGACCCAATAACTAGAAAATCAGCCACATGATCCGCTTCTCCCTGAAATTCATCCCTACTGCCATCATAAATACTTTTTAACAATTGGGAATTTTTCAAATTTATAACATGTGCAGCATCCAAAACATTAGAAAATCCACTTTCTACCAATTTACTATTTAAAGCACTTTCTGCCATACCATCATGTACTACCTGACCATCAGCATCCTTTTCCAATACAACAACTACTATGCGTGGATCATTAAGGCGCATAATCATAGTTAATGTATTTATTAATTCAGCATTGGGATTTGTATCTACATCTACTGCTGCTTTTACTCTATATAAGGAGTCAGATGCCATGCCCTCATCTAAAATCCGTATATTATTAATAAATCCCTGGGACTTTTTGTAAACCTCGTCCAATTGGATGGTTAAGTTTTTCATCACGGTCTCTGAAGTGATAAATGTACCAACAACTTGTTCTACAGCAAGTCTTGTAGCATCCCTTAATGCACTATCTCGATCGCTACCCATACCTGTTACGGTAACTTCCTGAGCCATAACTACATTAGAATAAAAGACAACCCCCACTATAAAAATACATAATATATACCGCCGTACAAGTAATGTGCTTTGTATCATAATTCAGTACTCATCTCCTTATTGCATCATTTCATGTGATATAAATACACTTTTATTTTAGATATGTGTAATATCTTCACATTTTTTGGCATAACCCTTCCATTATAAGAAAATCCTTATTAACTATATCGAAAAGCAGATAAATTTCTTAATGGGTACGTGTATTTTTTTCACATCTTTTTACATTTATGTGGTATATTTTCACAACTTTTACCGCATTTTTTTATATTTTATAATGGATGTAAAAGGAAGTGACTATATTGAAAACTGCACATATTCTGCGAGAGCTGCGCCAAGACCGAAATATGTCTCAAGCTGAGATTGCTAAGGCACTGGGTATCGATCGCACCACTTATGTGAAGTATGAACACGGAGGTAGCATAAAACGAAATTTGCCTAAGTTAGCGGACTTCTTTGATGTTTCCACGGATTATCTTCTGGGACGCACTCGAGATATCACTCATAATAAACCTACTTCAACTTCTTATATTACTAGCGGGAAAACCATAGCATCATATGATGAATCCCTTATAGACAATGTATCTCTGCTCACAGAACATGAAGCTTCACTCATAAAAAAATTTCGACACCTGAGGCCTGAACATAATAACGTCATTGAGCTATTAATCAATTATTTCTATGACATTGATAATGGATCGTAAATCTGCATTTTGAAGTGTTGCTTAACAATAGCCTATGTAGCCTTGACTTTTATATTAGCATTTATTACTTTGTATCCCTTAACTTCCCCGTGCATATTTTCGATATGCACAGTATAGGGACAGATATATGTAAGAAAGACGGTGAGGTTATGTCATACAGGTTTACTGAAAATTTGTCAGCATCAGCCAATTCAATTGCCAGCAAGGGAAGCCAGTCATCTGTAAATATTGCTGCTTCGTCCCCAGCCTTATCCTTTAAGGAGCTGCTTGTTGACAAGCTTAGCTCCATTGAAGAAACAACCCAGCAAATGCAGGAGCTGCGCTCACAGCTTCAGGCATTAAAGAACGACCAGAAAATCACCGAAATAATACGACGACTAATGCCAGATGGCAGTATTATGATTACAGAATACAGCGATGGAAAAATAGTTTCCAGGTATCGTAAAAAGCCTCACATGATAGCAGTTCCCGATGAAACCGTACCGGCGAAGCTTGCCGAGGATGGCACAAAGCTGATGTCACAACAGCCAATGGTGTTAAAGCCTAGTCGCAGTATTGCCAGCGAGTTGTTTTATTGATACATATAATTCCCAGCATAAAAAAGTGCCTATGGCACATCAGCCCCTCAATCATGAGGGGCTTTCTTTTTAGCTCATCACAGAGAACTTCCTAATAATAAAATAAAATCAGTACCAATACCGTACAGTTATGACACCATACTGTAATTTCAAATCAGTAAGTGATGCATTTTGGGTATATATCATGTCCCCATAATTGGACAAAAATCACCATTTTCGTCCTTATCCACCGTTTTTTATAAAGTAAAAATCAATTCTACTTGACATAATTATCGACTTACCTATATACTGAACTGTAATCTAACAGGCAAAGGAGGGATTACTTTGAACAGCCAAGCACAGATAATTGAACATCTTATTGAAAAGCAGCCAGAAAATAAAATACTGACTGCTAACCTGCTTTATAGAGACCTTCCAGCAAATTTCTCTGAGCAGGCCTTTTACCAGACAGTGACCAGGCTCACCAAAAAGGGTGTACTGTGCCACTTAACCAAGGGGCTTTATTATCGTCCACGCTGTTCCCGCTTTGGCAAAATCCCCCTCAGTGAACGCAACATCATCGAACACTACACCGAAGGTTATCACGGCATGGTTATAGGCTATCGAATGTATCATCAGTATGGCCTCACCACACAAGTAGCCAAGAATGTTGAAGTTCTTTCCAATGTTCTGACGGAGAACAGAAAGACTATTCGCAATGTTAAGGTCAGCCGTCTGGACTTAAATTTCGATGATTCCATCTGCGTGGCCATCTCCACCTTGGAAATTCTACAAAATTACAATAGTATCGAGAATATCAACCGAAGCCAACTGGCAGAATATATGAAAAAATATGCGATGAATTACTCCGAGGATGCGGTAATAACCGCACTAAGGCATCGTAAGTACAAAAAATCAACCATTGCCTTTTTGGCCGCATTTCTTGGCTTTTGGAAGATTAGAAATACACTACAGCAATATCTATCCAGTCTATCTACGTATGTTATCCCACAAATGGAGCAATTCTATGGACCTGCATGAATATATGACTGACTTTCATGACCTTCAGGAACTCACCGCTCAATATATTGGTATACCAGCAGTGGCAGTCGAGCGTGATTACTTCATAGTAATGATATTGAAGAAACTTGCTCAAAGCCCATACGCTGACTCTTGCGTATTCAAAGGCGGTACATCCCTCAGTAAATGCTATCCTGGGTCTATCGAAAGATTTTCAGAGGACATTGACCTTACCTATCTCCCTCAGGAAGACCTCGGTAATAAACAGTATGATCGTCGACTGAAACAAGTTGAAAAGAGCCTGACTGATGGATTTCGCCTTGAAAAAATCACGGCAGAAAGAAACGACCGCAACAAGAGCGCCTATGTATGGTTTAACGATCAAAATGGTTCCAATGGACGCATAAAACTAGAAATAGGTTCCAGCGTTCGTCCAGACCCATATCGACCTATGACAATGAAGACCTATATACAGGAATATTTAGAAGCCAAAGGGTTGCTTCAAGAAATTGAAGAATTTGACTTATCACCAGTAACTGTTAATACACTTGCAATAGAAAGGACCTTCATAGACAAGGTAATGTCGGTTAAACGCCATGCCATCTGTGGTACTCTAGCCGAGAAAATCCGCCATGTTTATGACATAACGATGCTCTTTCAAAGGGCAGATATTCAAAATTTTCTTAAGGACAAAGATGAATTGAAGCGTCTGCTGCAACTAACCAAGCAAACAGACAGTTTCTATTTGGAAAAACGCAATCTGCCAAATAACTATTGTCCACTTGGTCCATATGATTTTGATACCTGGAAAGATAATTTCAGTAGCAATACACGACAAAGATACGAAAAGTTGCATGAAACTTTGCTTTATACTAATAAAAAGCAGGATTTTAACCTAGCATTAAGTACCTTTGAAGCTTTGAATAAAATATTTTTGTCTATTGGTGAATAGATAGGATTATTATCAAAAACAACTATCAAAAATACATCTGGCATGTTACCGGCTGTATTTTATTTGTGATAAATTTACATAAGAAAAGCGCTCATTTCCATAAGGATGAGCGCTTTATCAGTTGGGTAATATTTATTTATTTGCTTCATGCCGTGGATGAGCCATAACTATTTCAATAGCATCAGCAATCTGGGTAACAGTTTCCACAGCATACTCACTGCCCATACTTTCCACACGGGCAAAAATCTGCCCCTTTTCTGTGGATATATATCTAGGCGGAAGATGATTAAGGGCTAATATTGCAATGTCCCGCTTACAGTTTTCACAGGTACAGCAATTTGGATATTGGCGGAGAACCTCCTCCATTTTGGACAGCACAATGTCCTCCATAAAATTTTTTAATTCCATCCTGGCCGTACCTCCTGAGAGCTAAAAAACATCACCATTATCCCAAACCAACAGGTGCTAAGGTCCCCCTCCCAGGTGGGAGGTAAGCACCAATTAATGTAGGGTAAAGCTCGTGATTTATAAAATCCGTAACATGTTAATTGTACTTAACTCCACTATATATTGTCAATATTTACTACAGTATAACAGGTAATAATCGCAGGAAATAGGTCTTTTGTCTCTCTCCAATCCTACTGCCTGTGTCAATAAAAATGCTGTTGCAGGATAATTTGTGCAACAGCATTTTTTAATTTCTTATTGCAGGAAGGTGAAGCTTGCCAAATTAGTGATTTCTGCCAGCTTTTCCGGCCATACACCAAAGAGAATGGTGGCCAGCACACTGATTACGGCAGCGGCTCTAGCTGCCCCGGAAATAACTATTGGTTCATCATTGCCCTTGTCCAAATACATTGCCTTGGCAACCTGGAGATAATAATATACAGAAATCATGGACATAATGAAGCCAACAAAGGCCAGCCACAAATATCCCTGATTTACCACAGCGGTAAACAGATAAAGCTTACCGGCAAATCCAGCCGTAGGTGGAATACCAGCCATAGACAGCAGGGAAACTGTCATAACAGCAGCCATAACCGGGGCCGACTTGGCCAGTCCGGCAATGGATTTATAATCAGAGCCACCACGGTGCTGCTCTACCAACGACAAAGCAGCAAAGGCTCCCACATTGGCAAACACATACAGCATACCATAAAACATAACAGCCTTCATTCCAGCAAAATCTGCCGAAACAATACCCACCATCATATAGCCAGCCTGAGCGATGGAGGAATACGCCAGCATACGTTTAACATCGGTCTGACGAATGGCCATGATATTACCGCCAATCATACACACTGCCGACAATACGGCCAAAATCGGCAGCCAATAATAGCCAATCAAAGGGAATGCCACATACAGTACCCGCATAAACACAGCAATGCCTGCGGCCTTAGAGCCCATGGCCAGCATAGCTGTTACCGGAGTAGGCGCTCCCTGATATACATCCGGTGCCCACATATGGAAAGGGATAACTGACAGCTTGAAGAAAAATCCCACCATAATCATAGTAGCACCCGCCAGTCCTGCCGATGAAAACAGATACTGGTTTCGCAGCATATCATAGAAATGAACGCTACCGGTGACACCATATACCAGACTAATGCCATAAAGCATAATAGCCGTGGAAACCGAGCCTACAACCAAATACTTTATTGCTGCCTCACTGGAATTTTTCGATGAAATTCTCGCTCCAACTAAAATGTAGAAGGAAATCGTCATCAGCTCCAGACCAATAAAGGCGGTGAGGAAATCATTGGACGAAGCCAGAACACACATCCCCAGCAGGGCTGTCATCAGAAGGGAGTAAAACTCACCCTTGTAGCGAAGTACAGTCTGCGTATAATCCAGGGAAAACAGCATGGTAAATATGGTAGCAGCAATAAACAGCTGCTTAAAGAAGATGGAATAATTGTCAACCACATATATAGTATCATTGAAATATCGGGTTGCTGTTCCACCATCAGCTATTACAGCCTGTGGAGTGTACAGGGTAAACATGTATATCAGCCAGGCCGTAAGAGCAAAAATCAACACACTGCCAATACTCTTGCGGGATTCGTTCTTTGGCAGAACCAGGTCCATAATAATGGCAAACAGACCAAGGACCAAAATAAAGATTTCTGTACTGATTACTTCAAAATGCATTATCTGATCCCCCCTATCATGGCAGGCGCATCTGCAATGCGCTCAAGTAATGGCAACAATGGCTCTGTTCCAGTTCCAACCATTCCCATGAGAAGCTGTGGGAAAATACCAAAGCCAACCAGGGCGATACCAAGAATTATAAGTGGCATCATTTCAGCCCCGCGGGCATCGGCATAACGGTCAAACTTATCATCCTTCGGTCCAAAGAGCACCTTTGCCAGCACCCGTAAGGTATACAGTGCTGTAAAAATAATACCGGATATTGCCAAAACAGCAAATACAGGATAAACACTAAATGAACCAACAAATATTGTAAACTCCGGGATAAAGCTGATGAGACCTGGCAAGCCCAAGGAGGCCATACCAGCCAGCATAAAGCCGGTGGCAACCCGTGGCATCTGATGAGCCAGTCCCCTTAGCTCAGTTACACTTCTGAGATGTGTCTTTTCATAAACAAAACCAATCATGGCAAAGAACAAGGCACTCATGACACCATGGGCCACCATGTTGGCAACTGCACCACTTACTGATACAACGTTCAATGCTGCAAAACCCAACAGCACATAACCCATATGGGATACTGATGAATATCCAATAACATATTTCAAATCCTTTTGGGCAATGGCAATATAGGCTGCATACATAACGTTAATCATTGCCAGTCCAGCTATTACCGGTGCCCAAAACTTTGCTCCCAATGGCAGCACCAAAAGCCCCAGCCTGATAAGACCATATCCACCGATTTTCTTCAATACACCAGCATGAATCATTGATACCGCAGTTGGCGCACCTGCATAACCGTCAGGAGACCAGCTGTGGAACGGGAACATGGATAAAAGTGAGCCGAAGCCCAACAGCAGCAGCAGGAAGGCAAAAATCTGAAATTCTTCACTTAAAAGGCCCATCTGGCCAGCAACAGCCAACGCCTGCATATCAAAGGTGTTGACTCCCAGCACTGACGACGCAGTGAGATACAGTGCAACAACACCTACCAGCATAAAGGCTGACCCCATCAAAAGGTAAATCGTCAGCTTCATACCAGCATATTCCTTGCTTACCCGCTTAGTGGAGCCCCAAATTATAACCATGATATAAATTGGAATAACCACTACCTCGTAGCAAAGCAGGAATATAAACAAATCTGTTGCAATAAAGGTACCGGTAACTCCGGCAATCAAAATCATCAACAGAATGTAAAATTCCTTAGGTCGGTTGGTGATATTCCACGAGCTGTATACCGCTGCCAAACCAATAAGGTCAGTGAGCAGCAGCATCGGCAAGGAAATACCATCTACCCCCAGGGAATAATGTACACCTAAATCCTTAATCCACGGAATATTTTCCGTAAACTGCATACCACCAGCACTTAAATCATAATTGAAAAACGCATACAGGGTAAGCGCCAAAGCCGTAGTCATAGCCGCAGCAGATATGACCCGCACTGACTGGGCGGATTTTGGAGATACAAAACACATGAGTACAGCAGCGCAGATTGGTGCCAATAAAACTGCTGTCAATAAAGGAAAGCCAGCCATTAAAATGCACCTCCCATAACTGCCAGATAATAAAGGCTATATGCCACAAGAATTACCACGCCACAAACAAAGAAGCCGGCATAATGCTGCGCCTGTCCATTCTCTGCTTTACTGAGCGTATTGCTTAGGCCCCCTACCAGATTGGCCAGGCCATTGATAACACCATCTACAATATAAATGTCAATCCAGTAGAATACCTTTGCTACACCATCAACTGCTACCTTGATAAGGGCAGCATAGATTTCATCAATATAGAACTTGTTGTAGCTCAGCTTATACAATATACCACATTTTTCAGCAATAACATCTGAGCTCCAATTCTTGGCTACATATATGTTGTAGGCAATTCCAAAGGCTATTAAAGACAAAATGGTAGATGATACAGCAATAACCATATCTATGCTGGCCTCATGTGGCGCGCCAAAGCGTACCCACTCACCAAAGCCGCATACATGGCCCCAAAGGCCACTAACCACTGCCAGAGCCCCCAAAACAATAAGTGGTACCAGCATGAACCAGGACACCTCATGGGCATGCTCAAAGGCCTCCTCGCTGGCCGGCCGCCCAAAGAAGGTAACAAAGAGCAGACGAGCCATATAAAATGCTGTCATAAAAGCAGTCAGAGTTCCCAGCAAGTACAACGGCGTACTTACCGACGCCGCAGCCACAAGAATTTCATCCTTGGAGAAAAATCCTGCAAAAGGAGGAATACCAGCTATTGCCAAAACGCCGATGCTCATTGTGGCAAAGGTAATTGGCATCTTCTTACGCAGTCCACCCATTTTGAATATATTTGCCTCATCAGCCATAGCATGCATAACTGCACCAGCGCAAAGGAACAACAGCGCCTTGAAAAAGGCATGAGTCATCAGGTGGAAGAAGGAAGCAGTAAGAGAGCCCACTCCCAGTGCTAACATCATATATCCCAGCTGACTGATGGTGGAATACGCCAAAATCCGCTTGATAGCAGTTTGGGTAAAGGCAATACTGGCCGCAAAGAATGCCGTAAAGCCTCCTACCCAGGCAATAACATTCATTACCGTTGGCAGTTCATTAAACATAAAGAAGGCACGGCCTACTAGATACACGCCGGCAACAACCATTGTTGCAGCATGAATAAGTGCAGATACTGGAGTAGGACCTTCCATTGCGTCAGGCAGCCATACATGCAGTGGAAACTGACCAGATTTTCCGATAGGTCCCACAAATATCAGTAGGGCAATAATGGTCATCAGACCTGTCCCGGCAGACATGATATGCGCAGGAATAATCTCCTTTAAGGCCATAAAGTCAAGGGTACCAAAATTTATCTGCAAAAGCAGGATACCCAACAGCAGACCAAAGTCACCTACACGGGTGGTCATAAATGCCTTTTTGGCTGCCTCCCGGGCCGAAATCTTATAATAGTAGAACCCAATCAAAAGATATGAACACAGACCAACCAACTCCCAGAATACGTACATCTGGAGGAAGTTCACTGCCAGTACCAGACCAAGCATGGAGGCGGCAAACAGTGACAGGAAGGAGAAAAATCTACCATAGCCTGGGTCCCCCTTCATATAGCCACAGGAATAAATCTGTACCAATAATGATACTGTAGAAACAACTATCAGCATCATTGCTGTTAATGGGTCAATAAGCACACCCATGGAAATATCAACACTACCTATGTGCATCCAGGAAAGCTTCTGCACAAACGGCATTTCAACGGTAATTCCATTATTTACCACTGCATAGGTAACCCCAGCGGACAGAAGAAAGCTGATTGTACTCATGCACACGGCAATGAGTGCAGACAATTTCCCATAGGCCCGGGTTATCATACCGATAATCACAAAGGCAATTGCTGGTAATAACGGGATTAGCCAGGCATGTTCAAGTGCAAACTCATAAAACATCAAATAGCCCCTCCTTAACCCTTCATATTATCCAGCTCATCAACATTAATAGTATTTCTGTCATTGTAAATCCGATACGCCAATGCCACACCAATGGCCACCTCTGCCACACCTACAGTAATGGCAAACACGGTCATCAGCTGACCGGTCAGGTCAGACACCGGAGTAAATCGGTTGAAGGCAACAAAATTGATATTTACGGCGTTCAGCATAAGCTCAACCCCCATCAAAACAGCAATTATGTTGCGTTTGGAAAGCACACCGTAGAGACCGATGGCAAACAGCATCGCCGCCAACAGCAGGCAATGATTCAAACCAATAGTCATGCTTCGCCATCTCCCTTCGCCAAAATAATAGCTCCCAAAAGAGCAGCCAGCAGCAAAGTAGCTGCAATTTCAAAGGGCAGAATATACCTGTTTAGCATCATATCTGCCAGGTCGCTTACCGTATCCGGAGAAACAAAGCCGCCAGTTGGGATTGGAGTTGATACCACCACAGTACACATAACCAGCATGAACAGTATCACCATGCCCAGGGCAGTCAGCTTTCTGCCATTAAACGGATTGCCCGGAGGCCCCGCTTCCCGCTTTGTCAGCATAACACCCATTACAACCAAAATCGCCACACCACCGGAGTAAAGCATAAATTCCATCGCTCCAAGGAAGTCAGCATTCAGCCAAATAAACAGCACACCAACACCTATAAAGCAGGCCGTCATCAATAATGCACTGTGAACCAGGTTTTTACTCATTACTACCCCAAGGGCAGTAGCCAAAATCACAACTGCCACGGCATAGAACACCAGGGTACTTAAAAGCTCATTCATTGCTCCCCCTCCTGTTCTTTGCTTCTACTACAGCATCATAGGTCATATCTTCCTTAAAGTAGGAAGAACCCTCATAATTCTTGTCCCAGCTAAGTGCCTTTACCGGACAAGCCTCAATACACAAATCACAATACATGCAGCGTCCTATTTGATGCTTATAGGAGTCCATATGGCGTTTTTTATCCTCATCAACCGATACGGTCAAATCCAATGCAGCATTTGGACAGCCCATTGCACACAGCTTACATGCGATACACTTTTTATCATCTAATACCAGATGACCGCCCCGAAAGCGTTCGGTCATTGGCAATCTTTCTTCAGGATAATATACAGTTTCCTTCTTGCCAAACCAGTGGCCCCAAGTAACCTTCAATCCTGCTACAAGTCCTTTGCCCCACATAATTGAAGTCTCCTATCACATAATATTGTAAATATAGATACCTACACCGGTTAGCAATACATTTATCAAAGCAATTGGTAGAAGCACCTTCCAGCCAAAGCTCAGCATTGTATCTATTCTGAGGCGTGGGAAGGTCCAGCCAACCCATTGATAAAACAATACACAGATAAAGGTCTTTATCCAGAACCAGCAGAAGCCAGGCAGGAAATCAGGCCCATGCCAACCACCTAAAAACAGAGTAGTAGTCAGGATTCCAATACACATAAGATTGGAAAATTCCGCCAGGAAAAACAAGGCCCAGCGCATGCCCGTATACTCGGTAAACGGTCCGGCAATGATTTCTGATTCACCCTCAACAAGGTTAAACGGTGGCCGGTTGCTTTCTAACAAGGCTGTAACTATGTAGATAAGAAACGCCAAAGGCTGTAATACAATAAACCACACGTTGGACTGTGCTTCTACAATGGCACTCATTTTCAGGGAGCCGGTAAGCATTACAATACCCATCAGTGCAAAAACCATTGGTACTTCATAGCCAAGCATCTGTGCCACAGTACGCATACCACCAATCATGGAATACTTACTGTTTGAAGCATATCCACCCATCAAAAATGGCAAAACCGTCTGTGAAGTAATGGCAATCAACAAAAACAGCCCCACATTTACATCTGCCAAAATAACCCCATCATCAAAGGGGAAAAAGGCATATATCAGTGCCGAAGGCACCAGCAGAAGAATCGGTGACAGTACCCAAAGCCATTTATCAATCCCCTTCGGTACAATGTCCTCCTTGTCCATCAGCTTAATCATATCAGCCACTGACTGTAGCAGCCCGCCGGGGCCAACCCGGTTTGGTCCAATACGTACCTGAATAAATGCACAAATTTTTCGCTCTCCCAAGGTAAATACCAAGGCTGAAGTAGCCATAATCAAAAGGAGAATCGTTGCGCATATTACCGTCATAATAATATCAACTATAATCGGAATGCCCACTAAGGACATCAGAATTTCTCTAAGCGCCTGGGCTGTAGAGTATAAAATTCCGCTATGCATATTTCCACCTGCCAATCTATTAAATGAGTCTTATTCAGTGAAAGCTTCATACTCACACTGAATGCAGCCGAATTAACCCTGAGTGCTACGGGTGCTTATCTCCCATCCAAGAGAAGGAGAGTCTGGCACCCGTTAACATAGGATTAACAATCTACCTCACCCATCAATGGGTCGATAGTAGCAAATGCCGTAACGGCATCGGCCAAAAGCATCCCCTGGCACATGCTGTCCAAAGCCTGCAAATTAACAAAGGATGGACGTCGTATGTGCACACGATACGGCTTGGTGGAGCCATCGCTTACTATATAGAAGCCCAGCTCACCACGGGTGTTTTCAACCCGATGATAGGCATCCCCCTTTGGTGGCTTCAGTACCTTAGGAACCTTTGCCATGACAGGGCCATCCGGCATATTGTCCAGTGCTTGCTGAATAATATTGGCACTCTGCTGAACCTCCTTCAGCCGCACAATATATCTGTCCCAGTTGTCTCCCTGTTCACCGAGAGGAATTTCAAAATCAAAATCGCCATAAGCACCATACTTATCTATTTTACGAATATCATAATCCACACCACTGGCTCTTATGTTCGGACCGGACATACTGTATTTCAGGGCTGTCTCTCTGGTAATAATCGAGGTTCCCTTCATACGGGCCTGAAAAATTTCATTGCCGGTAAAAATCCTGTCATACTCATCCAACATGGCCGGAACATAGTTTACAAACTCCTGGGCTCCCTTTAAAAATTCCTCCTGAGCATCAGCTGCCACTCCACCAATGCGAATATAATGGGCGGTCATACGGGCACCACAAATAATATTAAATAAATCCAGAATTTTCTCCCGATCACGGAAGGCATAAATCATACCAGTAGCTGAACCAAGGTCATTAGTCAGAGAGCCAATAAATACATGATGACTGGCAATACGGTTAAGCTCTGCACAAATAACCCGAATATACTCGGCCCTTCTTGGAACTTCGATGGAGGCCAGCTTTTCCACAGCCATACAAAAGCCCAGATTGTTGTTCATGGCAGATACATAGTCCAGCCGGTCTGTATATGGCACACATTGGGTATAGGTTCGGGATTCCATTAATTTCTCAATTCCCCGATGCAGATATCCCATTATCGGCTTAGCACCAACTATATTTTCCCCATCAAGCTCCACCTGTACCTGAAGAACACCATGGGTACTAGGATGCTGTGGCCCCATATTCAGGACATACTTTTCTGTTTGTGCCATGTCAGTACCCCCCCTTCAATTTTTGGCTCCAAAGGTACAAAATCCTTTCTCAGTGGATGTGCATCATAATTATCCGGCATTAAAATCCGCCGTAAATCAGGGTGATGAATGAAATTTATCCCCATTAAATCGTAGGTTTCTCTTTCCTCAAAGTTAGTTCCTTCCCAAATCTGAGTCATTGATTCAACCTCAGGCTTGTCATGGTCCAGTTTAACCTTTACTGTAATCCACATATCAAACCGACGGGAATAAAGACTATATACCATTTCAAAATATTCCTTATAGTCCACCGCCGTCAGATTTGACATTCGGTCAAAAGCATATGTAGGAGTTTCTCTGAGAACCCTCATCAGCCCCAAAAGCTGTTCCTTTCCTATATATATAGCCGGCTCTGCCTGCTCTGCATCATACTCGGCAGTATCAAACTGGGCCTTTAATAATTCCAATTTTTCTTTATCAAAATATTTTCCCATATTATTCCGCCTTTTCCTTCAAACCAGCCACCGGCTGAGTCATACTGCGCAGATTGGCACGGCTGATTGCCTTTGCATCTGCGGCAGCGTTCGCCAGCTCCGGATGTTGTATAAGCTTTTTCAGCTTCAGCATAGCATCAATCAGTGCTTCAGGTCTTGGTGGACAGCCAGGCAGATAAACATCCACCGGCATTATCTTGTCAAGGCCGGTTACTACTGAGTAAGAGTCAGAAAACGGACCCCCAGCTATGTTGCAATTACCCATGGCAATTACATACTTCGGTTCAGGCATTTCCTCATAAAGACGAATAAGTGGCGGAGTCATTTTCCAGGTAAGGGTACCAGCAACTATCAGCAAGTCGGACTGACGAGGACAGGAACGAAATACCTCGTAGCCAAATCTGGCCAAGTCAAATCTTGAAGCCGCTGCACACATCATTTCTATGGAGCAGCATGCCAGCCCTGAGGACAAAGGCCATATGGAATTTGATTTACCCCACTTAAAAAGTGCGTCAACACTGGTGACAATAACATTGTCCTTCAGCACCGGTGGCACAATATCCACTATTTCCATGACAGAGCCCCCTTCTTCCAGGCATACCAAAGACCAATGGTTAATATCCCTACAAATACCAGCATTTCACATAGGGCAAACAAGCCAAGCTGACTGTATTTTACTGCCCAAGGATACAGGAAAACCGTTTCCACATCAAAAAGCAAAAAAACAAGTGCATACATAAAATAACCTATATGATACTGCACGTTGTTCTTGCCGATTGTGTCAACACCGCATTCGTATGGTATATCCTTTTCATCAGTTGGCTGCTTTGGCTGGATGATGTTCGCGATTATAATAGGTGCAATCGGAAATCCCAGTGCCATCAGGAAAAATATACCCAATGCTGCATAACCATCCATAAAAACTCCCCCTTAAATATTTTTAATAATATAAATACTAATAGATAATTTATGCTATGATAAACATCATTGATAAGAAGTATAATACACAAAATGTAACATTGTCAATTTGCCCCAGGCAGCGACGATAGGCAAACCCGTGAAAAGCAAATACAACTATAAAAAATATTTATAATAAAAAAGGGAATGCATTCACTGCACTCCTTCTCCCTTTTTTATATCTGAAAAAACACGGCCTCTGCGCTTTATAGCAGTCAGTCCACGATATATAGTTCCTATATCGATTTCATTACCATTAAGCTCCATGTAACGCTCCAGCTTTCGTTTTACCCGTTGCAATGCATTGTCAATGGACTTTACATGGCGTTCCAAATCAACAGCTATCTCCTGATATGACTTGCCATCCAAATAAGCCATCAGCACACACCACTCCAAATCACTAAGGATATCCTCCATCTTAGCTTCAATATCGATGAACTCTTCCCGACTGATAAGCAGCTCCTCCGGGTCAGTTACCTTAGCTCCTGAAAGAACATCCAGCAGAGTACGATCAGAGTCCTCATCGTAAATCGGTTTGTTCAGGGAAATATAGGAGTTAAGTGGTATATGCTTCTGTCTGGTAGCGGTCTTTATGGCAGTAATAATCTGCCTGGTGACACACAGCTCGGCAAAAGCTCTAAAAGACGATAACTTGTCATTGCGAAAGTCCCTGATTGCCTTGTAAAGGCCAATCATTCCCTCCTGGATAATATCCTCCCGATCAGCACCAATCAGAAAATACGACCTTGCCTTGGCTCTGACAAAGTTTCTATATTTATTTATTAGATATTCCATGGCGGTGCTATCCTGATTATCCTGAATCTTCAAAATAACATCCTCGTCAGGAAGATTCACATAATCATCAAAAGAGTCATCCCAGGTCAACAGGCCATTCTCCATACAGCCATACCTCCACAAACTTGTAGGGCCACGATTTTCACCACAGCCTAAAGTAAATTATACCGCCCATCAAAAAATTAATCAAGCATTGAGCTACCTATATGTAAAAAAGTTATTTACCTAGGGCGTGTTGATTAAATGAGCTTAGTCCAGATTTGTGGGGATTGGCTGTCCATGCAAGGCGACAAACCGCAGGCATAGTGGTACTATGCTGAGGATTTGTCAACGCAGCAGGGGCAGTCAAGACCCGCGAAGATGGACTGAGTGAATTAATCAACACGCCCTAATTATTATGGCCCGAATTTTCACATAAAACCTTTACTTCATCTTCCTTAATGCATCCAGCTTGGCCAGGGTTCCTTCATCAAGGTTACTGGCAATTTCGTTACGGGAAACCGGCAGCTTTACCTTATCCAAATACCCTTTTCTAAGCTCTTTTTTAGCCCGTTTTATGATAGTGTAAAATTCCTTTGAAGGATGACGATAGGCTCCTGCCCCCAAAATCATTGATTGCTCAGCTCCATCTGAGGTGACCACATGCACCTCGCTTCCCTGTCGGACATAATCATAGGCCAGGCGCTCAATATAGCTGTCTGCGGTTTCTCCCCGTCCGGTATATACAACGGTAAAATGGGGATTTATCAGCTCTGTGTTTTCCTCATCATCGGTAAACAGTGCATCAAACACCACGATCATATCATATTTTTCATAAGCGCCATACTCAACAAGCATGTGTATAAGCCGGTCCCTGGCCTCAGCCAGGTCACTATTCAAAAGGACAAGCTCAGGCCATGAATTTATTACATTGTAGCCATCAATGATATAACACTCCCGTGGCTTTTTCCTCATAACACTCTCCACCAAACAACCCTTTCAGTCTACTAAAGTAGACAGCTCCTCCAAGGGAGCCAAGATAAAGCTATTGCTCATCCCCTACATCCCTGTAAGCATGGATTTTGCAAAGCTCCACACCCCTTACATCCCCAAGGAGAGGTGGGTTTAAAATAATGAGACTTATTCAGTGGGAGCATTATACTACCGCTGAATTATAGTCGAATTAATCCTGCGCTAACAGGTGCTTAGCAATCAGTGGGGTAATCAGCTGCTTCGTCGTTGCTTCATTGCCTCATACATTAAAATTGACCCTGCCACTGAGGCATTTAGCGAGTTTATCCTCCCCACCATAGGAAGCTTCACTATAAAATCACATTGCTCCTTAACCAGCCGTCCAACGCCATGGCCCTCACTCCCAATAACCAGCAGCAAAGGACCTGTCATATCGGCCTCATAATAATTAGTACCATCCATATCAGCAGCGGCAACCCAAAGGCACAAGTCCTTCAGTCTTCTGATAGTCTGCACTACATTGCCAATGCGGGCAACCGGAACATACTCTACTGCTCCGGCTGAGGTCTTGGCCACAGTAGCAGACAATGGACAGCTTCGACGTTTTGGTATTAGCACCCCATGTACACCCGTCGCATCTGCCGTCCGCAAAATAGCCCCCAGATTATGAGGGTCCTCCAGCTCATCTAACAGGACTATAAATGGTGGTTCATTACGCTCCCTGGCAACCTGCAAAATATCCTCCAGCTCAACATAATCCACTGGGGATACCTGGGCCAATACCCCCTGATGCCGTATCCCACGAGCCATGGAGTCTATTTTACTACGTTCCAGATATATAATGTTTACGCCTTTTTCCTTAGCAATGGCAATAATTTCCTTTATTGAGCCCTCATTACTTCCATTGGCCACCATAAGCTTATTTACACTTCGACCACCCTTTAGAGCCTCCATAACAGCGTTGCGCCCTGCCACCATATCATCAGGCAGTTCAGCTGCTCCAAGGGCTGCTTCATTCTTCATTATTTCCCCGGTACGGCGATCAGTCTGTCGATGTTTTTTCTTTATCATATATTCCAGTTTACTGCCCTTATGCTCCTTTATGGCAACAGACCGTTTATCAGACTTACCTTCGCCTGTTTTATTATAGCCCATATTATTCGTCTCTCATCTTTATCATTTCTGAAAATTTTCCGCAGGTCATGGCCCCCTCTGGGCAATGTCCGGTGGATACACAGGAAGCACCAGCATTCCTGAACAAAATTGGAGCTACCTTCTTTACCTCAGCCAGCATCTTATATGCCAAATCACGGATTTCCCATTGAGCCCGGTTGCAGCAACGAAGATTAAAGAAATGCATCAATGAACGGGCATTCATGGTAACCACAATTTTGGTTTCCGTGGCATTAGCCAGAACATATCGGGCATCCTCCTTGGGTATTCCCATATCGGCCAGCTCATTATATGCCTTCTGTACCTCCTCCATCAGGGCTTCAAACCGCGCCATTGCCTCTGGTTTCTCGGCAATAGTTGGTGGAAGAATATATTCAAAATCATGCTCTGCTACATATCGTTGGGACTGCTGGCTATATGACGCCAAACGATGACGTACCAGCTGGTGAGTCAGCACCCGTGACACACCTTCTATCCCGAAGGTAAAAGACACATGCTCCATAGTGGATGCGTGACCCATCTTTACAATTTTCGACAGCAGCTTTTCTACCTGCTCCTTCGTCATGCGTTCCGCCAGCTCTTCAGCCCCGGCGGCTGAATAACACAGTCTGGCCGCCATAGCCACTACCCGTTCTGGCTCCGGTGTATGTTCAAGTAGTTTTACCTTTATCATAGCAACTCTCCATTTTCTTTTCTGCAATCTCGGTCATCATTGCCTTGGATATAACCTGAAAGGAGGCCTCCGACAGCTCATAAAGGCGCTCATTTCTCTCCATTAAATATAGATAGCCCAGCAAAGCCTCGAAGCCGGTGCTGGAGTGATACTGCGCTACACTGGCACTGCGGGGAGCATGGCTCTTGGCATTCCTTCCCCGTTTATAGACCCCGATTTCCTCCGGTGTCAATAAATGCTCAATAGCCCTATAGGCCTTATCCTGCCACACAGCTGATACAATCTGCGCACTGAATTGGTGCAGCACATGTATTTTGCTCTGTTCATAGGAAAGAATCCTCCCTCGCACAAACAGGTGAAAATAAGCATCACCGATATAAGCCAATACCAAGGGATTTACCGTTTTGGGATCCACTGTATCATATCGTTGAAGCACTCCACCGTTTCCGTCAGGAGTAAACATCATATCAACTAACTTCTTATAATATTCAAACTTCATGGTCTATGCTTTCTTCCATTTTGTCCCAGTGGCTGAATCCTCGAGAATAATCCCCTTTGCTTTAAGGCTATCACGAATTTCATCAGCTCTGCCCCAATTCTTCGCTTTCTTGGCTTCAGTCCGCTCAGCAATAAGGGCCTCAATTTCTGCCGATGAAATAGTGTCATCCTGCTGAGGCATTTCCAGAGAGCCCTCAAATATTCCAATTACCGAAGCCATTTTTTCATAAGTATCCAACAGCCTTTTGAAATTAGCCCCGTCATACTCGGCCCCTTTGTTGATTACCTGATTGGCATAAACATTTATTTCCTTTGATAATGTAAACATATAGCCAATAGCCAAAGCCGTGTTGAAATCATCGTCCATTGCCTCATAAAAATCAGCCATTGCCTTGTCGGCTGTCTCCGAAAGATGATGGTGGGTATCGGTAGTGCTGGTACGGCTAAGCAGCTCCTTTCCCAAATCATAGGCATTCTTCAAGCGAAGCAGACCGGCCTGAGCTTCCTTTATCCGGTCCTCACTAAAGTCCAATGGACTGCGATAATGAGTGCGCAATATAAAGAACCGTACTACCTCACCTGGATACTGCTTCAAAATATCCGGCACTGTTATAAAGTTATTCAGGGATTTACTCATTTTTTCATTATCGATAGTAATAAACCCATTGTGAAGCCAATACTGGGCAAAGCTGTGATAATCCCCACAGCAGCACTGCGACTGGGCAATTTCATTTTCATGATGCGGAAAAATCAAATCACTGCCGCCGCCATGAAAATCAAAGGTTTCCCCCAAATATTTTCTGGACATTGCCGAGCACTCGATATGCCAACCTGGGCGGCCCTTCCCCCATGGACTTTCCCAATACGGCTCTCCTGGCTTGACAGATTTCCAAAGAGCAAAATCCATTGGATTGTGCTTTCTGGTATCAACCTCTACACGAGCACCAGCCTGCATATCCTCCAGCTTTCGGCCCGACAGCTTGCCATACTCCGGAAACTTCTCCACACTGAAATACACATCCCCATCTATGGTATAAGAATAGCACTTCTCAACAAGTCTCTCCACCATATCAATAATATCCTGAATATGCTCCGTTACCTTTGGATAAAGGTCAGCCCGTTGAACATTTAATGCATCTATGGCATCAAAATAGCCCTTGATATACCGTTTGGTAATGATTTCCCAGGCTACCCCCTCTGTATTGGCAGCCTTGATGATTTTATCATCCATATCAGTAAAGTTCTGAATATGCCTGACCTCGAACCCCCGATGCTTAAGGTAACGCTTTATAACATCCCAGGTCACAAAGGGACGGGCATTCCCAATGTGGGGGTGGTTATATGGGGTAACACCGCAGACGTACATACCAACCTTTCCAGGCTCCTGTGGAACAAACTCCTCTTTTCTTCTGGTTAAAGTATTATAAACCTTTAGCATATTTATTATCTAACTCCTTTTATCCTTCATCCTACGCTAACGGGGGCTAAGTCTCCCTACTCTTCAGGTGAGAGATAAACGCCCGTACGACTCAGGATTTATTCGACTTATTCAGTGGGAGCTTTAAACTCCCACTGAATAAGTCTCATTTTTCTGACCTGTGCTGGCCCCAGCCCTCAGGGAGAGAGAAAAAGCAACCTCTGAACAAATCTCATTGTATCAGTCTTTAACACAAGATTGTACCATTACCCTTCAATTCCCGCAACTGCATAGGAAGAAATTCCCTGCCCAGCTCCGGTAAACCCTAGATGCTCCTCTGTGGTGGCCTTTATATTTATCCTGTCCAAATCAGTTTTTAGTGCCTTTGCAATATTTTTCCTCATTTTGTCTATGTGAGGAAGCATTTTGGGGCGTTGAGCCACAATTGTCGCATCCACGTTGCCAACGGTATAGCCCTTGTCCTGCAGCAGCCTTCCTACATGTTCAAGCAATATAATGCTTGATATGCCCCTGTACTGCTCATCAGTGTCAGGAAAATGCTTTCCTATATCTCCCAAAGCGGCAGCTCCCAATAAAGCATCTGCTATAGCATGGAGCAGCACATCAGCGTCAGAATGTCCCAACAGCCCCTTTTCAAAGGGAATTTCTACTCCTCCAATAATCAGCCTTCGACCCTCTACCAGCTGATGCACATCATATCCCATACCAAATCTGGTCATTTTTCATCTCTCCCAAGCCATTCTTTTTCAATCATTGATACTATTTTAGGCATAATCTGTTTATTTATTCCATTCACCGGATCACCCTTTTCTCTAATAAAGGCTTCCCCAATCAGCATATCCTCCGGTGTAGTTATTTTTATGTTCTGATAATCACTTTTTACAACATAAACCTTATATCCGGCCCGCTCAACCAGGCTGGCATCATCTGTCCCCAAAAAGCGCTCTTTTTTTGCCCTATCATTGGCTATAAGCAAAATCCCCCGTTTAAATCCCTGAGGTGTCTGAATTTCCCATAAAGCTGAGCGAGCTGGGGTATCCTCAACCATACCATGTGCGTCACATATTTTTATCGTATTTTTAGCCGGAACCCCGGCAACAGCCCCATCGTAGCGTTGGGCAGCCTCGATGGTAGCTTGTATTGTCTGCTGACTGATAAAGGGACGAGCTCCATCATGAACCAAAATAATATCCTCCTCTGAGCCTTCAATGGAATTTATTCCATTCAAGACAGAATATTGTCGTTCACTGCCCCCAGAAACAACCTTGTAAGGCTTTAATCCATGAATATCACCGAGAAGCTTTTTGACAAATTCCACTTCATAATCGGCTACTACTACAACCATTTGGTCAATTTCATTACAGGCCGAATATTGAAGAAGGGTTCTTATGAGTATCGGAACACCCACCAATGGCATAAAAACCTTGTTCATGCCTGCACCCATGCGTTTTCCTCTTCCAGCTGCCGGAAAAATTACTGTAACCATTGCTCCAACCTCATTTATACATTAAATTAAAATTCACCCTACACTGACGGGCGCTAAGGCGCTCTCCTCTTAGGTGGATGTAAGCACCCACTGAATAAATTTCATTTTACGGCTTTAGGAGTTCTTATCCCAAACTGGTAGTGGGATGCCCAAGGTACTCGAATTAAAGGAGCCCTCATGCCGCTCGAAATGCTCAAAAGCCTTATGAACCTTGCCGTATCCTATGTAAAGCAGCGGCAGGTTGCAACATACCATAAGTATATTGGCAAAATCACTTAGATTCCATAAGGCACTGAGATCCAGGCCTGCAATGTTCGTAATCATGCCAAAGGCCAGTACGGCGAGATTTACCAGTCTAACTGCGGCAACAAACAGCCTGTTCTCAGAAATCTGCCTGGCGCATATTTCCGAAAAGGATAGAAAGCCCAGCAGACATGTAAAAGCGAAGATTCCAAAGCAAATACTAATAACCAGGGTGGCAAGACTGAAGGTTGCCTCATTGCCCAGCATCTGCTGGCAGGAGTTCAGGAACTTTTCCAGTCGCCCCATTTCAAACCAGGCAGCATAATCAGCCTTCAGCCAGGCTTGTCCCATAATAACAACAAAGCCGGTCAATGTACAGATAACCATGGTATCAAGGAACACGCCGATAGCCTGTATAATGCCCTGGTCACAGGGGTGCTTGGCATGGGATACAGCCGCCGGCATTGAAAGGGTACCCTGCCCAGCCTCGTTGCTCATGAGTCCCCGTTTAATCCCCTGCGAAATAGCAAGGCCAACAGCACCGCCGAAAATCGGTTCCGGGCTAAAGGCTTGGGTAACTACAGTATAAAAGAACCACGGCAGAAGCTCAAGGTTCATGGCTACCATTACCAGCACCGCCGACACATATATTACGGCCATGATGGGTACAAGCACATCGGTTATGCGGGTAATGCGCCTGAGACCACCCAAAATAGAAAAGGCTGCCAATCCCATCAGCAGTAGGGCGAAGCCCCAGACAAGGGCACCATCAGCAGGAATTTCTCCGCCTAATATATTTTGAGTGACGGCCACCATGGCGGAGATAGTATTGAAGCCCTGCGCCGGAATACAGAGCAGCGCATAAATAATATAAAGGAAGCTTAAGGTGCTACCTACGACTGCTGCGCCTCCCAGCAGTCTTCTGCCGTAGCTTGGAAGCCCGCCCACGTATTCATCACCCTGGGTTTCCTTGAAAATTTGAGATAGTGTGGATTCCACAAAAGCCGTGGACATACCAAAAAATGCAGATATCCACATCCAGAACAGGGCACCCGGCCCACCGGTGGAAACTGCTCCCGTCACCCCAAGGATATTCCCTGGACCTACCCGCATAGCCGTAGAGAGCAGAAAGGAGGCCAGGGGGCTGATGCCCTGCTTGGCTTGGTGACTATTCAGCAGGAGCTTAATACCATAGCTAAAGTACCTGATTTGTACAAAGCCCAGGCGGCAGGTGAAATAAAAGCCTGTTCCCACCAGCAGGATGATGACCAAGGGCAGATTCCCTATGATGGGTAGACTGGCATACCAATCAAGATTAGTAGGAAATCCCCATACCAGATCAGCCAGCTCCTGAAATATAGCACAAATGCTGTTTACCATTTCGTACACGCACAAAACTCCTTCCCATAACAATTACGGAATAATTCCTCGGTCAATTACCCTTCACCCAAAATACTCCTGCATTAGACTATTAAATAAGGTTTGAGTTTCATCCAGTGCTTTTTGCACTGCAAATTTTGGGAGAGGTTGTTATGCTGTTGCAAGCTGTAAGCGACGCAAGAGCATTATAAACCTCCCCTGCGAGGCTGTCCCAAGAAGCCAAGTTAAAAACGCAGGCTGATTGGATGACAGCTACCGGGATTTGTAAACTTAGCCAAAGTATTTCTGCATTAGACTATTAAATAAAGTCTGAGTTTCATCTAACGCTTTTTGCACTGCAAATTTTGATTTGTCTACTCGATGGACAAAATCAGCAAATTCTTTTTGTTCTTCCATAGGTGGCAAAATTAAAGGCATATGTCGCAACTGTGTCATATTAATACTTGCAATCCCTGTAGTCTGCTTAGCGGCCTTTAAAAAATATCGTTTAGGTCTAGCTGTTTGAAGATACTCTTCAAAATATACAGGATTAACCCTGCTATCTAACCTAACTCTGAAAATATGATTCTGATGAATACAATTTTCAGGTACTTTTGTAAGCAAGGCTCCACGCCCTAATTTATCAGGATCCCCACCTTCTGTCATCAAAACATCATTAGTTTGCAATCGGTATTGTTCAATTTCTGACGAAGTAGCTAAGATGGTTTTTACTGTAGTCCAATCAATATATCCATCTTTAACGTTAGAAACTGCCATGTATGGAACTTCGGTTAAATTCAATTTTTTTGTTTTGCGTCCTTTTGTTATCCCAGAAACTATATTCGCATGCACGTCTAATGATTCAATGGGGAAATTACGTTTGTTTTCCATATTATCCCCAAACATCTCGACAAATCGGGCTTTGATGAGGGTATCAAGACATTTTAATTTGCTTTGACGATGTTTAATTATTGATTCAATCTTAGTTAATGTGCTAACTACATGTTGCTGAATACATAATTCTGGCACATCAATTTTTATCTTCAACAAATCCGACTTTGTCAAACTAGGAATAGTTACCGTCTTATTTAGCCTATCAAAATCATATTGTGTACAAAAATAATACAAATATCTAGGATGTAACAACTCTCTATTAGCATGTAATCCAAAAGCAGTATCAACATTCCAAAATCGTTCCTGAACATATATAGGATTATTTATGTTGCCCTTTCTCCCAATAATTACGGTATCAGCATCACAGATATAATCATCTGCATATCCCATTATTCCGCCACTGCCATAAATAGGATACTGTCCCTCTGGATTTTCTACATTTTTTTGATTTCTACCATTTTTTATTTCAAGAACATCTTCAAATAAATATTCCATCTCATGCCCCTACAAATCTCAATTATAACACCTCATCCGCCCCTTTGGGGCACCTTCTCCATAGGAGAAGGCTTATTCAGCATTATGAATCCCCTCATCCGCCCAGCAAAACTCGCCATATTCTCCATCGGAGAAGGCTTGAACTTGCCTCCCTTGGGGGGAGGTGGTTGCGCAGCAACCGGTGGGGGGGTAATTCAGCATTACGAATTATTATTACACCTCATCCGCCCTCGTCACCACATTTATGAGCCGGAGGGAAATTTTCGTCTGGAGGACCGTAGCTCTTGCCGTAGGCGACCCATGGGCACCATCCATATGTGAGCCACAATGTAAGAACGGCTTGCCGACACAGAAGCTGCCCTGCATGATGTACATGGGGATTGGCGAAGGTCCGAAGCCGAAAAGCTTCCCATAGGCCAAGCTACTAATCTCGCTAGATAAAGCTTAGGGGATGCAGCATTTACCACATCCCCTCATTTTACATTGCCGGCTTGGCAAAAATCATTCTTCCTGCAGCGGTTTGCAGGGCAGATGTTACTTCAACCCTGATTGCCTCGTTCATATACTTGCGTCCATTCTCCACCACAATCATGGTGCCGTCCTCCAGGTAGGCTACTCCCTGGCCCTGCTCCTTGCCATCCTTAACAACAGTAACCATCATACATTCGCCAGGAATAACCACCGGCTTAATGGCATTGGCCAGCTCATTGATATTTAGCACTGACACTCCACGAAGCTCAGCCACCTTGTTCAGGTTATAATCATTGGTGATTATTTTGCTGCCGGTAATCTGTCCCAGCTGGACAAGCTTAGAGTCAACCCCGGAAATATCCTCGAAGTCATGATTAATAATTTCCACCTGACTACTAAAATCGTTTTGCAGCTTCTGCAAAATATCCAACCCCCGCCGGCCTCTGGCCCGTTTAAGGGTATCAGACATATCTGCTATATGCTGAAGCTCCTCTAGTACAAACACCGGTATCAGCAGCTTACCATCAATAAATCCAGTACGACAGATATCGGCAATGCGACCGTCAATTATCACACTGGTATCCAGCAGCTTACCACAAACACCATCTGAAAAACCAATTTCTTTGAAATCCACTTCTCCGTCCTTGGTTTTCCGCTTAATACGAGCCAGCTCCCGCCGTTGGCTGGCTTCCCGAAAAAACCGTGGCAGCTTGCCAATCATATCTCCCAATTCCTTCTGCTTACGGATAACAATATGAATTCCTAAATAACCAAAAACAACGCTTAATACCACTGGAATATAATCACCCACCACTGGTATTTTGGAAAAAGCTTCACCTAATAAATTTGCTATTATAAGTCCAATTGCCAGGCCGATAACACCAGCAATAACATCCTGTAACGGCATCTTATTAAACTGGCCCTCAACCCAAACAGAAAATCTCCGCAGCTTATCAGCACAATAAGGAGAAATCATATATCCGATTACGCCACCAACGGCAATTCCCACCAACAGGAAAATGAGATGGGCTAACGTCATTTTGAAAAATCCGAAGCTCATATTCAGCACCTCAGTGCTTATAAGCTCCGTCAACAACGGACTTACAAAATGCATTCCCAAACCGCCAATAACCGCCAAAAATGCCGTAATCAAAAATCTTAACACCTTTTCAAGCATCACCTTCACCTCCTTTCAACATGCCCTAAAACTTCAACACAAGAAAAGAAAGTGACCAGCAGCTCCGGCCACCTTCAAAATAATTGCCAATATATACTACCGCTCCAGCATTTTTTCAAGCCATTTTTCTGCACTTTCTATGGTCCCATCAAGAACATATACCATTTCACTTAAAAGAATTTGTTTAGCTGTATCCAAAAGACGTTGCTCTCCACTGGAAATTTTCTTTTCCCGTCCCTGTAATGCAAGATTTCTAGCAACAGCCGCTACTTCCAAAATATCGCCAGTCTTTAGACGGGCAAGATTTGCATGAAATCGTTTGTTCCAGCTTCCTGCAGTTTTTACAGGCGGTCCCTGTAAAACCTCCTCGATCTCCTTCAGCTTTTCCGGTGGGCTTATCTGTCGCAGCCCTATACCTTCAATATTGTCAGTAGGAAGCATTATTTTCACATCGCCAATAGGCAACCGCATGACGTAATAGGACTTCATTTCCCCCTGCCCCATAACATCATATTCCTCGATTCCGGCAATCTCACCTGCTCCGTGCATCGGATATACAACCTTATCACCAATCTGCAGCAAACATACCCCCCCTTAACAATCTCACTCCACGTAAATTATACCAAAAAAATCATCAATAAAAAAGAATGAATTTTATCATATAAAATTTTTCCTGTCAAGAATGGGGTTGAAGTGTACAATAGACGGGCCCACCCTTGTCACTTCATGACATTCCCCAGGGAATAAGAGGTATACCCGCAATGGACTTAGATACCAAGCTCTGCGAGGTGGATGAATTACCTTGGCATGGTTTTACTCAAAGCCTCAGTGATATTTGCCACCCCATAAAGTACCATGTCCGTAAATTTATTATCCTCCACCAGCTGTTCATAGTTTTTCTGTGGCAATACGACACTCTTAAAGCCAAGACGCTTTGCTTCCCTGACCCGGTTTTCCGCCTGACTTACTGCCCGTATTTCACCTGCCAGGCCTACCTCCCCAAAGGCCACGGTAGCTGGCCGCAGCGAACGGCCGGCAAAGCTGGACGCCATTGCCACACAAATTCCCAGGTCGGCTGCCGGCTCGTCAATGCGAATACCCCCAGCCGCCTTTACAAACACATCGCAGCCGCCCATGGCAAGATGAACCTTCTTTTCGAGAACCGCCAGCAATAGCTGTAGTCTTTTTAAATCAACTGAATCCGAAATTCGCTTAGGTGGTACATAGGGGGTCTTGGCAACCAATGCCTGAATTTCTACCAAAAGTGGTCTGGTGCCCTCAACCGTTGGTACTATAATGCTTCCGTTGTCCTCCTGCTTCTCAGATAAAAAAATCTTTGAGGCATCCGATACATCCACCAGCCCCACATCCCGCATTTCAAATACTCCGATTTCATTAGTGCTGCCAAAACGGTTTTTAATAGCCCTAAGAAGTCGAAACTCTGCATTATTTCCACCTTCAAAATACAGCACCGTGTCCACGATATGTTCTAGAACCCGTGGCCCTGCCAAGGTTCCGTCCTTAGTTACATGACCTACAACAAAAGTGGCAATGCCATTTGTTTTGGCCACCCGCAGAAGCTCCACTGCACATTCCCTTACCTGGCTCACACTGCCGGGAGCACTTTGAACATCAGGCCTGAACACCGTCTGTATGGAATCAATTACCAATACCTCCGGCTTTAAATCCAAAACATGCTTTTCGATGGTTTCCAGGTTAGTTTCACTTACTACCATCAGTGATTTTTCTATGGCACCAATTCTATCAGCCCTCATGCGCACCTGTTGGACACTTTCCTCACCGGTAACGTAAAGAACCCTTCTGCCCAGCCCGGCTTCATTGGCACAGACCTTAAGTGTCAGACTGGATTTTCCTATGCCTGGATCCCCCACAATCAATACCATTGAGCCGGAAATCAGCCCACCCCCCAAAACCCGGTCCAACTCCTGGGACCCTGTGGTTATACGTGGCATTTCCTCCAATACAACCTCATCAATGGGACACGGCTTGCTTTGGGTAGACAAGCCCAGATTAAGACCACGTTGTTGGCTGGTATCCTTTTTTATGGTTTCCTCCACCATGGTATTCCATTGCCCACAGCCAGGACACTTTCCCAACCACCTTGGAGTATCATAACCGCACGCCTGACAGACAAAGACTGTTCCCTTTTTTGCCATTATTACAAATTTCCTTTCACACGAGTCTACATGCCAACGCAACACTACGCTTTGCCGAAAAATAGGTGCTTAATCAGCTTACAAATCACCTGGGGCATGCCAATTAATTTCTGCTCACACATCAAGAAAATTCCGCCAAGGTAATAAACAAAGCCTTTAGCATTTTAACCCGGTCAGCCTCCTTCATACCATTAAAAGCGCAATTTGCCGCCTGAATTACCAAGCCACCTTCCCGGGAGCTTATCAGCTGATGCTGAATAAGATACCTCACCATGGCCTTTATTTCCTCAAAATCCGTATCAGTGTCAATTTTATCAACCATTTCCTCATAAATGATATTTTGCAGTGGCACCCGGACAATACGGATAAATCCGCCCAGGCCTCGTCGGGATTCCACAGTAAAGCCCTTGTCATGGGTAAACCTGGTATTTAGTACATAGCTTATTTGGGAGGGTGCACATGATATTTCGTCAGCAATGTCCGTACGTCTCAGCTCCACCTGACCCGTCTGCTGTTCAGCTAACCGCCGCAGAATGTATTCCTCAATTAAGTCCGCAATATTACTCATAATACCACCTGCTTTTTATATAACATTGACTATTTGACTTTATTATACTCCAATACCTTTTCCACCGCAAGCGCCCCTACCTGTTATTGCATACAAAAAGGACCATGAAAATAATCTATTATCCTCATAGTCCAATATCCACTCTGTATATAACTGGTATATCTGCACCACTATCTTAAACAAAAAAGCCGCAAAGTACCACATACCAACTGACTACACACATAATACTGTATAGCCGGTAAGCTTTATCAAAGCATCCTCATTTAGTCATTAAGCTGCTTTTTTGCCTGCTGAACAGCCTGCAATGCCTCCCCTACACTCTCAATCACATGATTGAAAACCTGGTTGGCATAATCATCTGCACTGGTCCGCAAGTCATTGGAATACTGCTCCGTCTCCGCCTTCATCTGCTGAGCCCAGGCCATGGTCTGTTCTCTGATTTCCTGCTCCTGCTCCCGGGCCTGACGTACTATTTCACTTTCCTCCGCCGCCTTCTGAGCAAACGCCTTGGCCTGCTCGATGGTCTGGTTTGCCTCGCGCTTGGCACCCTCCACCAGCCGGTCAGCCTCAGCCTGGGCAGCCTGAATAATATCATCGCGACGCTTTACTATATCAAAGGCATCCTGAATTTCCCGTGGCAGCTCACTGCGCAAAACATCCATAAGGCGAAAGAGCTCCACATCATCAATCATTACTTTATCTAAAAAAGGAACCCGATTAGAAGTCGCAACCAAGTTCTCTATATCCTCCAAAATATTATCTATTTCCATCGTCAAATTCCCACTTTCCGAGCATAAAATAAAAAACAAACCATACACAATAGGAGCATCACGCTCTTATGGAATTGTCCAAATTCACCTTATAAGCATATCATTTATTTGAAAAATATTCAATAGCAGTAATAACTGATTTGGGCAAAAGCGGGGCAATACCTCCGTTAAAATGATAAAGTTCTCTAACCATGGACGAGCTTACGCAGGAAAATTCCGGTTTTGTCAGGAAAAAAATCGTATCCAGCTCAGGATTAAGCTGATGAATTATCTGGGCCTGTCCCTGCTCGTATTCATAATCCGTTACGGAACGCAGTCCCCGAACAATTACCTTGATATCATTAGTCTTCATATAGTCCGGCAATAAGCCATCAAAGGACACCACTTCCACATTGGCAATATCTGCAGTTGCCTCCCGTAATGCCTGAATGCGGCCTTCTACCGGCAAAAAAGACTGCTTCCTAACATTTTTAAAGACACCAACCACCAGGGTGTCAAACATACCAGCTGCCCGACTGATAATATCCATATGTCCATTTGTCACCGGGTCAAAGCTACCCGGAAAAATCGCTTTCCTCATTCAGCCACACCCACTTCTCACATTAGTCATTCCGCACTGTATTCAAAAATGTTAATCTGTGTCGTTTTGCCATATCGCTGATTTCGCAATAATTTTAACCGTGACACCTCCGGCAGGGTATTTTCATCGCCACCCTGCTCAACAATAACCAGAGCACCATCATTAAGCAAATCCCCTCTGTCCAATCGTATGAGGGCCTTTTCCCATAGTCCAAGATGATATGGCGGATCACAAAATACAATATCAAATTTTCTTCCTTGGTTTGCCAGTCTATCCAACACAGCAAACACATCTCCCCTAATAATATCTGACAAGTCCTTTAGCCTGGTATGCTCTGCATTGTATCTGATAATATCCGCCGTAGTCTTATCAACAAAGCAGGCACTGGCCCCACCCCGACTAAGGGCCTCAAGGCCCAAGCCACCAGTACCGGCAAATATATCTAATATACCCTTGCCAAGGACCTCACTGCCTAAAATACTGAACAGTGACTCCTTCACCCGGTCAGAGGTCGGGCGAGTAGACATTCCCTTGGGAGTTTTCAGTTTACAGCCCCGGGCTGAGCCTGTGATTATACGCATAAATTTAACTCCATATAAGTTTTCTATAAGTTTAGCACAAAGCCGGCTGAATGCATACTGGTTTTCATCGGCCCTAAAAAGCATTTAAAATTTTCAGCTAAATTTCATCTTTTTTCCATTTATTTTCCATTTTTCCCGTGTATTATACAACCATAGAAAGTTTCATAACCCGTTTTTCATATTCCATCCCTCCTAAAGGAACCAGTCCATGGTTCCTTTTTTTCTTGTAGCTTTAGAGGATTTTTAAGAAAAACTTGCACACTGGCGTTATAATGTAACATAAGGCGAAATGAAAGTCTGCTGGGTTCTACCAGCTCTTAATGAAATCATTTTTGAGGATAAGTATGAAAAAAATATTTACAATAGTCCTTGCACTCATTGCAGGCATCACTGCGCTAATTCACTTTTCAGAGTCACACTGCATAACAGAGCAGCTTACACCTAGTCCATCAGAATCCCAGAGGGTTCTGCTTATTCCCTTGGACAGTCGCCCTCCATGCACCAAGCTGGTGGCAGACAACGGACAGACTGCCGACATATCAGTCATTATGCCCCCCACTCAATATATGGACTTTTATACCCAGCCAGGTGAAATCGCAAGCCTAAGAAGCTGGCTTTTATCAGAAGCTCAAAATGCCCAGGAGGCCATTATCTCCATTGACCAGCTTCTCTATGGCGGACTGATTGCCTCCCGCAACAAAGCCATTACCGAAGCAGATATTGATGGATTGATTATCTATCTAAAGGAGCTGCACCGCAAAAAACCATCCCTGCAGCTATATGCATTTACAATTCTTCCCCGCATGACACCTCCGGACTATATTGAAGCCTATGATGACAGAGCACAGCTATTGGAGTGGTCCCGCCTCATTCATATTTGCCGCAATGAGCCTACCGATGAAAATACCGAAAAGCTTCGAGAGCTGGAAAGCTCTATTCCACCAGAGCATTTGCAATCATATAAGGAAATCTATAACCGAAATTATCAGCTAAACTGTCAGCTGGCAAGGCTACTGGCGGAGGGTGTTATTCAAAAGCTGGTATTGGCCCAGGATGATGGCGAAGCCTTTAGTCTGCCCAATATGCGGCTTGAAGAATTTGTCAACTACGTCAATAACCAGTCAATTGATAGTAACAGCCTGCAAATAATACATGGTGCTGACGAGGTGGCATTATCTATCCTGACCAATATTGCCAAAAAGAACTATATTCCCCCAAAAAATTTTAAAGTCTATGTTGATTACAACAATCCTGATACTCCTAAAAATTTCATGCCCTACATGGCCATCAATAATTCTCAGACCGCTGATGAGCGCCTTGTATTTCATGGCTCTAAGCAGGTAGCTGCCCCAGCTGATGCCGATTATATACTGTTTATCAGCTGTGGCAGCAGGTCCACTATGAACGACCGAAAAAAAACCATTAATCGCTTAACGCAGTATATCGCTGATGGCAAGCCGGTAGCGCTTGTTGATTTAAGCGAAAATTTTGCGGCTCAGGAAACCTTGTTCCCCCTTATGCTGAAGGAGAATTTCCCTATGAACAGGCTCGTTGCCTATGCCGGCTGGAATACCGCCAGCAATTCCATTGGCACAGCCATCGCCCAAACAGAAATTTATCTGACAGCGCTATCAGCCAAAAGCAATAAGGATAGTGCCGTGTATTATAATCTTCACAATCTCAATAACAGATTTTTTGAGGACTATTATTACCTAAAGGATATTATTGATTTGGTAAATATCTCACTAAAGAAAAAAGGCTATACCAATGTGTATGATTTGGACTTAAAGCATAACTACATTTGGAGTGATGATATGCTAAAAAAGTCCCTTCAACAACGGCTATACCAATATAAATATTCTACCTCCTGTAATACTCCTGTTTTTATTCCTGAAGCCAATGCAAGCTTTTCTGTTACAGATATATCCTTGGAAGCATTTTTCCCTTGGCCAAGAACCTTTGAAATATACCTCAATACCTCTTTAAAAATTACAAAGCACAAAACCCAATGAGGTTATTTTTTCTTGACAACAATAAATTAATATCGTAAAATATCAATCGTTGCAGGAGTGCAACCACAAATGCATAGGGGTATCGCCAAGTTGGTAAGGCACTGGATTCTGAATCCAGCATTCGTAGGTTCGAGTCCTGCTACCCCTGCCAAAGGAGTATTAAAAAAGACTGTTTCCGGGAACAGTCTTTTTTTATTTACATTTGGTATTACATTTTCTTTGGCTGTACAAACAATGCCTTAATGGTGATATTCACCTTTTTTACCGCCATACCAGTAAGCCGTTCCACATCCTTTTTTACCTCCAGCTGCATTTGCTGTACCAGAGTAGGGATATGCTTTCCATAGGATATGGTTATAGCACAGCTTATCTCTACGCCCTGAGATTCAAAGCCGATAGAGCCATCCCCCTTATATACATGGTGCACCTCCACACCAGCTACCTTATTGACACTCCCGCCGTCAATAAGAATTTTACGAACAATCGCCTCAATGGCCGAATCCTCAATAACCAGTTTACCACAATAGCTGAATACTGGACGAACAATGGATTTCTCACCTAAATGCCGTTGATTTCGCTGTTTATCATTGCTGCGCTTCCAAAGAGAGCTTAGGGAATCCACCAAATAACCGGAAAAATGTGGTTTAAGCTCAATGGTAGGCACCGGTACAACATGCTTGCCCTTTTGCAGCCGATGCTCCCTTGCCTTGTCCATTTCAGCCGGAGTAGCAATATCCTCAATATGAATAAATTTGGATACCTCAGGCAATTCAAGAGCCTTGGCTATTTTTATGACCATATTTTCCGATGTACCTAATATGAGAATCCGCTTCGGCTTGCTCTCCCTTATTGCATCACGAACCTCCTCCGCATGGCCCGGCAAAACAAAGATAGCCCGTTTTACTGCCAAAACCTTATTCTGTTCCTTTTTTGCCGATGAACCAGCCATTATTTTTCCATCCTTAATGTAAAGTCCGTCATCAATAATGGCATCTGCCTGAGTATTATGTGCCACTAAAAGTGCTCTGTGGCTCTTTCCGGTACCACTGGCACCAACAAATGCGACAACCTCCATATAACCACCGCCTATGCTTTTAGAACAATTCCCTAACAATCAAATCATTGGTTCGCGGTAAATTTCAGCTGCATAGCTGTCATCTATCACAAATTCTCCCAAACTACGTGGCAGGCGCCCATCAATACCATGAAAATCAGAGCCCCCTGTTATCATTAAATTATATTTATTGGCCATGGCCAAATACCGCTCTGTATCCTCTGGACTATGCTTTGGATAAAAGGCCTCAACTCCCTCAATCCCCTGCTTCAGCAGCTCATCTACCAGATTGTCATCCTTTATCAGCTTTGGATGAGCCAACACCGGGATACCGCCGCTTTGCTTAATAAGGTCAATAATCTCCTTAGGGTCTAACAGGTAGTGAGAAACATAGGCTGGACGCCCTTTTTCCAGAACCTCGTCAAAGCAGTCCTTTACAGTCTGAAAATAACCCTTTTTTACCAAAGCCTGTGCAATGTGTGAGCGACTGATGGAGGTACTGTCACCGGCAATTTCCAGCACATCTGTCTCGGATATATCATATTCCATATCCTGAAGCTTTTTTATCATGTTGGAAAACCTGTCCCAACGCCCTTCCACCACGTCGTTAAGTCTATCTGTAAGGTTTTTATCATAAATATCAATGTTATATCCCAAAATATGAATTTCCTGAACCTCATGATGAGCGCTAAATTCAATACCTGGAATAATTTTTATTCCCTTATTGGGATACAGCCCTGCTTCATAAAGCTGGCAAATTCCATTGACAGTATCGTGGTCTGTTATGGCAATATAATTAAGGCCAGCTGCCTTGGCAGCCTCTACCAGCTCCTCAGGGTTTAAAAGTCCATCAGAGCATCTGGTATGCATATGTAAATCGCTTGACATCTGTTCTCTCTCCATTAAATGAGACCTATTCAGTGGCTTTTTACTACCACCGAATATGGTCGGATTAATCCGGAGCCTTATGGATACCTATATACCCACCAAAGAGAATGAGGAATATCTGGTATCCGTCAGCACAGGATAAAATGAGATTTATTCAGTAATAAATATCCGTTTAATATCTTTTGCCTGATTGGTTGCATCATCTATATTCACTATTATCGCAGAATAAACCGCCGGTCCATCGGCTAAATCAAATCTCACAGGCATACAGGTGGTGAATTTTTTGATTATTATATCCGGCTTTACACCCAGCACTGAATTCCACGGGCCTACCATGCCTAAATCCGTAATATAAGCCGTTCCCTTTGGTAATATTCGCTGGTCAGCAGTCTGCACATGAGTATGGGTTCCCACCACAGCCTGAACCCGACCATCAAGATAAAAGCCCATTGCCATTTTCTCGGAGGTAGTTTCTCCATGAAAATCCAGGATTATTATATCCGCCCTATCGGCAATTTCCGACAAAACCTCCTCTATTTTCTGAAACGGACAATCCATATCCGGCATAAATGCCCTGCCTGACATATTTACAACCGCTATGTTCTTCGCTTTGTAAGGATATATACACCAACCCTTCCCAGGTGCTCCGTCGGGATAATTGGCCGGTCTGACAAGATATGGGTCATTATCAATAAGTCCCATAACCTCACGATTGTCCCAAATATGATTTCCCGAGGTAATAACATCTGCACCAGCAGCATACAGCTCATCCAGGGATTTACGGCTAACGCCTTTTCCGCCGGCAGAGTTTTCCCCATTTACTATTACAATATCTATGTCATGCTTTAGGCGAAGCTCCCTGGTATACCGCGAAAAGGCCTTTCGCCCCGGTCGACCAACCACGTCGCCAACAATCATTATATTCACTTTCAATACCTCAAATCATATGCAGTCATTATCATATACCATGACACGACCTTCCTCCCGCACTCCCACCATTGATTCGACAATGCGGTTTTCCTTTAAAAAGCGAATGCGATGGTCAATCATTTCCGCCTGAGTGGCCAGCATATCCTCATCGGCATCCCGATTATCATCTGCCACAATAATAGCCCCAAACCTCTCTTTTAGCAAGGCCAGTATAAGGGACACCTCCCCATGGGAAAAGCTTGCCAGGTCGCGATATATGTGAATGGTAAAATCCTTGTAGAAAAAGGCAAATTTCGCACCTTTGGTATATTCAAGCTCGTGATATAAACGCAAGCTGTCCTCAATAAATTTTTTGCCATCCTCCAGAACCTTCTGAGCAGGCGCCTCTTTAACAGAAATTTCCATCATAATTGCTTTATCCTTAGAGTTCAAGGTAATTTTGGAAAATTCAGGATGACATATCAACAGCGATGCTACCAGCTGAATGCTGTCCATGCTTACTTCACTTTCAGTTCCCTTTTCATAATCCACTTTACCTTCCCCCTTTGCTTTATATCATATAATTACAAACATATTATCGAAAAAAATCATGTATTAATATAGTGAAATCGGGCTGCCGCAAGCATAGTACGGACAGCCCAACATCAAATTGCCTGATTAATATTATTTTGCATAATCAACAACACGGGTCTCACGAATAATTGTAGCTTTTATCTGCCCTGGATATTCCAGTTCAGCCTCAATCTTCTTGACAATGTCATGAGCCAGGCCAACGGCCTCCACATCATCAACCTTATCTGGTTTAACCATCACGCGAATCTCACGTCCCGCCTGAATAGCAAAGCACCGCTCAACCCCCGGGAAGCTTTCAGCAATTTCCTCCAAACGACTAAGCCGTTTGAGGTAAGTCTCCAGGCTTTCGCGTCTGGCTCCAGGACGAGCCGCTGATACGGCATCAGCAGCAGCAACCAAAACCGCCTCCACTGACATAGCCTGTTCGTCACCATGATGTGCAGCAATGGCATTAATAACCAGCTTGGACTCCCGGTACTTTTTGGCAATATCAGCACCTATGGTGACATGGGTACCCTCAACCTCGTTATCAATGGACTTACCAATATCGTGAATAAGCCCTGCCCGCTTTGCCAGCATAACATCTACGCCTAACTCTGCGGCCATCATTCCGGCCAAATGAGCAACCTCTATGGAGTGATTCAACACATTCTGTCCATAGCTGGTACGATATCTGAGCCGTCCCAACAGCTTGATAATTTCTGGATGAAGTCCATGAACTCCGGTATCAAAGGTGGCCTGCTCACCAGCCTCCTTGATTCGCTGGTCAACCTCCCGGCGGGCCTTCTCCACCATTTCCTCTATACGGGCTGGATGAATACGTCCATCTGTAATCAGCTTTTCCAGAGCTATCCGTGCAACTTCACGACGAACCGGGTCAAAACCGGACAGGATAACCGCTTCCGGTGTATCATCGATAATTAAATCAATACCTGTCATGGTTTCAAGAGCGCGAATATTCCGCCCCTCACGACCGATTATACGACCCTTCATTTCGTCATTAGGCAGTGCCACAACTGACACTGTGGTTTCTGCCACATGGTCGGCAGCGCACCGCTGAATAGCCAGAGAAATAATATTCCTTGCCTTTTTCTCCGCCTCGTCCTTGGTCTGCTGCTCATATTCCTTAATCATAAGAGCCTTTTCATGCTTCAGCTCTTCCTCAACCTCGACCAAAAGCATATTCTTGGCCTCATCAGTGGACAAGCCAGAAATCCGTTCCAGCTCAGCCTTCTGCTTCTCATGAAGCTCGTTTACCTCTGCCCGCACCTTATCCAGCTTGGCCTCTCTGGAAGCAAGATTTTCTTCCTTTTTCTCCAAAGCATCAATTTTGCGGTCCAGATTTTCTTCCTTTTGGACTACCCGACGTTCATGACGCTGGATTTCCGAGCGCCGCTCACGAGTATCTTTATCAAGCTCCTGACGAAGGCGATGCACATCCTCCTTCGCTTCGAGCATTTTCATTTTCTTTGCTGCCTCGCCCTTTTCCTCAGCTTCCTTAACAATACGTCTTGCTTCCTCCTCGGCAGAGCCAATCTGCTTCTCGGCTGCCTGCTTGCGCATCATATATCCGCCAAAGCCGCCTACTGCAAGTGAAACAACAGCAGCAACAACTATCTCAATGATAATAACACACCTCCCTTATCAAAAATCAGCCTTTTAAGCATTAATTATCATCAAAGCCGGCTGTGTACATTACACAACCATACTATTTTATTTTACAATAAAATCTTAGCGAATACAAGCCAACGGCGAAGTATGAGCTTAGAATTACTATTTTTTCCAGTCAGCAGTATCAAACAACAAAGTCACCGGACCATCATTTTCCGATACCACCTTCATATCTGCACCAAATTCCCCATGCTGGACTGTAAATCCACGCTCCTGACACAGCTCTATAAACCTTTTATACAATGGAATAGCCACATCTGGTTTTCCAGCCCCGGAAAAGCCTGGCCGACGACTTTTTAAATCAGCAAACAGAGTAAACTGAGATACCACCAACAGACTTCCTCCCACGGCTTCAAGGCACAGGTTCATTTTACCGGCCTCATCGGAAAATACCCGACAATTACATATTTTTTCTGCCAACAGCTCCGCCTCTTTTTCGCTATCGTCCTGAGCCACTCCCAAAAGAACCAAAAAGCCTTTATCTATAGCACCATTTATTTTTCCATCAATTTCCACCGATGCAGAATTAACTCTGGTAACAACTGCTTTCATATATTCCTCCAAGCTATACACAAATAAAGAGGAGCATAGCACTCCCCCTTATTTTATAATTGGAACTGCGTAACTACCCTCATTCAACCTTTGATGGTCTTTCACCATGGAAAGACAGTGAGGGCTGATTTACGCGTTGTCAATTATTCTTTTTTATTTCCCTGCCTTCATCCGGTTAATGGCACTGAACAGGGCCAAAACAGAAGCAGTAATAATATCTGTGTCCATACCGGCTCCCCAGGTGATTTTTCCGTCAGCACTCTTTATCCCAATATAGGCCATTGCTCTAGATGATGAACCAATCTCCAGTGCATGCTCACTATAAATCAAATCCGTGTATTTGACATCAGTATTGTGCTGAATAGCGTTGCTTACTGCATCCAGCCGTCCGTTACCCTTAGCCTCAAAGGTAGTGGCCTTGCCATCAATCTCCAAATCAATAACCCCTGACCTGGTTCCATCCACATCCTTTTTCAGCATAAAATCAATAAGCTTATATGGTGCATCCACATTCACGTAATGCTCATGGAAAATCTGGTATATTTCATCAGCCAACAGCTCCTTGTGTTTATGGTCGGAAACCGACTTGACGCAGTAGCCAAAGTCCTCGCGCATTTTCTTCGGCATGGAAATTCCATATTTCTGTTCCATGATATACGCCACACCGCCCTTGCCGGACTGACTGTTAATACGGATAACATCGCCATCATACTCCCGGCCCACATCATGCGGATCAATCGGCAAATATGGGCAAGTCCAGCGGTCAGGAGCTTCTTCATCACGCCACTTCATACCCTTGGCAATAGCATCCTGATGAGACCCGGAGAAGGCCGCAAACACCAATGCCCCGGCATATGGCTGACGGTCATGGACATGCATACGGGTTATCCGCTCATAAAGCTCCACCAGCTTTGGCATATTGGAAAAATCCAGCTCAGGGTCAACTCCCAGAACAAACATATTTAAAGCCAAAGTGACAATATCAACGTTACCTGTGCGCTCACCATTACCAAATAAAGTTCCCTCTACCCGGTCAGCGCCAGCCAGCAGGCCCATTTCCGTGTCAGCCACCCCGCAGCCCCGGTCATTATGCGGGTGCAAGGACAGCTCCACAGCGTCACGATATTTGAGATTTTGAGATATATATGCCACCTGCATGGCATATACATGTGGCATGGACATTTCTACTGTTACCGGAATGTTTATTATGGCCTTATGGTCCGGCGTTGGCTGCCACACATCCAGAACTGCATTGCATACCTCCAGTGCATATTCCGGCTCAGTACCGGTAAAGCTCTCCGGTGAATACTCAAAGCGATAGCTGGCTCCGGCCTCCTCCGTAAGCTTCTTCAACAGTTTTGCCCCATCGACAGCAATTTGTTTAATCTCTTCCTTATTCATTTTAAATACCTGCTGCCGTTGAGCTACCGAGGTGGAATTGTATACATGCACTATGGCATTCTTGACCCCCTCCAAGGCCTCAAAGGTTTTTTTGATAATATGTTCCCTGGCCTGTGTAAGCACCTGCACCGTAACATCATCAGGAATAAGATTATCCTCCACTAATTTGCGCAGGAAGGTATACTCTGTCTCGGAGGCTGCGGGAAACCCTACCTCGATTTCCTTAAAGCCAATCTCCACCAGCATTTTAAAAAACTCTATTTTTTCATCAAGGCTCATAGGGATAATAAGGGCCTGATTGCCATCCCGTAAATCAACGGAGCACCAGGTAGGTGCCTTATCAGGGTATTCCTTGTACATCCAGCTCATATCCGGCTTTGGTGGCATATAATAGCCTTTACTGTATTTGGTATAATTCTTCATTTTCTTCTCCCCCAGTCTCAGAATGGTTAATTTCCCCTTTTGGCGATACCCGCAGGGTACTTAGATGGCACGCGAAGCGTGACTGATGATGTTCTCTCACAGATAAACAAAAAAGCCCTTCATCTCCAAAGAGACGAAAGACTACCTTTCGTGGTACCACTCAATTTTGCACTAATACGTACACACTCACCAGACGCAGCCATAGCCCATGGCTATACGCCTTCTGATATAACGGTCAGCTCCGGCATCACCTACTATCACCACAAGAAGTAATGAATTCAGCTTGCTGTTCAGAGGCCAGTTCACAAAAGCTCCTCTACTGCCTTACACCTGCCGGCAGCTCTCTATAAGACTCACCAATGCTAATATTCCTCGTCAATACATCAAATATTCAATTTACTCGTTAAATATATCACAGCCCCAACTGTTTTTCAAGCAAATTTAAAAAAATATAGATATGTGTAAAGTGAATGTCCTCTTCAAATACCCATGTGTATATAAATAATTGATTACAGTGGTAAAAAAGGTCACACAAGGGTCAAAATAAGGTGATATCATTGAGCCCATAAATTTTCGTGAGGTGAACCATATGAACAAAGAATTTGATATTCAGGAATATATGACAAAAGGGGTAGAGAAGGTTGTTGCCAGTACCCTTCGAGCCACGCTAAGCAATCCAAGGGAAAGTGCTTTCATGGTAAAATTTGCGGCTGCCAGTCGCACTGCCTCCCAAAAAAGACAGCAGGCTAAAAAACAGGGAGAAAATATTCCTCCTTTTTTGGTTGCCAGCATAACCTCCAGCTGTAATTTACACTGTGGCGATTACCTACAGGAGGATCACGCCGGCGGCTGTGTATTGTACGAAAAGCGAGACCAGGTAGAGGCCCTGCTTCTACATAGCTGATAGCTACCAGTGCACTAGGACGTGTGAATTAACTATTTTGTCCAAATAGCTACCTAACTTGAAAGGCTGATTGGCTTCCACTGCCAATCAGCCTTTCAGCTTAAATCAAGTATTATTTAAAGCAAAGCCGTCCGTCAGTCACTGTCATGGTAACATTATCCCCCTCGGCAACATCACCACGGATAATTGCCTTGGACAGCTCCGTCTCCACCACATGAGTCAGCAAACGGCGAAGAGGACGGGCACCAAAGTTTGGCTCATAGCCTTCATCGGCCAGATATGTAAGTACGGCCTCATCCCAGCTAAGGGTTATCTTTACCTGATTGCTAACCCGCTCATTGAGGTTCTTCAGCATCAAGTTGGCAATATCTCTAACCTGTTCCTTGGCCAGAGCCTTAAATACCACAATATCATCCACTCTGTTTAAAAACTCAGGACGGAAATAGTCCTTCAGAATTTCCCGTACTGCCTTTTCTGCTTCCTCATAATCCTTGTTCAAAATCTCATGGGAGCCCAGATTTGAGGTCATAATAATAACCGTGTTCTTGAAATTAACCACCCGGCCTTTACCATCGGTAAGCCGACCATCATCCAATATCTGGAGCAGTACGTTGAACACATCCCGGTGGGCCTTTTCGATTTCATCCAGCAAAATTACACTGTATGGCTGGCGCCGTACAGCCTCCGTAAGCTGTCCGCCTTCCTCATAGCCCACGTAGCCCGGAGGCGCGCCAATCAGTCTGGCCACGGAGTGCTTCTCCATGTACTCACTCATATCAATACGAATCATGCTGCGCTCTGAATCGAAAAGGGACTCCGCCAGGGTTTTGGCCAGCTCAGTTTTACCAACGCCGGTAGGGCCCAAGAAAATAAAGGAGCCTATTGGTCTATCCGGCGCCTTTATACCAGCCCGGGCACGAAGTATAGCCTCACTGACCACCGTTACTGCCTCATCCTGACCGATAACCCGCTCATGAAGATTATCCTCCAAATGCAGCAGCTTTTCCCGCTCCCCAGTCATCATCTTGGTAACCGGAATACCTGTCCAGCGGCTTACAACCTTGGCAATATCCTCCTCCCCGACTTCCTCCTTCAGCAGCTGATTCTCCCCAGCCTTGGCCGCTATAGCATTTTCCTCATCCTGGAGCTTTTTCTCCAGCTCTGGCAGTTTACCATATTTCAGCTCACTTAACCGGCTCAGGTCGTAATCCCGCTCGGCAGCCTCCATCTGACTGCGGACTGCGTCAATTTCCTTCTTGATACCACGAATACGGAGAATGGATTGATGCTCTGCATCCCACTCCTCCTGCAATGCTTCCTGCTCCTCCTTCAGCTGGGCCTTCTCCTGCTGAATAGCTGCCAGCTTTTCCTTACCGGCCTCGTCAGTTTCCTTTTGGAGTGCCTGCTCTTCAATTTCCAGCTGCAAAATCTTCCGCCGAACCTCATCTAACGGTGCCGGCATGGACTCAATCTCTGTACGCAGCTTGGCGGCTGCTTCATCCACCAGGTCAATGGCTTTATCCGGCAGGAACCGATCCGAAATATATCTGTCAGACAATACAGCGGCCGAAACCAAAGCTGCATCACGGATTCTTACCCCATGATGAACCTCATAGCGCTCCTTTAGGCCACGGAGAATAGAAATAGTGTCCTCCACACTTGGCTCACCCACCATTACCGGCTGGAACCGCCGCTCCAGAGCTGTATCCTTTTCAATGTATTTGCGGTATTCATTTAAGGTAGTAGCACCAATACATCTCAGCTCGCCCCGGGCCATCATTGGCTTTAACAGATTTCCGGCATCCATGGAGCCCTCGGAAGCACCGGCTCCCACTACAGTGTGAACCTCATCAATAAAGAGCAGAATCTGACCATCGGATTTTACTACTTCATTTAATACAGCTTTCAGCCTTTCCTCAAATTCGCCACGATACTTGGCACCGGCAATAAGCGCTCCCATATCCAACGAATACAGTGTCTTGCTTTTTAAGGACTCCGGTACATCACCAGCCACAATCCGACGGGCCAGGCCCTCAACAATGGCGGTTTTTCCTACACCCGGTTCACCAATAAGCACCGGATTATTTTTAGTCCGGCGGGACAATATTTCAATTGTACGTCTTATTTCCTCATCACGGCCAATCACCGGATCAAGCTTTCCCTGTCTTGCCACCTGAGTAAGGTCCCGACCATATTTTTCCAGGGCCTGATAGCTGTCCTCAGGATTAGCTGAATTTACATTTTCCTTACGATTTTTCTTTATGGAGCGTTCCAGCTTGTTGCCAGTTATGCCAAAGCTTTTGCATATGTCCTGAGCCTCCTCGCCCCCATCGGTGCAAATGGCCCATAAAATATGCTCTGTGCTGATATAGGAATCTCCCAGCTTTTGTGCCAGCTGCTCGGCCTTTGCCATAACCCGCCCCAGCTCAACGCTCATAGTAAGTCTGTCCTGTCCTTTTACACTGGGGATTTTTCTCAGCGCAGCCTCAAGGCTTGTCCGAAACATTCCAAGGTCAACACCTAATTCCTGGAAAATAGTTTCCAAAAGACCTTCCGGCTCCTGAGACAGTGCCAACAAAACATGCAGGGAGCCAATCTCCTGATGATAATGAAGAGCCGCATTTTGCTGGGCTGACTGTAGCGTATTTAAAACTCGTTGAGTATATTTTTCCTGTTCCATATATATCCCTCCCACTGAATATTAGTCGAATAAATCCTGAGCTTTACGGAAGTATTTTTCTTTCTAAGCTTATTATAAATGAAAAAGTCAAAAAGTCAATTTATTTTTAGACTTTTTGACTTTTCATTAAATAACAGCCCCACATGCCCTGTGGAGCTGTTACATATTCTTTAACATCACCTTAAAGGTTGTCCCCTTACCCAGCTCACTTTCAACATCAATTTTACCATGATGGGCTTCCACGAGGCTCTTGGCAATAGCCAAGCCTAAGCCATTCCCCCCCATGGAGCGTGAACGGGCCTTGTCAACCCGGAAAAACCGCTCAAACAGCTTTTCCACATTTTCCCTGGCTATTCCAATACCATTGTCCTTTACAGAAAAAAATACACTATTTCCCTTTCTTCCATCATAGGAAAGCACCACCCTGCCACCATCTGGGGTGTACTTTATTGCATTATCCACCAATATCAGCATAAGCTGCTGGATTTTTTGCTCATCACCACTATATGGCACCTCTCCAGTGCTGCTCATAGTGAGCTCAATGGACTTTTTTTCCGCCAGGGGCTGCATTTTTCGTACCAGCTGTGCCATGGTCTCTACAAGGTTAAACTCGTGAATATTCATTGGCTCAGCATTGTTGTCAGAACGGGCTATTTGCAAAAGGGAGCCAACCAAATTGGACATTTTTTTTACTTCATCCTTTAAATCAGCAATAACCTGCTTCAAAAAAGGTGACTCAATGGATGGGTCATTTCCCAGCAAATCAGCCGACGCCATAATAACACTAAGTGGTGTTCTAAGCTCGTGGGAAGCATCTGCCGCAAACTGCCGTTGCTTGTAGTATGCCTTCTGCATATTGTCAACTACCCGTCCAGATACAACATGCCCCAGCATAATAGCCGTCAACAGTGCTACAAAGGAAATTCCGCCATAAAAATATGTAGCCTTTTTTATGCCCTTGTACAGCGCCGAGACATCCTTGCCTAAATATACCATGCCGATTTTTTCGCCGGTAGTAAGCCGGACATCACAGGAGGTCATCATTAAAACGTTAGGCTTTTCGGCATCCTCCCGCTGAACGAATACCGCCACATCATCCACCGGCACCTCCCCCTGCTTTATTACCTCCAGCACATCCTCTTCAATCCGCTCCGGTGCCCGGGAATAATTCTGCAGACGTCCACTGCGGTCATAGGTATAAAAAAACATTCGCTCACGTTTCCCCAAATCATCGCCACCGATATAAACACCATTTCTTATCATGGCGGATTCAGTTTCCGACACTGAATGAACCATTTCCGACAGTTCCCTTGCCTGTTCTGAGGTTACTGCCCATTCCATGGTTTGATGAGCCAAAAATATGATTATGATAAACAAGCCAAACATCAGCAGGGAGTAAGCCGCTGTCAGGCGCATACGGCTAAGAGAAAACACTCCCCTGATATGGAGTTTATTTGGTTTCCAGTTTATAGCCAACACCTCTAATCGTGCTGATAACAATTCCTCCATCAGCCACATCCAGCTTTTTTCGGATAAGCTTTACGTAGGAATCAATATTATTGGAGCTTACATCAGACTCGATTCCCCATATACGATCCAAAATGATTTCCCGTGGCACAACAATTCCCATGTTCTGCACCAACAAATCAAATATCTGAAATTCTCTGGGCGAAAGCTGAATCTCCTGCTCACCCTTTAAAAGCAGCTTGGAGGTTCGGTCCAGCGTGAAACCACCAACCTCCATTATATCCTGTTGGATTTTCTGACTGCTGCGACGGCTAAGCGCTCTGAGTCTTGCCATTAACTCGGAAAATTCAAAGGGCTTTACCAGGTAGTCATCGGCCCCTGCATCAAGTCCAGTCACCCGATCCTCCACAGCATCCCGGGCAGTAAGCAACAGTATGGCCCTTTGGTATCCGTTGGCTCGCAGCCGTTTACAGGCTTCTACCCCAGTTTCATTGGGCATCATCCAGTCCAAAATCAGCACATCATAATCCTCGTACATGGCACAATCATATATCATGTCACCAGTGGTTACCCATTCAGTAGATATACCATCCTTTTCCAGCATATACTGGGTGAGCTTACCCAGCTTTATATCATCCTCTGCCAGCAGTACACGCACTACAATTCACCCCATATGTAAATAAACATTGCTTAATAAAAGCCCCAAACTTCCCACATGCATAATTGATGCATTTATGCCAGGTGAATGCCTAACGCAGAATGCTTGCGCTACACCCCCTCCGGTTGCCATGGCCTATGCTAACAGGTGCTAATGCTCACTCATTTTAGAGGGAGCTAAGCACCTGTACTGCATAGGATTAATTCGACTAAACTTCAGCAGAGCTCAAAGCTTCCGCTGAATAAGTCTCATTTTACAACCACCTCCCCATGGGGAGGCAAGGAGAATGAAGTTACCGACATTAGCCTATAAGAAAAGATGAGCTTGTCTCCCTTGGGGGAGATGTCACGAAGTGACAGAAGGGGTTAATGTCTGCTTATACAATGAAATCTTAGTAAATCAAGTCTGCAATACGAAGATGTTCTTAGATTTCATGTCAGGGCGTGTGTACACTATTTGTGTACACTAAGTTTAGGCATACTACCTTGATTTTACCTATATATCTATATGAGAAGTTTGAGTAAAATCTTTAAACTTCTAATAAATTTAGTTAATGTATATATCAAGCTATATGATAATACCATATTTTGAAAAATATGTGAAAACCAGCTGATATTTACCCTACACTAACAGGCACTAAGGCTCCCACTGAATTTTAATCGGGTAAAGCCTTAGCGCTCATTAGCGCAGGGTCAATGCCTGTGAAAATGAACGAATGGAATTAATCACCATGCCCTAAGTGCTGTTACAAAAATGGCGCACCTGTTAAAAAGTGCGCCATCTTGTCATTTGATTTATATATTGGTACGAGTGAACTTGTCACGTAAAATTACGTCGTGGGAGCCACCTTCCACAATACTTGTAGCAGAAACCAAGGTCAAGCGGGCCTTCTGCTGAAGCTCTGGAATGGTTAATGCACCACAGTTACACATGGTAGAACGAATTTTATTCAGGGTCACACCGACATTGTCCTTTAAAGACCCGGCATAAGGTACATAGGAGTCAACTCCCTCCTCAAAGGACAGCTTCTTGGCACCACCAAGGTCATACCGCTGCCAGTTACGGGCCCGGTTAGAGCCTTCACCCCAATATTCCTTATAATAGTTGCCATTAACCTTAATCTTATCACTAGGGCTTTCATCGAAACGGGAGAAATACCGTCCCAGCATCATAAAATCTGCTCCCATGGCCAAGGCCAGAGTCATGTGGTAATCATGCACGATACCGCCATCAGAGCATACCGGAATATATACACCAGTCTTTTGATAGTATTCATCACGGGCCTTGCATACATCAATCAATGCCGTTGCCTGACCACGGCCAATGCCCTTGGTCTCACGGGTAATACAGATAGAGCCGCCACCTATGCCTACTTTGATAAAGTCCGCTCCGGCCTCTGCCAAAAACATAAACCCGTCACGGTCCACTACATTACCGGCTCCAACCTTTACATCCTCGCCAAAATGCTCATGGATATACTTTAGAGTAATACGCTGCCACTCAGAAAAGCCCTCAGAGGAATCAATGCACAGCACATCAGCACCGGCTTCCAGAAGGGCAGGAACTCTTTCTGCATAGTCGCGGGTATTAATACCAGCACCTACAATATAGCGCTTCTTGCTGTCAATAAGCTCAAGCTCATTTTCCTTATTGTCTGTATAATCCTTACGGAAAACCATATACAATAGACGCTGATTATCATCTACCAGTGGCAGCATATTCAGCTTATGCTCCCAGATAAGGTCATTGGCCTCTGACAATGTTGTATTTGCACCAGCGTAAATAAGCTTTTCAAACGGGGTCATAAATTCGCCGGCCTGAGTATCCATTGACATACGGGTGATCCGATAATCACGGCTGGTTACAATGCCAAGAAGCTTGCCGGTAGGCTCACCATTCTCAGTAACTGCCATAGTAGAATGGCCGGTTTTTTCCTTCAGCTCAAGTATCTCACCCAGGGTAGTAGTAGGTTTTATATTGGAATCACTGCTGACAAAGCCGGATTTATAGTTCTTTACTCTGGCAACCATCGCAGCCTCATCTTCTATTGACTGGGAGCCATAGATAAATGACACACCGCCCTCCCGGGCCAGGGCTATGGCCATGGTATCATTAGAAACAGCCTGCATAATAGCTGACGTCATTGGAATATTCATGGAAATTTTGGGCTCTTCACCCTTCTTAAACTTTACCAACGGTGTCCGCAAGGAAACATTCGCCGGAATACACTTGTCAGATGAATAACCTGGAACCAATAAATACTCACCAAAGGTGTGGGAAGGTTCGTCAAAATAGAATGCCAACATAATCCCTTCTTTTCTATAATTTTTTTGATTTCTCAAGCCGCCAAAACCGTCACGGCTAAAGATATTGCTACTATATTAGTACAATAACCAGGTATTGTCAAACAAGAAAAATTATTTATTTATCGGTCTTCATTCACCTCAGCTGCACTAAAATATCGCCTATATCGCCATCAATGCAGATGCTTCTTTCAGCAAGCTCCGGTGGGCAAAAGGATTCACCGTAATTTATGCAGGCGTAAACTGCCTGCTCATTGTCCATGGTCATCTGCCAAAATGGATATTTAACTATTCCCGGGGTATTAAAGCCCACGCCTAATTCCAGAAACAGCACATGCTTCCCTTTGTGCTCCTGCAAAAAACTTCCATAAGCAGCTGAAGCACGATGCCAGCCCTCATCCTCCACAAACGAATCATCAGCCCGCAGATTGGTTGTTACAGCCGAGCCATCGTCCGGGCATTTAGGGATAAGCTCCGATGGCAGCTCCATGATAATTTTTCTATCCTCCGGCACCTGAAACACACCATCAATGTCTTTTACAAAGCCCTGAGCCGCCATGGCCTTCATAACCCATTCCTCGTTGTCATAGGTTCTTTGATTGGTCGGGGCAACACTTTGAAACAGCCCATAATCCCCCTGGGTGTAGAAAAGCCTCTTTTTATCAAAACCAGCCTTTTGGAATTGGTGATCCACATTGGTGGTAATGACAAAATAATTTTTATTTTTCACAAGTTCATAAAGAATTTTGTAGGTTGGCTTTGGCGCATCAGCATACCGATTATAATAAATGTTCCTTGCCCACCATGCCCAACGGATTTTATCGGTGGGAAAGGGATAAAATCCACCGGAATACATATCTTTTATGCCATATTTTTCTGCAAAATCGAAAAAGTATCGTTCAAACCGTTCACCGTTGTATATAAAGCCAGCCGAAGTAGACAGCCCTGCTCCGGCACCAATAATGATTGCGTCGGCCGTATTCAATTCTTTTTCCAGACGATTAAGCTGCTCCCTTCGTTCACCTGTCGCCTTTAGCATTTTCCTCCTGGTAATAAACAAGGCTGCTCCCCCTTTATCTATAGACAATTTTTATTACTATATAAGCTGCTCATAATAGCTTCGGTCTTCATCCTTAAAGACATTGAAAATCACCCGCTCTAATTGTCCGGGGTGAGCCTTAATCCATGCAGATACCGTTTCCGTAGCGATTTCCGCCGCCCGCTTATTGGGAAAATGAAATACCCCCGTTGAAATACAGCAAAAAGCCACGCTTCGCAGCCCATTATCCCTGCACATATCCAAAACATTTTTATAGCACATCGCCAAAGCATCCTCTAAGTCCTTTGTTAAAGCATTCACAACTATTGGACCCACCACATGAATAATCTTTTTTGCCGGTAAATTATATCCATCTGTCAACAAAGGTACTGCGGTAGGCTGTTCATAATTACTGCCATATTTTTCCTTCAACCGGTTCATTTGGCGATAGCATTCACCTCGCAGCTGTACTCCCGCAAAGGTATGAATACAATTATCTATGCAGGTATGCAATGGAACAAAGCACCCCAGCATCTGACTATTGGCCGCATTTACGATAGCATCTACTGCCAATCTGGTAATATCTCCCTGCCATATAGAAATCCCATCCCGCATAACAGGAATATCAGAAAGCCGCACAATTCCTTTTTGTTCAATTATAGATTTTAAATATTTATCCTGCACTGAAAGTAGCTCCTTCGACATGCTGCCGGGCCTTCGGATATTCATCAATGAGCGTAGCAGCTGACGCTTTTCAGTAATACTGTAAGGCTTTTGCCGGTCCCCCTGTTGAAGTAATTCATCCATAAAGGCATCCAACAGTATATCCAACCGTTGCTCCTGGGCAAAATCTTTTTCCATCAGCCTTACCATCCTTCCACGTTGACAGCGTCAAATATCTAAAAATAATTTCTTTACCCTGTAATATACAAAGCGGCAAAAAGCCTCCGAAGGCTGCTGCTCCGAAGGCTTTTTGTACAAAACATTATTTTACATTACTGCGTCATCAGCAGTATATTCTTCCAAGGAACCAGCCTTAACCTGTATGCACACATAGCTAATGCCTGAGTCAGCTGCGGCAAAGAACTGTCTCCTGCCGGCCGGGGCAATTCGGATTAAATCCCCCTTTGCCAATTCAATAGTGTCACCATCCACAACAGCTTTACCCTTGCCAGACAAAATGATGTAAATTTCCTCGTTCTTCTTATGGGAATGAACAAAAGGAACACTGGCACCTGCCGGCAGATTGTTCACACTTATTTCTGCACCGGTCAGTCCTAACTCATCATGAAGCTCCACTCTTGCATCATCTGCTACTGTTACCTTTGAATAATTTGACATTTTCAATTCCTCCATTTGCATATCTGTTGTAATGTTTGTTGATACAACTATTATAAAAAATATTGGTTGTAATGTCAAGCATTACAACCAATATTTTTTAAATTATTTTTTTTGCATCATTTACAACAGCCTCTACCGTAATAGAGCGCATCTTTTCTTCCATAGCTGCCTGGATTTCCCTAAGGCGTTTGTCCATTATATTATGAATATTTCTGCCCACTGGACATTTTACATTTGGCTTTTCATGAAAATGGAATAACTCACCATTTTCCACCGGCTCAACAGCACGGTAAACATCCAACAGAGTTATATCCTTCAAAGGCCGACCAATATCCGCCCCTCCACTTCCTCGTTTTACCGTAATTATATTGGCCTTTTTTAGCTGCTGTATAAGCCGCCTGATTACCACCGGATTGACATTTACACTGGAGGCAAGGAAATCACTGGTTATCTTATAAGAGTCCTTAAAGGTCTCTATCGCAATCAGAACATGCACAGCTATGGTAAATCTGCTTGAAATCTGCATATAACAAAGCTCCCTGACATAATTATACTATTTACATATTACCATTGACTGATTGTAATTTCAAGCATTACAACACCGGCAGCTACGAAAAAAAAGACCCAAAGAAATGACTATCATCCCTCTGGGCCTTCATATGTATTATTCTACCGTTACAGATTTTGCAAGATTTCTTGGTTTGTCTACATCTGCTCCACGAGTAATCGCTGTATAATAGCTAAGGAGCTGTAACGGCAATACCGCAAGCAAAGGAATCAAGAGCTCATCCGTACGCGGCACAAATATTACATGGTCAGCATATTTAGTCAGCTCTGTGTCACCAGCTGCTGCAATACCGATAACCACTGCATCTCTGGCCTTTACTTCCTTAATATTGCTGAGAGTCTTATCATAAACACTCTTTTGCGTAGCCAGTGCAACCACTGGTACCCCCTGAGTAATAAGGGCTAAGGTCCCATGCTTCAGCTCGCCGGCAGCATAGGCCTCTGCATGAATATAGGAAATTTCCTTTAATTTCAGTGAGCCCTCCAATGCTACCTCGTAGTCCAGAGCACGGCCAATAAAGAATACATCATTGTTGAAGCCATATTTCTTGGCAAAAACCTTAATTGGCTCCACATCCTCCAGAGTTTCATTAATCTGAGCCGGAATATTTCTCAGCATGGTAAGAAGCTCCTTCATACGACGAGGTGCCACAGTGCCCCTGAGCCCAGCCATATAGGCTCCCAACAGGAACATCACAATTAACTGAGTAGTATATGCCTTAGTTGAGGCCACAGCAATCTCCGGCCCAGCCCAGGTATAAATAACCTGATCAGCCTCCCTGGCAATGGACGAGCCCACAACATTGGTAACGGCCAATGTTTTTGAGCCAAGGCGTTTTGCTTCCTTCAACGCTGCCAGGGTATCAATTGTTTCACCAGACTGACTTACCACAATAGTAAGGGTATTATCATCAATAATTGGCTGACGATAACGGAACTCCGATGCAATATCCACTTCAACTGATACACGGGCCATACGCTCGATATAATATTTTCCAACCAATCCGGCATGATATGCTGTACCACAGGCTACAATGAACACCTTGGAGAAGGAATTGACGTATTCCTCGCTCCAGTTCAGCTCCTCGAGAACCACTGCCGAATTATCCTTGTTGATTCTTGAAGACAAGGTATCACGGACTGCCTTTGGCTGCTCATGAATTTCCTTCAGCATGAAATGCTCGTAGCCACCCTTTTCAGCCGCCTCTGCATTCCAGTTTACCTCAAACACCTTCTTGGTAACCGGTTCTCCAAGGCTGTTGGTAATCCATACAGAATCTCCCTTGACTACAGCCAGCTCACCATCGTTTACAATATAAGTACGGCGGGTATGGGAAATAATTGCCGGTATATCCGAAGCGATGAAATTTTCTTCCTCCCCCAAGCCAATAACCAGTGGATTGTCCTGCTTGGTACAAATCAGCTTGTCCGGGTCCTGCTTGGACATAAATACAATGGCATAAGAGCCCTCTATACGCTTTAACACCTCACGAACCGAGGCCTCAAAATCACCGTTATATACTTCCTCCAGCAAATGTGGCAAAACCTCTGTGTCAGTTTCTGATTTAAAAACATGGCCCTTGGAAATAAGGTCTTCCTTTAACTCCATGTAATTTTCAATAATGCCGTTGTGCACCACGGCAAAATCACCATGGCAATCAGTATGAGGATGGGAATTGGTGTCCGAAGGACGTCCATGGGTAGCCCAACGGGTGTGACCAATGCCCACAAGGCCCTCTGGAGTCTTTCCCGCAATTTTTTCCTCCAGGGCCGCCAACCTGCCTACAGATTTTTCAACACAGATAATTTCATCATTTAATACGGCAATACCGGCTGAATCATATCCCCGATATTCCAGCTTGGTAAGCCCTTCAATCAAAAAGGGTGCCGCCTGCTTCTTGCCAATGTAGCCAACAATACCGCACATAAAAAAACCTCCAATCAAAACTGGAAGTCCCCTGCTCTGCCCAAATACCGCTTTGTCCTGTCAGTCACCTGACAGCTTTCACAGCATCTTAACGACCGGCAAGCCGAGAGGCATCCGCTGATAAATCGACAACCTCTTCCTCGTCACCTTGTCAAAATATCATAGTGGCAATGCACTGAATTCAACAAGGCCATGCGCTAGAACAAACTGTTCTTTCAAAAACATGAACATAGAGACTTCAAAAATATAAATATACCGTGATATTGACCCGAAGGCCAAAATCACGGTACATATTTTAGTATATTAGTATTTGTAAGTCAAGTGTTATACACGCCTTACATCATGCCAGGCATACCGCCCATTCCGCCGGCACCGCCCATTGGGTTACCAGCACCCTCTGGAGCTGGCTTGTCAGCAACCAGAGTCTCAGTGGTAAGAACCATTGCTGCAATGCTGGCAGCATTCTGCAATGCAGAACGGGTAACCTTGGCAGGGTCAACAATACCATTGGCAATCATATCAACATAGGCATCGTTATAAGCATCATAGCCAACACCAAATTTGCTGTTCTTTACCTGATCAACCACTAGAGAGCCTTCCATGCCGGCATTGTTGGCAATCTGTCGAACAGGCTCCTCATTAGCCCGACGATCGATATTAATACCGGTCTTTACGTCACCCTCAGCCTCAATGGTATCAAGAACATGCATGATATCGATGAAGGTAGTACCACCACCGGCTACAATGCCTTCCTCTACAGCGGCCCGGGTAGCATGGAGAGCATCCTCTACACGGAGCTTCTTGTCCTTCATTTCTACCTCAGTAGCAGCACCGATTTCAATAACAGCTACACCGCCGGAGAGCTTAGCCAAACGCTCCTGCAGCTTCTCCTTATCAAAGTCAGAGGTAGTATCAGCAATCTGCTTCTTAATCTGCTCAATACGGGACTTAATAGCATCCTTATCGCCCATACCATCAACAATAGTGGTATTTTCCTTGGAGGAATGTACCTGACGGGCATGACCAAGGTCTTCAAGAGTTACGCTATCCAGCTTGCGGCCCAACTCCTCGGAAATAAGCTGGCCACCGGTAAGAATGGCAATATCCTCCAGCATAGCCTTGCGACGGTCGCCAAAGCCAGGAGCCTTTACAGCCAATGCCTTAAAGGTACCACGGAGCTTGTTTACAACGATGGTAGCCAATGCCTCACCATCAAGGTCTTCAGCAATAATAACCAGCTCCTTGCCCATCTTAACAACCTGCTCCAGAATTGGGAGTATATCGTTTACAGAAGAAATCTTCTTATCGGTGATAAGGATGAATGGGTCATTCATAACAGCTTCCATCTTATCGGTATCAGTAACCATATAAGGGGAAATGTAGCCACGGTCAAACTGCATACCCTCTACAACAGAAAGGCTGGTTTCCATTCCCTTGGATTCCTCAACGGTAATAACGCCTTCCTTGCCAACCTTTTCCATAGCGTCAGCAATATACTTACCGATTTCCTCATCACTGGAGGATACGGTAGCAACCTGAGCAATAGCCTTCTGAGACTCAACTGGCTTGGATACCTTATGAAGCTCATCAACCAAAGCCTTTACAGCCTTTTCGATACCCTTCTTCAATACCATAGGATTTGCCCCGGCAGCTACATTGCGCATACCCTCATGAATCATAGCCTGTGCCAAAAGAGTAGCGGTAGTAGTACCATCACCGGCAATATCGTTGGTCTTGGTTGCAACCTGACGAACCAGCTGGGCACCCATATTCTCAAATGGATCCTCCAAATCAATATCACGGGCAATAGTAACACCATCATTGGTAATGGTAGGTGCACCAAACTTCTTATCCAATACTACATTACGGCCCTTTGGACCAAGGGTAACCTTTACAGCATTTGCCAATGCGTCAACGCCTTTTTCCAAAGCGCGACGAGCTTCTTCATCAAATAAAATCTGCTTTGCCATTATACTTGCCTCCAATTTTTATTATGATTAACCGGAAATCCGGTAATATTACTCAACAATACCCAAAATATCACTCTGGCGAACAATCAGGTAATCCTTACCATCAATTTTTACCTCAGTACCAGCGTACTTGGAATACAGAACAACATCGCCAACCTTAACCTCCATGTTGATACGGTTGCCGTCTTTGTCCACTGAACCAGGACCAGCTGCCACGATAGTACCCTTCATAGGCTTTTCCTTGGCAGTATCAGCCAAAATGATACCGCTAGCTGTTTTAGTCTCAGCCTCTGCTACTTCAATGACAACCCTGTCTCCTAATGGTTTAATCATATTTATACGCCTCCTAAAAGATTTTACATAATTCATTTGTTAGCACTCTTTTTCTTTGAGTGCTAACCCCGGGTATTATAATAAATCCTTTTTGAAAAAAATGCAAGCAAAAAGTCAAAAAAACAAATAAATGATAACTTATGGGGCTGTCGCACTAATAAAAAAATAGTTGCGATGCCCCTTTTCTATGCAAAAAAATAAGAACGCAGCCCCACAAGACTGCGCCCTTAGTGTAAAATATAAATATGCAGAAAAATATTT